>CAZVEP010000210.1:0-2755 GCA_964625635.1 uncultured Rhodohalobacter sp.
ATCGATAGAAGGGAGAACACTAGCGCTTATTAACATTCAATATGACTCCAACACGACGAACTTTATGGTTTATACAAAGGCATCGGTTTCTATTACAGCTGATATCATCGAGTTTGAATAAATTAAGTAGAGACAATGCTATGAATAAAAGGTTCCGTTCAATTACGAATGGAACCTTTCATTTACACAAAGTCATTGATTGAATCAATAAAATGCCTGGCTTATCCGCGCTCTTCAATCACTTTTTCATACGCCGCTTTCACTTTTATACCTGCCAGTCTTGTCAGTAGAGTTAACAGATTTAACCGGTTTACAAAGGTTCGCATGATTCAAAAAAGGGTAGATTTCGAGCAGTTTTTGCCAGTCAATTTCAAAGCGATATCCTTTTGGACCTCTGTTTAATGCCCTATGAGACCATTTTATAGAGAACAAAATTCGCAAGTCCGCTACTTCCGGGGAGCTTTTAAAGAAGGACAAATTGCTTATTGCGGTTTGTAATTTTTTTATGACTATGAATTACTACTTTTACATACTACGATCAGAGCAGATAGAGATTTATTACTACGGCTTGTCTGACGATCCTGATCGCAGACTGGATTATCATAATAGTGAATCAAAAGGCTTCACCCAGCGGTACCGGCCATGGTGCATTGTGTTCCGCTACGGCTTTGCGACATGTGAAGAAGCTGAGGCCGCTGAACGCCTCGTGAAAGGATGGAAGAGCAAGAAGATGACACGTCTGCTAATTAACGGAATAATCAGGATCAACGACTATCTGTAAACTATTTACGTGCAGAGCAATCGGCTGTTACTCCGACAGCTGTCGGAGCGTAGGTTCAGCCAAGGGCATCCCTTCGCGGGAGTCTTACCCGGGGAGCAAAAAAGGACACAGTGAGAAATGGAGTAGGGAGAGGAGCTGGTTTTAAAAGAAGAGTTGAGCTATCAGTTTTCCTGAATTAACTTGCAAGAATTATGTGTAATTAGACACAGATTCATAATGGGATCTAAGGTGGTAAACAATGGTCTTTAATTGACGATGATAGGGAGGAGAAATTGGTCTCTTTTATTTTTATTGTATTTAGTGGCTTACCTTTTTTGCTTTTTTAAACAGTTTCTCCTCGTCGTTCTAATAACTCTCGCTCCACCTTTTGCATCGTGTCACCATCCAGTTTATAGAAAACCATCAATAATGCCGCCGCCAAAAAGAATATAGCAGGAACGAAATTCCACATCGTACCAATGCCTGTCAATGCTTCCGCTGTTTGTACTTGATCTTTCACAAAACCATACCAGCCTAAGATGTAGCCCGGTACCGCACTTCCAACAGCAGAACCAAATTTAAGGGCAAACATCGAAGCAGAAACCGTTAGTCCTGCACTATTATGTCCCGACATCCACTCACCATATTCTGCACAGTCGGTGTACATAGCAAATAGCAACGTAATGATGATACCAAAGGAGAATATTCCTAAACTGTATAGTAAAACCGTGGCTGCAAATTGATGAGTGGGAATAAAATAAGTGGCGAGTATAGAGCCTGCAAATAGTAGATTGCTCGCAATCATCAGTGTTCGTTTATCGACTAATTTTAGAAAAGAAGGGGTCAATAATGCCCCAAATAATTGCCCGACAAAACCAAAGGTGATAATGAGGGTAGTGGAATCCATCCACCAAAGCACTTTTTCGGTTCCCAATTCCATATTGTACTTGGTAAAAAAAGCAGTAGAAGAAATTCTGGCTACCAGGCCTACTACTATCAAAATGCTACAGATGGCAAGAATAATCCAAGAGAGATTCTTTCTTAAAACGTTCAAATCATCTTTAATACTGGATTCGTGTTTCTTAGGACGAATTCGCTCTTTAGTGGTAAAAAAGGTGAAATAGAAAAGGAGTATTGTTAAAACCGCAAAAATTATAATAGTCAGTCGAAAACCTAATACCTCATCCCCACCTCCTAATAAATCTACCAATGGTTTAGCAGTTGCCCCTATCAGAATCGTACCTACAGATGCTAAAACAAAACGGAATTGAGTAGCCTTTGTCCGTTCTGCTGAAAGCGGATGTATTACGGCTAAAAGGGCAGAGTAAGGTACATTAATTGCCGTATATCCCAGCATGATGAGTGAGTAAGAAACGTAGGCAAAAATTAACTTTCCTGATTGCGATAAATCAGGACCTAAAAACAGTAAGTACCCCAAGGCAGCATAGGGAATGGCCACCCAAAGTAAATACGGACGATATTTCCCCCATTTAGATTCTGTTCTATCGGCAATAATACCCATGGTAGGGTCACTAATGGCATCAATTACCTTCGTCAATAAAAACATGGTAGCCACACCTGCTGGGGAAATGCCCCAGACATCTACATAGTAGTACAATAAAAAGATATTGAAAAAACCCATGTAGAATTGGGAGGCCATATCTCCCGATCCATATCCCAATTTTTCCAAAAAGGATAGAGGTGCTGTATTACTACTGTTTTTCATGCTGTCTAGGATAATTGAATAATACCTGCATAGATAAAAGACATCTTCGAATTAAAAATCTAACTGTCTTAGTTGTACTTTTTTTGAAAAAGAGATACTTGTTGTCAAAGTTGCTTAATCAAGAAAAGGAAAAAAGGCACTTGGTGAAATGGAAAATCTATCATCATATATCAATAGAATTTTCGATTAATTAAAAGTGATAATATTTATTACGGCCAACGTACAACTGTAAACCTAAAGTAAAAAGTGGACTGATTATGACTTTGCGT
>CAZVEP010000211.1:0-2745 GCA_964625635.1 uncultured Rhodohalobacter sp.
AAAAAATTAGAAACTACTTGGATAAAGGTTATTCCTATCGAGAGATTTCCAAAATAGTTGGATGTGGAACACAATTGGTTGGGAAAGTTAATCAACTAATTTGAAGGACAAGTTCCCCACACTGGTTTATTTTCTTCGGTGAGAGGTGATTCTGTAGAGAAACCGAATGGTTCTGATGTAATATTTTCAACACACCACTGACTTATATCTTGATTGAATGAAGTTTCCCTGAACATCTCTATCATCTTCGTAACTGAACTCACATCCCAATCTCCAATGGGTTGATTGAACTGGGAAGAAGCGAACATCCCTATCATATTAGTAACCGAACTCACATCCCAATCTCCAATAGGTTGATTGAATTTGGAATTAGAAAACAGTTCATACATGTCTGTAACTGAACTCACATCCCAGTTCCCGATGGGTTGATTAAATTGGGAAAAACCAAACATAAAATCCATCTCTGTAACTGAACTCACATCCCAATCTCCAATGGGTTGATTGAACTGGGAAGAAGCGAACATCCCTATCATATTAGTAACCGAACTCACATCCCAATCTCCAATAGGTTGGTTAAAGGGTGAACCCCTAAACATACCAAACATATTAGTAACTGAACTCACATCCCAATTCCCAATTGGTTGATTAAAAGATTCATATAAGAACATAAGGGACATATCTGTAACATTACTAACACAAACCTTACTCAAATCACTACCCTCATCTCTTCGCTTAATGAGTAGATTTCTATCCACTATCTCATACTTTACTCCATCGACAACTCCAACCTCTCCAACCACTCCTTCCGGACACACTATGGTAACTCCATTACTGCTCAAATAAACTGCATCAGAGAATTCAGTTTCATTTTCAGTCCCACAGGAAAGAAAAAATAGCGTAATGAGAAAGATGAATAAAGGTAGAATTATTTTATTAAACATAGATTGATGAGTAATCTGTTATTCTTATATATATCTAAATTAGAATAACTCTTAACAGCAGAAACATCAAAGATTTTCCTAAAAATTGAAATTATGGGTTGTGATATAAATTCATTTCGAACATAGTTCATCTATCTTCTTCCACCAATCTGTATTGTTCTTTTTCGGCATAGTTAATCCACCCACTCTTCTCTGTTCCTGTAAGTGATAATATTTATCAACTATCCCTCCTTCAATTAACTCATTAAGAGTTACCGTAGGTATATTTTCTCTTATTTTTTTATTCTTTAAACGGGTTTCTTTATTACTCATCCTTATGATACAATTTCGAGGTTTGTAACTCTTTCGCTCTTTCTTTAGAAATCTCCTTATTCCTGTGTTGATAATATTTTTGAAGTGTTTGAAGACTATGTCTTACCATCTCTGAAACTAATTCTATCGGTTGTTTTTGGTGATTTAAGGAATAGTTTATGAAAAAATCTCTGAAATCATGTGAACGTGTAATCCCATATTTTTTCAATTCTAATTCATCGATTACATAATCCCTAATGAATTTAAAAACCTGTGTTGAATGAGATGATATCAACTTTTCATCGTTTCCAAATAATTCTATAGTGACATCTATAATGTTGGTATAGTAGTCTGGTCTTTGATGATTAGGTTTACTCCTATCTACAAAGTTAATTTTTTTAGGAGGTTTGTTGTCCCAACTCGCAAGTTCAAAGTCTACCATCACTATTCCAGACTTTCTTTTCTTGTATACATATATGAATACATCTTTCCCATCTCTGTCGATGTATGAATAGCCTTTTTTCCCGTCATGTGATTTGTCTTTCAACTTTTCCGAAAGATAACAATCAACAATTTCAGAGATTCTAAAACCAAACTTCAATTGTAACAACGATATGAGAATTGCTGATTTCTTTCTATCAACATATTTTGGATTTCGTATCCATTCTCTCCAAATTTCCCGAGACTCCTTAATTAGTATATCTAATACCTTATCATAGTTTTCTTTTGAATATCTATCTTGTAAATCGGTATTCTTACCTCGATTGACCTTAAACTCACTCGTCACAAACTGAGAAGTAATGAAATGTTTGTCAATTACACTCCTTCTGTATGTTGGGTCAACAAGATAATCTAAAAACTGACGGGTATGAGTGATTATTACTCGAACAGATTGTGATGCATAATCTTTTTCCAACCATTCTATATATTTCTTAAAATCCTTTCGAAATGACTTTTTCTGAATCTGTTGTAATGTCAGATTTTCTATTTCAACAAACTCTCTAAACTTTCTGATGTGGTAGGATATATCCTGAATAGTTTTTTTAGTTCGTTTCGCAGGATTAGTTATCTCATTTTCGAGTTCTTTTAAATATTTGGTGATTTCTCTTAGAAGTGATGTATTTGATTGGGAATCTTCTTTGAGTTTTTTTTCTGTGATGTTAATTGCATTCTTAAACGAATCACTATCTTTTCCATCCCAATTAACTGAACATATATACTTCGTCCGATTTTTTCCCTTTGATAGTGTATAATACCAGTAGTAGTTGGTATTTCTTTTTTTTACCTGGAAAGTTCCTTTCGGAATTTTTCCTGAATCAATATAGTGTTGGTGTAGACTATTTTCGTAACCGAAATCTTCAGGTTTCTTTGGCATAAAATGACTACATTGTATACAATTATGTAGACAATATACCTAATATATTACTGTAAGTCACTAATCAGTAGTATTTTACAACATGACCCTGTAGTTCAACCGGATAGAACGATAGCCTCCTAAGCTTTAGATCCCAGT
>CAZVEP010000212.1:0-2675 GCA_964625635.1 uncultured Rhodohalobacter sp.
TCACCGTCCAGGCGCAGACCAGACCAAAACCGGGAAGCACTTTGAGCCGCTCGACTGCCTCATGAAACCCGGTTTGCTGCTCAATGGCCTGCTCTAGAGCAATGATGTGATCCTGACTTAATCGAATCTGATCCAGAAGAAGCTGCGCTTCTATCCGGGCCACCTCTGGCAGTTGTTGCTTTAAAAACTCACCCAGTTTGTCCAGATAGCGCCAGCCCACATCCTGCACAATTACATTGTATTTGGCTGCCAGCTGCCACACACTGGATTGTAGCGCGGACCGCCGCTGAATCATCCGCAGCCGCCCGCGGGTGAGTTCCCGCAGATCCCGCTGGTCACGTCGACACTGGTGAGCCTCCGGGATCAGTCCTACCCGCAGCAATTCGGCCAGGGTCCTTGCGTCCACTGAGTCAGTCTTGACCTTTGCATAGCTGATGGCTTTGAGCATCTTGGCGTGGGCCAGGGTTAATGGAATTTGGTGCGTACCGCACCAATCGCTCACCCAATACCAATAGCTGGTACATTCAACTACGGTTTGTACAGGCTGATTAAAGGGCTCAAAAAACCTGCTCAAGTTCGCCCGTGTAATTGGTCATCTTATCCTCAGCAAGCAACTTTCCGTTGTCATTTATGGCTACAAGTGTCATATTTCGGCTATGTAAATCGATTCCTACGTGAATCATGAGGTCCTCCCTGGGTTGGTTAGTGTCGAAACTCTAATCTAGGTGGGGACATCCTTTTTGTAAAGATCAAGCGCTTCAACGGGACTCGCTTCGCCCTTCCTTGCTCGTTTTGGTTTTTCTGGCGTCAAATAGTAAAATGGAATTGAATCAACGAAAAATTGCGCGTCCGTTAGGCGTGTTAATCATTATATATTTATACATGTTTAAATGAAGACGTTAGTTTTGGGAGCAAGTGGCGCAACAGGGAAATTGGTAGTATCAAATTTATTGGATAAGAATATTTCCGCAAGAATTGTGATACGCGAAAGCGCCACAATTTCAGACAAAATCGCAGCAGATAAAAATATTGAGATTGTTGAAGGTAACATAGACAGCTTTAGCACGGGCAAGATTCGAGAACTTATACTGGATTGCGATTCGGTAGTATGCTGTCTTGGTCATAACATCAGTTTTAAAGGACTATTTGGGCACCCACAAAAATTGGTTGCTAATGCTGTTAAAAAGATTACAGCGGCAATAGCATCTTGTGATAGTGCCAAGAAGCTCATTCTAATGAGTACAACAGCATATACAAATAAGAACCAGGGAGAAAAAAATCCATTCGGGGAAGAACTGATATTATCAGTATTAAAAATTGTTTTGCCTCCTCACAAAGATAATATCCTTGCAGGAGATCATCTTGTATATGACGTTGGGGAATCTGGAAAGATTGAATGGATAGCTGTTCGCCCAGATTCACTTTGTGATGAAGAAAGCAAGAGTGAATATGAAATCCATGAAAACAAAATAAGAAGTCCAATCTTCAACGCAGGTAGGACAAGCAGAATCAACGTAGGTCATTTCATGGTTGATTTATTAGTAAATGAGAGTTTATGGGAGGCATGGAAGTACAAGACTCCTGTCATATACAACAAGAAGTAAAACTAGTTAACAAAGCCGCTGGGCGTTTCAACCCGGATCCCGCTTTCCAAAGCTTTGTTTATATTTCTCTTTTATTAAATAATTCTGAGTTATTAAATTGTAAAGAGTTGGCGGGGCCGCTTGATCGCAATGTCGTTATACCAATTTACCGGCTTAAAACCTTGTGAATCCGCTCTTCTATCTCTGGCATGGTAATCATTCTCACCTTTTTGGTTTCAGCAATCAGATAAATGACAGAGTTCCCTTCCCCAAAACCAAGACTCCAGCCATACGGCAGTCCTTCCAGCTTTACGGGTGTTGACCACCGGCTGTTTTCTTTTTTGCTGACGTAGATTCCGTTTACACTGTTATCATCCTGTCCATGCTGAGCCAAAAGCATTGTTGTCTCATCAATTAGTAATGGAGAAAAAGGTACATAGTTCGGTCTGTTTGATATGAGCAGCATCGGTTCGCTATAACCATCTGCTGTTTTCTCAATTTTGTAAATACCTTTTGGATCCAGATCATAGGTATAGAAATAGACGTTTCCGGGTTCATCAATCATAAAGTATGTTAATGCATTCAGCCCGGTCTTCTTGCGAAAGTCCACAGGCTCACTGAATGTGCCATCCTCATACGTACGAAGGTAGGTTTTTCGCTCGGTCTTCAACGTATCCAGGAAGCCGTATAGAAGCTCATCACCGTCGTTGGATAACTTTGAAATATTTGAATAGTAGCCGTAGTCCAGCGTATCTATCTCTGCTTCTGTGGTCTTAACATCATCGATCCGGATCAGCAGATAAGGGTTTTCACCTTCTGAGCTGCTTGACATGATCCACTCACCATTTGGATGGTAGCTGATCATTTGGGGAGAGAGGTCATATCTCTCGATGACGTCATTGATGGTTTGTGCCCGGATATCTGTCAATCCCACAGACAAAATTGTCAGGGTAAGGATTAACAGTTTTTGTAATGGTTTCTTGATGAATGACATGAATACAGGCATTTAATGAATACTAACGACGAATTCCTTGTCACTTCTAACGCCACTGCCTGACACGTCATTCCACAGGGAAAAAGTAATGATTGTTT
>CAZVEP010000213.1:0-2670 GCA_964625635.1 uncultured Rhodohalobacter sp.
GTGATGCAGGCGGCGGCGACAACATCTGGGTGATGAACCGCGATGGGTCGGATGCCAGCCAGGTGACCGAAGAGAGCTTTCGCCTTCTCAATAATGCGTTCTGGACACCCGATGGTAACTACCTTGTGGCCAGAAAACATTTTACATCATCCCGTTCACTCGGAGCAGGCGAAATGTGGATGTATCACATCACCGGCGGTTCGGGCATTCAGCTTACCGAACGGCCAAATGATCAGCAGGATGCGGGTCAGCCCTTTGTGTCACCCGACGGCCGATATGTCTACTATAGTCAGGATGTGTACCCCGGCGGATATTTTCAGTACAACAAAGATCCGAACAGTCAGATTTATGCGATTAACCGATATGACCGCGAAGACGGTGATATTGAACGCGTCACGGGCGGACCCGGCGGCGCAATCTCACCCACCATATCACCTGATGGTTCCAAAATGGCGTTCATCAAACGAATTCGGACTAAGTCAGTGATGTTCGTTCGCGATCTTGAAACCGGAATTGAAAAGCCGGTTTTTGACGGACTCAGCTTGGATCAGCAGCAGGCATGGGCCATTTTCGGACCCTACACCAATTTTAACTGGACACCCGATGGCGAGCATCTCATCTTCTGGGCGCAGGGCGGCATCCACAAGCTAAACGTGGAATCACTCGATATCGAAGAGATTCCGTTCACGGCTGAAATGAATCATGAAATTGCAGAGGCAGTCCAGCACACATTTGATCCTGCGCCTGACACATTCACGGCACAAGCCATCCGCCACGCCGTAACCTCTCCCGATGGAGAAACACTTGTGTTCAACGCGGCCGGATATCTGTATAAAAAGGATCTGCCAAATGGCACGCCTGAGCGGCTGACAAACGAGGAAAACCTGGAGTTTGAACCCGCGTTCTCTCCCGATGGAAATATGCTCGCCTACGTAACCTGGGATGATGGCGATCTTGGTATGATCAAGACACTTCGGATGGATCGTCGGAATGCGGAACCACAGACTATCACCGATGTGAAAGGAATTTACCGCGAGCCGTCATTTTCTCCTGATGGCGAGACGCTTGTTTTCCGGCGGGAATCAGGCAATAACCACCAGGGATACGCCTTCACACAAAATGCAGGGATCTACACGATGCCCGTGAGTGGCGGCGAGATGACGATGATCCGTGATGGCGGAAGTACGCCGCGGTTCAATGCCACCGGCGATAGAATTTATTACCAGGCGTATACCAATTTCCGCAGCGTGAACCTGAATGGCGAAGATGAGAAGGAGCACTTCACCTCGGAGTACGCCATCAACTTTACGCCAAGCCCCGATGACGAGTGGATTGCCTTTACCGAGCTTTATAAGGTTTACATCGCCCCTATGCCAAAAACGGGATCGGAGCTGAATCTCCATGCAAACACAAAATCCTTTCCGGTTACACACGTGGCTAGAGATGCGGGGTACAACCTGCAGTGGTCATCCGACGGCGAACGACTGAACTGGACGCTTGGTGAAACATACTACTCCATTGAACTTGAAGAGGCCTTTGACTTTTTGAGCGGTGATTCTGAAGAAGAGCTTCCGCTTGGGCCAAACGACGGCATTTCAATCGGCCTCGAGCTCGAAACGGATAAACCATCAGGTTTCGTAGCATTCACCAACGCACACATCATTACCATGAATGGCGATGAAGTGATTGAAAATGGTACGATCCTGATCGAAGGCAATCGCATTGAAGCGATCGGCTCGGCTGATGAGATTATCATTCCTGATGGCGCTTTTGTTGAAGATGTGGATGGAAAAACGATTATGCCGGGACTCGTTGATGCCCATGCACATATCGGTAATTTCCGTGAGGGACTCAGCCCGCAGCAGCAGTGGCACTATTTTGCCAATCTCGGGTATGGAGTTACCACCTCTCACGATCCGTCCTCCAATACGGAGATGATCTTTTCACAGTCTGAAATGGTGAAATCAGGCTCTATGGTTGGTCCGCGTATCTTTTCAACCGGACGCATTCTCTACGGAGCCGAAAACGTCCAGAAAACCGTGGTGAATAACCTGGATGATGCCCGGTCGGCCATCCGCAGAACCCAGGCGTTTGGCGCCACTTCGGTGAAAAGCTACAACCAGCCGCGGCGTGATCAGCGTCAGCAAATTCTGCAGGCGGCCCGCGAACTTGGCGTCAACGTGATGCCTGAGGGCGGATCGACCTTCACACACAACATGAGCATGATTCTCGACGGACACACCGGCATTGAGCATAATGTGCCGATCTATCCGCTCTATGAAGATGTCCTGAGAATTTGGGGAGCCTCAGATGTAGGTTACACCCCAACGCTTGTCGTCAACTACGGCAGCATGAGCGGTGAGTACTACTGGTACCAGCACACAAACGTGTGGGAGAAAGAGCGCCTGCTCACCTATACACCACGTGGCGTGGTTGATTCCCGCTCACGACACCGAATCATGGTACCTGAAGAGGAGTACGAGGCGGGTCACTTTGAAAGTGCGGCCGCAGCCAAGGAACTGCATGACCGGGGCGTGACCGTCAATATCGGCGCGCACGGACAGCTACAGGGGCTTGCGGCCCATTGGGAAACATGGATGTTCACACAAGGCGGTATGAGCAATCACGATGCGCTTAAAGTGGCGACCATCAACGGGGCCAACTATATCG
>CAZVEP010000214.1:0-2634 GCA_964625635.1 uncultured Rhodohalobacter sp.
TTGGTGGTTTGAGATTGATCCGCAGCGAGGGTTAGTAACCCTGCGTTTAATCCTAATAGAAGTAAGATGAGTTGCATGTGATGCGCTCCCGGTTTGATTCAAATAGCATGGTTGGGTCGTGAAGCACAGTGCATTTAAAACGGACGTACGTTCACGTCGATGGCACAATGATACCTTAAAAGTAGCCGCAGCGCAATGAGAAATTAGTGGCAGTAGAGAATATTGATTGTTGAAAATCTGCTGGAGAAGTAACCGTCAGCCATGCTATTTGAGCGTCACTGCCTTGGTACAGCAATGGATATTCGTTTCGGAACCTCAGCGTTTATCGCCTCTTTTCGATCGCTCCCATCAGAAAGCGACGCATAGGTGACACCATATCGCTCCATCGCCGCACTGTTGCGAAGCTGATCATACACCAACATGACCTCATCTAAAGCGTCTAAATAGATATCGTAAGGTGTATGCCGATCAGTCTTGATCCCTATGACTGCAAATTCCGGACCCTCAGACAGGTTGGAATCACCATTTGGGTTTGCAATAAAATCCGTGAGTCGCGGCAGTATCTCATCAACCGAAACGGGGGCATCATTCATATATATTGTACCTGTGTGGTCGATCCTGATGTTCATGAGATTGCGGGTTTTAACCGGTGGAGGCGGTAAAGGAGGGCGCTCTATATTAATATCCTCCGGTTCAAGATCGATTCTGCTTTCAGGTGATGGCGGAAGCGGCGGTGGTGGCGGAGCATCAGGAAATTGGTCCATCTTTATTTTGAGTGAATCGTAGGTCTGAATCAGGTTATTGTATACACTCTCTCGACTTTGAATGTCAGTTGGCGGTAAGTTTAAATAAACACCAACAGAGTCGAGAAATTCTTCAGTAAGCTGATCGTATTCCAACTCATTTGTTGTGGCCGGATCACGGTCGCTTGCTTTATACCTGATTCTGAGCGCATCATTCATCCGCAGGACTTGCTGCACATCGGTGATCAGTCCAAATGTAGCCTTATGAGAGACATTAAGATGAACGACTTCAGGAGGCTCAGGCAACTCAGACAGGTAGGTGTTAAGCGCTTCGATGTTAACCTCTTTTCCATTTAATCGGATGACGTCACCCTCGGTAATTTGAATCGCTATCTCATCTTGTGCCGGCGGGATATCTGCACTATTTGGCGATTTGGACTCGCACCCAAACAGGAGCACAAGCACAATAATGAGAGGTGCGGGCAGCATCATTTTAATGGCTGAACGGAGACGTGAGTGGGTTTTGGTCATCATAGTGAACCTCTTTTTAGTGATTGAAAAACTAAAATTGCTGCTGAGTCCATGAGGTGCCCGAAGCTGAAGGGCATCAAACAGCAGCTGTTGGTATGACGTCAGGGGTGTTCCGGTTGAAAGCACGGCCTGGTCGGCAAGAAACTCGTGGTTCAGCATCATTGCTTTTTTGTAGAGATAAAGCATCGGATTGAACCACATCACAATCTTGAGAAGCTCGATGAACAGGATATCGAGCGAGTGCATCTGCCTGACGTGAGCCAGCTCATGACGCAGAATATCTTTTGTGATGGCACCCGATTGAAAGTGTTTCCGGTTTACAAAAATAGTTTTCAGGAATGTGTAGGGCACAGTTTTTTCATTGTGAAGCACAACCGTTGCCCCTTCATACAATCTGACTGGGTTTCGCTTAGACTTCAGCTGGATCATGTGGATAAGTCGCAAAAAGCGGATAAAGAGGGCTGATGTAACTCCGAAATAGATCAGGAGCAGAGACCAGAATACCAGGTCATTGAGTGAAAATGATATGCCTGCTGGTGCCCCGGATTCTATCTGGTTTGATTGCATATAAGTTGTAGATTGGCCCAGGTCTGGCGTAATTGTCTCAACCGATGAAAATGTGGGTGAAGTCGTCCATAACGTCGTATCCGCAAACATACCAAAAGGAAGGAATGGGACGATCAGTGAAAAGATCAGAGCAAAGATGAGGAATCCGCGATTGAAATGGTGAATCTTCTCCTGTTCCAGAACGGTGTGATAGAACAGAAGTAATAGACCCATGCTGAGGGTTGAGAAAATCAGGTAGGAGATCATGTCTGTCGGTTTTTAAGTTCCTGTTCCACAATCTGCTGTAGCTGCTTGAGCTCGTCATCCGTCAGATCAGTTTCCTTGGTGAAAAATGACGCAAACGTTGAGGGAGAGTTGTCAAAATATTTTTTGATGAGCGTATTGATATGTTTCGAGAAATAGTCCGATTTCTCCACCAGCGGATAGTAGCGGCGTGACCGGCCAAACGTTTCATAGTCGATGAAGCCTTTATCTTTCATCCGCTTCAGCAGGGTGGCCACCGTGGAAGATGCAGGTTTTGGGTCGGGGTACATCTCCAGGAGGTCGTTCATAAATGCCTGTTCCTGTTTCCAGATATACTGCATCAGTTGTTCTTCAGATTTTGAAAGTTTCATGTCGCATCTACAATGTTAGAACTGTTTCTACAAATGTAGAATAAAAAATATTGATCTGCAAATGGGGGGTTATTCTTTAGGGTTGATGTGATAAATCATCAAAGAATCCCATTGGATGGCAAATTGTGAAATCCCTCGATTCTGTTAGTGAGCGCTGATATGGTGGATAGCCTCGGGAT
>CAZVEP010000215.1:0-2613 GCA_964625635.1 uncultured Rhodohalobacter sp.
ATATAGCACTCACCTATCACGCCCATGAGCGGGTGAGAAATGCTATGTCTTCACCAATCCTGGGTGAATTTCTTAGACATGGCATTTCTGAGGACTCCTGACTTTAAACAAGTCGGCTACCAAAAATATAGCACTCACCTATCACGCCCATGAGCGGGTGAGAAATGCTATGTCTTCACCAATCCTGGGTGAATTTCTTAGACATGGCATTTCTGAGGACTCCTAACTTTAAACAAGTCGGCTATCTTAAATGTACCACTCACCAATCACGCCCATGAGCGGATTAGAAATGCTATGTCTCTCTTCTTCACGATTTTGGGCTCCCCAGACATGGCATTTCTAAAAACTCCAAGTTCTGTATGGTTCGCCTGCCACTAACGAGCAATTCACCTGGCATACTTATTAACAGATGAGAAATGCTATGTCTCATTTCCACAAAAGTCTATCATCTTTCATCCATTATCTACCCCAAAGCATTCATCGCCGCCTCATACCCTTCACGAATAAGAGTCTCTGCTTTCCCGGTATCAGCTTTATTATAGGCAGTTAATTCCGGCTGAATAATTGTGGTCTGGTCATCTTTCATCTGTTCAATAATCATATTGTTCAGCCCAATATCAAACGTATTGGTTAGTACATCAATAATATCCTCCGGGCATTTATACTTTCTGTTGGTTGTTAAATCCACTGCTATTATATCTTCTGCACCCATTTCTCGTAGCGGGCTGATCGGTACATTCTCACTCAGAACACCGTCCACCAGCATCATATCATCCCATTCAACCGGTATAAAAATTCCGGGTAGACAGCTGCTGGCCATAACAGCTTTATGGAGCGGGCCCTCATTCAGCACTACTTTTTTTCCTGAACAAATATCTGTAGAAATCATACATAGCGGAATTTTTGAATTTTCAATGTCCACTTTGCCCAGCTGCTTAATTACTGTTTTTCCAAGCCGTTCATTGCTCAACAGCCCCAGCTTTGATAGTTTTATCCCCGTCACATCCAGCCAGTCAAGTTCTTTTCCGATTTTTTCTAACTCATTCATCGGTGTTTTAAACGCATAATGAGCGGCAACAAGTGCACCTATGCTGGTACCTGATATAAATTCAGGTTTTATGCCTATATCATTAAATGCTTTCAAAACTCCAATATGTGCCGCTCCATAGGCTGCTCCTCCGCCTAACGCCACTCCGAGTTTTTTATATCTCATACCCATTTTCATTACAATTGATTTCAATCATACCGTTAGTCAACTACATATTTATGCAATTGTAGTAAAATCACCGGTACAATATGAACATTTTTTACCTGACCGTCATCTCAAGGTCTTTAGCGCTATTGGAACTCTGAAAAAATCTATTTAGTTTAACATTAAACAATTTAACCCTTTTAGTAAACCTATTATGAACACGCATCAAAAAGGAATTCACCACATTACCGCATTGGCGGGTGATGCACAGCGCAATGCCGAATTTTACGTCAATAAGCTCGGTATGCGGCTGGTAAAGAAATCTGTAAACCAGGATGATCCGGGAACTTACCACCTGTTTTATGGGAATGCGCACGCAACACCCGGATCAGGCATGACTTTCTTTCCCTGGCCGATGGCCCGACAAGGGAAGCCCGGCCTTGGAGAAGCAGTAAAAGTTGCGCTGGCCGTACCATCCGGTTCGATGGAATACTGGGCCGAACGTTTTGGCGAAGAAGGAATCGACTTTGATGGACCCTACGACCGGTTTGGTAAGCAGGCAATTGGATTTAAAGATCCGGACCGCATGGCCCTGGAACTGGTTTTTGATGATGAAGCCGGTGATTTGCCGGGTTATGAGAATAGCACGGTTCCGACAGAGCACACAATTCGTGGATTTTATGGAACCACATTACTTCTCGATCAGCATAAACCAACAGCAGATGTACTCAAAACGCTGTTTGGATTTACTGAAGCCGAAAATGATGGCAACAAATGGCACTACACTACAAATGCCGATATTGGCAGCTCGGTTATCATCGAGGAAGGTGAGCCAAAACCATCTGCCAACGGTACAGGTATTATCCATCATGTGGCGTTTCGTGCCGAAGATGATGATGAACTTGAATCACTTCGGGAAAAGGTTCTTGAGATGGGCCTGAGTCCGTCACAGGTGATTGACCGTCACTGGTTTCATTCGGTCTACTTCCGGTCACCCGGCGGCGTGCTGTTTGAGATTGCCACCGACGGCCCGGGCTATGATGTGGATGAAGATCCGGATAAACTCGGACAAAAGCTGATCCTCCCGCCATGGCTCGAATCCAAGCGCGAGATGATCGAGAAGCGACTGCCGGAGATTACGGTGTAGAGATAAAAACTCCCCTTGATGGGGAGTGGTCCGCCGGCTGGCGGAGCGAGGGGTCTTACTGAATTTTTCAAAGCTCGGAGAATAAACATCCCGCCGCATTCTCCTTTTAGGGAAAGGAATTATTTTGAGGGGTTTCAGCCATTAATTGGACACCCCCTCACATTCTGTTCTGAATGAACAGAATGATCTCTCCGTCAGCCGACGGAAGATCTGTTTTCTATCTACCATTAACCATATACCATCTACCAGAACAATGTCACTTTTCAGAATTGAT
>CAZVEP010000216.1:0-2591 GCA_964625635.1 uncultured Rhodohalobacter sp.
AAACTAAGTCTATAGAAGTTTCTACTTCTTATGGGAAAAATCATGTACTGATGGTTGGTGATTCATCTAACCCACCACTTGTCTGTTTGCATGCTATGATGACAAGTTCAGCCCATCTAGCTTCTGAATTAGGGACGCTCCTTGATAAATTTTATCTCATCATGCCTGATTTACCAGGACAATCCGTAAGAGGTTTGCCTACTCGCCTGTCCTACACGGATGATTCTCATTCTCAATGGTTAAAAGAAATATTTGATGAACTAAAGTTACAGGACGTGCCTCTGTTAGGGGTGAGTTTGGGTGGTTTTATTGCTCGTCAGTTTGCTTCCTCTTACCCTGAGAGAGTAAAATCAATGATTCTCATTGTTCCCGCAGGAATAACTCAGGGTTCCCTTATAAAAGGGTTTACAAAAATAGCCTGGCCAATGATCATGTATAAAATCAGACCGACCGAAGAAAGATTACAAAAATTCGTCAGTCATTTACTTACTACTTGGGACGAAGATTGGGCAAGGTATTTGGGCGACTCATTCAATGATTTTGAGACGAACTTAAAAATCCCGCCTATAGCTTCAGATGAGGAGTTAAAAAGCCTGACGGTGCCTTGTTTGGTTATTGGAGCTGAAGGTGATATTTCATTTCCGGGAGTCAAAGTCATAGAACGTGTTGAATCGCACATTCCAATAGTTGAAACTGAATTGATAAAGAACAGTAAGCATTCTCCTCCAACAACATCTGAATTCCGAGATTGGCTGGGAAATCGGGTTAAAACATTTGTTAACATCACGCACTAAAGATTCTATGTCTGACCTACACATTAACCGGTATTTCAGGGATTTATATGCTCCTGTAGTCAAGATGGATTTGTAATCAACAGTGGCGGAAGGCTGATCGGGTGAAGTGGATATATGTTTATTACCTGATACCAATTTGTTCGATTATATATCTGAAATCAGAGAAAGCGGCTTTGGACAACCAGCTCTCTTCTTGAAATGAATAAGCAAATCAGAGTCATAACCACCGGTTATTTGCTTTTTGATCAAACAGAAAGGACGGTTAAATTCAATAATAGTACTTGAATACTGACACGTAACCATTATGGGTGAACTTTTTACGATCCTTCTTATCTCCTGGGCAGCCGGCCTGATGGCGCTTGTCGGAGGGGTCATTGCAAAATTCGAAGTGACAGTAGAAACCGAATTGAAGCAGGAGTTAGCCCATGGTGTTGCTGCATTCGGGGGAGGTATATTAGTTGCTGCCGTTGCTTTTACACTTGCACCAAAAGGCATTGAATATTTGTCAACAGCCGGTCTCGTAATAACTTTTGTGGTCGGCGGGTCTCTTTTTTGTTACCTCGACTATATCATATCAAAGCAGGTTGGCAGCCGTGCAAACCTGATGGCAATGATGATGGATTTTGTTCCTGAATCCATCGCGATGGGTGCTCTTTTTGTAGAGAGCCGGGCTACGGGATTTTTGCTGGCAATCTTCATTGCACTTCAAAATTTGCCGGAGGGCTTTAACTCATTCAGGGAAAGTGTTGAGGGAGAAAGTACTGCCAAGTCCATATTGTTTATGCTTCTCTTGGCCAGTTTCTTTGGCCCGATTGCAGCCCTTGCTGGATATTTGTTTTTGGCAGATAGCCCGGTGATTACGGCATCCATCACAAGCTTTGCCAGCGGAGGTATTCTTTATCTCATTTTCCAGGATATCGCACCTCAATCAAAAATGAACAGGCGCTGGCTCCCAGCCTTTGGAGCCGTTTTGGGCTTCACGCTCGGTATGGTGGGTAAGCAGTTACTTGGATAGCAGCGGGCTACATTTTTTTTAGGATGATTCTGCTATGATTACAGCGCCCTGCTGTAATTTACCCCCCTTTAAGTGCTAACTTTAACAGAAATGTCACAATGAAGACGTTCAAAAAGGGCGAGAAATTGTTAGAATGCTATCAATTCCGTCATACTAGACCCTGATCCGCTCATCTTTTGCACGCGAAGCGATATCTCCTGACCATATCAACGATTGGAGATCCCGCATCAAGTGCGGGATGACGCCCTTTTTGAACAGCTTCAGATCTTTAGAATTGATGATTTTGTTGCAACTAATTTTAGGTTTGCACATATGCCCCCTCCAACCTCTCAAAATGTCAATCAATGATGAGTATTGGCTATTCAGTAACTGTACCTAAACAATTTGTAAAGTATACTTGACTTTAAAAGCTGGATTTCTGTGATTTAGTAGAGCAAACATTACACAAAGTAAAATATTATAGACATGGAAAAGCAAATGACAAAATTGACCGGCTGGAAAAACCAAACGAACCGGCAGACGGTCAGCCTGGCAACATGGACCGCCGCATGGGTTCTGACCATGGCACTGGCTTCATTTGGTCCAACGTTTATTTGGGAATCAACTACCTGGCTATTGCTTGTTGCGATTTTGATCAACTTCGGCGTAGGTCTCGGTATGATTCTGGCTTATATCAGACATCTGAAAACACAGGACGAGCTGATGCGGCGAATTCATCTTGAAGCTATGGGGCTTGGTGTGGTTGGCGGGTTATCCTATTCAATGATGGATGTAACAAATGT
>CAZVEP010000217.1:0-2557 GCA_964625635.1 uncultured Rhodohalobacter sp.
TATTTTGTCTTCCATCTGCATTTATTCTTTAAAGTTTAACCGGTCTTTTCGCTTTCTAAAAGCGCCTTACATTTGTTTATCGGCTATAATATAAGCTTATTAAGATTCCCGTCCGTATGCAATTAGAAAGCAATAATTTGCATCCTGTTTTGAATAAATTTTATTAACCTGATTCAAGGCGCAAGTTACAGGGAGCAGGGCGCATGGTGAGAGGAAATTACGTGGTAGTCATCGGATGAATCATTTCCGAGTGTTTTCATTTCTTTCAAGATAAGTTGTTCTTTCTAAGAAACTCATCCGATGACTGTCCTGCTACATGCGATTCCAATTAAGTGTTTCAATATTTCCGCTGTCCCGGTGGTTCTGAATCAACTCCCACATCGACACAGATCCATCGATTTTCATTAGTTTATTAAACTTCTCTTCTACTTTGGACCTAAATAACCAGTTTGACCTCAGCGACAGGTTCTTTTTAAACCCGCTTTTTTTGAGCTGATCAAAGTAGAAATCCGGATAGCGGCTGTCGTCCAGTTCGTAGGGGTGGATGTAAATGATTGGGTGGTAGTTCTTCTGGATCTTTCTGAACTGTGACCGGCTCACCCGATAGGGCAGTAACCTGAGATAACTGCCGCCAAGGGCGGGAATTTTTCTACCTGCAAAAGAAGTCACAGACATCGGGAATTCAAGTAATGAGTTTCCCGATTTTGTTTTTACTTCTTTTAATGTTGACGGGAACTCTGGCCATCCGTAATGCGGGCCTTTACAGGGCATTACACTGCTATCATACATAAAACCACACTCCGCGAGAACATCAAATGCCCAGCTTATTTCAGAATTGATGGAAAATGCAGGCGCCCGATGACCAAACACCTCTGCTCCGGATATATCTTCAATCAGTTTTTTTGCACTATCCAGTTCCTGGAATGCTTTTTCGGGCGTCATTTTTGTAAACAGCAGATGGTGGTATCCGTGAACTGCCAATTCATGTCCCTCTTTTTCAATTCGCTGAACCAGCTCAGGATAGTGCTCTGCAATCAGGCCCAACACAAAAAATGTGCCCTTAACTGAATGATCTGAATAAATTTTTAATATTCGATCCGTTAATCGCAACACCCGCTCTGTCGGCTTTATATCAATACCAAATGAATCTCGCATAGCAATTGATATTCCATCCTCAACATCTACTGTAAAGGATGGCTTAACCTTTTTTGAAGCGCGATTTTCACTGACCATTGGTCTCTATACCTGTGATAATATCTCCAAGTTGATCCGATGTTATAAACTCTACTTCCGGCCACTGCTTTGTAACTGAAGAAAGCAGTTGATCCAACTGCCTCAGCCCTCTTTTTCGATTATTCTCCTCCAGTGCCCCAATGTAGTTTACTCGATGTGTACTAACCACGGCCGGTTTTCGCATTCTGAATGCGATCTTAATATCACTCAAACAGGAATCCACCCAATCCTTTCCCTCTTCGCTGGGCTCAAAGACACAATTTCTTGTCAATGTAACCTGGCCGTACTCATTTCGGCTACCAGGCGTATGATAGACTGTTCGTGTTTTTCCATTCCCCAGAGGTTCTAATTGTCGTTTAGCTTTCGACATATACTTAATTCCGCATTCAGCGGCAGTTTTTTCAAGCGAGTTATTAAAAGGGCCGTTGGGAGGTACAAAAAATGATGCCCTGTAGCCAAATAGATCCTCAAACATTTGGAGGCCTTCACGGATGGCTCCTGCCTGTACTTCCAAATCATCAATTTCAAATAAGTCAAAAGCCGCTTGCAGACTCTCAATTTTCACATGGTTCTTGTCAGATAAGTGAAATCCCCAGCATTGTTCTTTAAAAGCAATCATGGTAGCTTCATCTCCTCCACGAAGTGCGCGTAACCACTCTGCAACATTCAGATGTTCTCTGCCATGAAACTGGGGACGAAAGATACCTGAACGAATCCCATCTTTCCATAGAGAACATATTTCCTGATCATTACTATAATATCGCTTTAGAGTGTCCGTAAACAATTCGCTGTAGTAGTTCTGAAAATCGTCTCTTTCTACTTTTGCAAAATCAGGGTTCCCTGATAACGCAACCGGAGTGAAAGCGGCCTGTTTTCCATGATTGTCTTTATATTTTTGAAGCACATCAAATAGTGCCTGCAAATCATCGGCTGCAGCAAGAGTATCAAACCGATTATACCTGTTTTCTTCCCCAACAACTTCTTGCTCAATCAAGCGGCTTCTTGCTTCCCTGTTGGGCATCCGGATACTTCCCCAGTCATCAGACTCTATTACTAACAGCTTGCGACCTGTTCTCCAACCCGGAATATTACTAATATGACGTTTAATTTTATTAATATTCATTGAGTTTTCGTCAGGTTATTCAATTTTCTCTTTTTGCCATCTTCAACAATATAGACCTTATTTGATATATCCATTACCGGTCGGTCTGTAAAACTATCAGTATAAAACTCGTCTACCCGATCAATGTTCTGTTCATTTAGCCAATACTTTTTTCTCTCAGCATACATATTTACTGATAAACCTATAAGTATATTCTCTTGG
>CAZVEP010000218.1:0-2521 GCA_964625635.1 uncultured Rhodohalobacter sp.
AACCCGATTCTAAATATTCAATCAACTTATCCGCATGTGGTCGATTGAAGAAAGGAATGGAACCACTAATTCCTCTATCTCGAATTATCCAATCGTATTCTTTTTCTGATTCTGTTTGTCTTTCGAGAGATTGGTTGGAAGTTGATACTCTACTGTATAATATTCTCATAAAGTGTAGTGATTTTAGATATGTTGTGATTTAATCGACTACGTTTCAAACAACCGCATTTAGGATACTTAGGAATCATTGATTATTGTAGTGATTAAATCATTAGGTTTATTCATTACGACAATATCAAGAAATAAATAACCGGTCAACGTCATCAGGATACACACTAAATAGAGAGTCGTTAAAATAAATATTGGATGATTAGAATTTGCAATTTTTCTAAAAATGAATGAATAAATCAATTTTTCAATCTTAATTCTGTATGGATTCTATAATTGAATATTTTCGAGATTTGTCAATCAATGTTATTGCCATTGTAATTGCTACTATAATACTTTCTTCAAGTGTAATATTGTTTTTTTGGAGTTCTTTAAAATCATTTCTTGTTTCGATAATTTCATCCTTGAATTCAACTGTTAATATTCCATTCTACTTAACAGTTGTGATTTTTTTGATTGGAATAAGTGTGCCTATCTGTATTAGTTACCTTCTCAAATATTTCAAGAAATCTTACAGGGACTACAAATTTGCTGAATTCTATGGGATTAAATGGTCTTGGAGTTATAGAGGAGATGGACGTATAAGGATTGATTCACTCACACCTGTTTGTCCAGAGTGTAACTCAAAAATGAGTTGGTTGAATTCAAGACCGAACAAGGGTGAAGTTCTTATCTTCTGTAAGAATGATGATTGCAAATATGGATTGATGAAAGAAAATGCCGACTATATAACCATAAATACATATCGCGATATTAGAGAACACATGAGGATAAAGATTGATAAGTTCTTAAGAGATAAAGGTCTCAGATTATAATAAATTCAACAAATAGAATTCTATGGATTTCAGATTGGTCTCTTTCCCAAAAGAAGTCGCTATCCCATACCCCCCCCTTTCGTGTAACCCGAAGACCTGAGCAAAATTTGACGTGCCTGTTATCCATTCAGCTGTCGCAAACCATATTTGCTTCTTAATACGTGTTGTCAGATAAAAAAAATTGTCAAGAGATTGGGATTGGAGTTTATTTAAGAGGCATTTCTTGCTTTATTCGAAACATTCTCTAGGTTTCTATAAATTGGTGTAAACCAATGAATAAAACGGAAAAATGAGGTTCTATTAAACTTTTGTAGGTTTTTTTCGGAAAAATATTCTTCACACATATTTATTGTAAAAGAGGAAGAAAAGTGAAGAGTGAAGAAAATAAACTACTACTAAAATTTCTAGATGTGGTTGAAATATTTTCTATGCGAGATATCATAGACGTATTTCAAATCGACCCAAAAACTTTACATAAGTATCTTGGTGAGAATCGGAAATTGGGTAAACGTAGAGGGGTTAACAAAGACGGTAGAAGATATTTCTCAGTCCGAGATATATCGGAAATGATGAATATGAATCATCAAGGAGTTAAGATTTTGATGTTGGAGTATTACAAAAACAAGAAAAAGAACTCTCCAACTCATGAACTCTGGTTAGAAGCAAAAAATCGAATCAAAGGTTTATAACTCATCTCATCTTTCTGAACAAAAAGAATTGATTTAATAGTATTTCCAATAAATCTATGAGGGTAGATGAGGTGTATTATTATGTATTGATTCTGTATTGAAATCCAAGAGTTCTATAACTCTAATGGGGATTTCATATCTGTTATCAAACAAAACAACATTAAATAATAAAAACGCATTATATGTTAAACAAAGGAGTAGTAATAAGAAAAATCTCAATAGATAATGGGAGAAGAGTCCAAGTAAATAAAAAAGGATTAAGAAAACAGATGATAAATCTAAGGAAAAAAATTAAAAAGAATGACCCATCATCATATATCGAGCAATCTGTAGAGAAAGACCACAAAGGATATCATGTTCATCTTTTAGTTCACTATAAGGACGAAAAGAATTTATTCAATCAACTTTTGAGATATATTGGTGGAGATAGTTGGAAAAAAAAGAAAGAGGGATTAAATACTATAACTCATTGTGATGGTAAATATGGTGAAGTAGATGTTCATTATGTATGGGGAGAACAGGGATTTAGAGGTTACATCAATAAGGAGAATCCATCAGAAACGATTTGGTAACATATAATATCCACTGGAATTGAGTCTGTAAAATAAAGGATATTGAAAAATTTACATACAAATAGCAGTAGGAGATAGCATTAAACGGTTTAGTGTCTATAAGATTGGTTTGTCTACACTTTTGGGTTAATAGGACAAATAAATTCTATTTTGACTACAATTTTGTCTACGAATATAAATATTGTAAATCAAATAATAACAATACTTTATAAATTAATCAGCCTATCCGGTTGAACTACAGGGTCAATGCATATCGATCTATAGAAGGAATTAAAGA
>CAZVEP010000219.1:0-2476 GCA_964625635.1 uncultured Rhodohalobacter sp.
GTGTCGGCCAGGCAGGTCATTTCATTTGTACCCTCACGTAATATCATGATCTCCATCTGGTCGGAATAACCAAGAACGGTAGCACCATCGCGCATTGGCTGAGGAGCCGCTTCAACCGCCGCAGTGACCTGCTGTGCACCTGTAGGAATCTCTGTAGAAGTTTGTGCAGTTACATTATTAACAGCTATGAGGCTGAAAATTAGGCCGGTGAGCAATATGATTTTTTTCATTTAAATAAGTGGTTTGTATGAATTAAAATGTTCGCCTTACGGCACTTTATTTTGAGAATGAATGACAGAAGTAATAAAAACAGATGCTTAACTAAAGTTGGAATTTATTTAATAGAACTCAAATGCTATTTATTGACAGCTGTATTTAAGGACTGATAAAATGTAAATATAGTCTGCAAACAGTAATCAATAACGTTTAAAAACAATATTACCTGCATGTAAGAGATTTGCTTACGTCAATCTAATCCATTTCTTATTATAGTAAAGAAGAGATTCAGGACTTTCATTATGCATTAAATCGTCCTGTTTTTATTTATGGTTTTTTGCTTCAATAAACGGTTAACGACTTTGCTGAGTAAAAATACACACCTGATCAAGGAGCAAAGATGAGCAAAGGTGATGCTAAAGATTCGCATCCCGGGAAAAGAGGCCTGCTTGTATTAGGGCTCACCGCAATCGGTGTAGTTTATGGCGATATCGGCACAAGCCCTATTTATGCTATTCGTGAATCTTTCCATGCCTCGTATGGGCTTACCGGTTCGCCCGAAAATGTTTTTGGGATTCTATCGCTGATCTTCTGGTCACTTATTCTGGTGATATCAATCAAATATCTTGTATTGGTACTGCGTGCAGACAACAATGGTGAGGGTGGGATTATCGCTCTTACTGCACTTGTCAGCCAATCTGCTGAAAAAGGCAAAACCCGCAGAATGATACTGGTGCTTGCCGGACTTTTTGGAGCGGCGCTTCTATATGGCGACAGCATGATTACTCCCGCCATTTCGGTATTAAGTGCCATTGAAGGGCTGAAAATAGCAACTCCGGTTTTTGAGCCTTATATCATTCCAATTACTATAGGTATACTTATCGCGTTATTTGTGGTACAATCATACGGAACCGCAGGAATAGGTTTTATTTTCGGGCCCATTACACTCACATGGTTTTTGACTCTGGGGATATTGGGAGCTATACAGATTATACAGTTCCCGGAGGTTCTGGCGGCCATGGATCCTTTGCAGGGAGTAGATTTTTTTCTGAGGAATGGGTGGGCAGGTTTCTTTGTGCTTGGGTCGGTCTTCCTGGTTGTTACGGGTGGTGAGGCACTCTATGCAGATATCGGTCACTTTGGCCTTCGCCCCATCCGTTTTACCTGGTTTGTGGTTGTACTTCCCTGCCTGTTGCTGAACTATTTTGGGCAGGGAGCCCTCATTATCAGTCACCCGGAGACTATTGAGCACCCATTTTTTTACATGGTACCGGACTGGGGTCTGTATCCTCTTGTCATTTTAGCAACGATCGCCACGATTATTGCATCGCAGGCCGTGATTTCAGGAGCGTTTTCACTTACAAGGCAAGCTGTACAGCTTGGGTACCTTCCACGCCTAAAAGTTGAACAGACTTCAGAAACTCAGTTTGGCCAAATATACATGCCGGCAATAAACTGGATACTTATGATCGCATGTATCGGGTTGGTTCTTGGATTTCGTAGTTCGAGCAGTCTTGCCTCTGCCTATGGAGTAGCAGTTACAACAGATATGGTGTTTACCACCATTCTTTTCGCCGTAGTAGCCCGCACGCGATGGGCGTGGAGTAAATGGATTGTGGGTCTTATGGGAGCTGGGCTTCTTTTTATAGATCTTGGTTTCTGGGGAGCCAACCTTTCCAAAATACCAACCGGAGGATGGTTTCCGCTCGTAATAGCAGGCATCATGTTCGTTATCCTTACAACCTGGAAGACCGGCCGCAAAATACTGAGTAAGCGTTTGAGTGAAAAAATCATACCCGAGGAAAAGTTTTTAGAGATTGTTGAAAAGAATGATCCCAAGCGTATTCCCGGCACGGCTGTATTTATGGATTCAAATCCAAAGGGTACACCTCAGGCCCTGCTACATAACCTTGAACACAATAAAGTACTTCACGAGCAAACGATATTGTTTACCCTGATTACCAGTAATAAACCGTATGTGTCCGATGAGGAGCGGTTTGAGATTTGGGAAATTGGTAAAAACATTTATCGCATTAATGCTAATATTGGATTTGCGGAAGATGCTGATGTGCCCAAACTTCTTGATAAATGCAAAGAAGAAGGCATAGAGTTTGATCTTGAGGATACAACTTTCTTCCTGGGCCGCGAAACCCTGCTGGCCACTCAAAAACCCGGCATGTCAATCTGGCGAGAAAAACTGTTTGCCAGGATGTCTCGAAATGCGCAGCGGGCTGCATCTTACTTTAACATCCCATCGGAG
>CAZVEP010000220.1:0-2475 GCA_964625635.1 uncultured Rhodohalobacter sp.
AGCATTTCAAAGTTAAAATCATCAATTCCTATGACACAAATATGTTTTTTCAAGACGGTTTTATTTGATGAGTTGAATCAAAAAGTAGTTTTATCGCTTGATATAGTCCTAAATCCACGATTGATTACAACCCAAACGGATACGTTTCCGGAGTGCCTTCCTCTTTATCAGGTTGTGGAAGCGGGTTGATTGCCCGGGTTTCATCAAACCATATATATTCATCAAACTGATTTGGCAGGGACGCCTGGAAATAGTGACTCTGCATCTCTGTTTGGGGCCGGTAAATAACGCCGATCGCCCGTTCGAGTCGGCTCTCCTCAAGTTTTTCCGTTAGTTTCTCGTGTCCCTTTTTGTGTAGCGGAAGGAAGAAATTATCATGCTTCACATGGTGCATCAGGTTTTCAACAGTTCCTTCGGGTGAAGGACGGACGTTCATTACATTCATTTTACCGCCCCAGTCGTGCGCTGCGGCAACTGTGCCGTGGTCGGTTCCGAACCCGATATTGAAGGCTTTATCTCCAAACTCTTCTTTTGCAAGCTGCCCGATGTTATGCTCTCCCCGGGCTCCCATCTCAGTGGCATTTGCATTACCTACATGCGAATTGTGGGCCCAAACAACCGCTTTGGAACCATAGCCCCGGTGGTTTAATAAGGACTTTAACGTATCAAACATATGGCTGTCACGAAGATTCCAGCTAGACTGCGCCCCAAGATACATGCTTCGGTAATATTTTTCAGCATTTGCTACAAGCCGTGCATTCTGGAGAGCATTATAGTAGCGTGCTCCGTCTTTTTTAACCGCCTCAACACGGTGTTTCAAAATTTCATACAGCATCTCGGTAACATCCTTCTCACACTTTTTATACCGGTCACTCATAGCCGCGGCACCGTACCGGGCCGGGTCGTTTTCATAGGGCATTAAGCAGCCATACCTGTTCCGGGCTGTTTCTGCAAGGGACGGATCAATGTCCTCCAGATAGTCAATGATGGCTTTGACGGAGGAATACATACTATAGAAATCAAGTCCGTAAACACCGGTCTTTTCGTCAATCTCTGACTTACCTTCATTGAACGTTTTGAGCCATTTCACAAATCGAAGAACCTCGCCATTATTCCACATCCATGTGGGAAAGCGGGTGAATGGTTCATCTTCAGGAAGGGAAATATCCGTATTCCTTACAAACCGGTCGATATGCGCTGCATCGGGCCAGTCGGCCTCAAGCGATACAATATTGAACCCTTTCTTTTGAATCAGCTCTCTCGTTATCTGTTCACGCAGCCGGTAAAATTCAGATGTGCCGTGCGAGGCTTCTCCGATTAAAACTATCCTGGCATCACCAATTCGCTCGAGTAGAGGTGACAGGTCTGCACTTTCAGGATTATTGAACGGTTCGGCTGCATCTTCAATGAGCTCTGTAACGGTTTTCTCTTTTTTCTTCTTTTGTGGCGATACCTCCTTTGCATCACGGTTCAGCCAGCCGCCTGACCCAATGAGCGGTACAAACTGGACTCTACCCAAATCTTTTTTCTCAAATTCACCATTCTTTTTAGTCGATAATACGAGTCGCTGCGTTCTTATTTCAGAGCCAACAGGTATAACCAGCCGACCGCCGTCAGCCAGCTGTTCTTTCAGATCTTCCGGGATTTTGGGACCGCCAGCCGCCACATTTATTGCATCGAACGGAGCATGTTCGGGCCAGCCTTCGGTGCCGTCTCCATGCAGAACATATATATTATCATACCCAAGCCGGTTGAAGCGTTTGCTTGCAGCTTCAGCCAGCGATTTATGACGCTCTACGGTATAAACTTCTTTTCCAAGTTCACCCATTACGGCAGCTGCGTAACCGGAACCGGTGCCAACGTCGAGCACGATGTCGTCTTCACCGATGTTCAGTATTTCTGCTGCCAGAGCAACCACATATGGCTGTGAAATTGTCTGTTCTTCCTCGATGGGTAACGGCGCATCTTTGTAAGCAAATTCTACAAGGTCTTTTGGGATAAATTCTTCCCGCGGGACCTCTTTCATCGCTTTCAGCACTCTTGAATCTTTAATACCTCTTGCCTTGAGCTGCCGTTCTATCATCTCCTCTTTTTGATATAATATCTCACTCATCTTTTTATTTTTTAATTTTCAATGAAAACTCTCTTATTTGATAAACAAAAGCGTATTAACAATCGTTTAATAGCATATGACTAATGAAGTTACGGAGACAGGTGTGTGTCTATTCAAACCAATCCCCGAAAATCTACTGCTTTATATTTTAATCGAATGCCGGACTGCTGAAAAATGCAGGATTCGTGCGTGCGAGAAGGGAAGAGGCCAGGCTGACGTTGTTAATATTCTGATGGTCGAGGTAAGCAGAATATTCTCTGTTTTTTTCTTGGCTCCAGAAACCTTCAATATCATCTGCAAGGGTCACATATTCGTCAATCCTTTCAGTCTGCAGGCTGTTTTCTGTAAGTTTCCCGCGAGTG
>CAZVEP010000221.1:0-2442 GCA_964625635.1 uncultured Rhodohalobacter sp.
TAAAGTTCTGCACTGAAAGTGCAGGGTTTTAAACCCTCCGCTGTGACCAATAAAACAGGAAAATCAGTTAATACGTAAACCCGGTTAATCCTTGGTTCTAATGATATATGTTGAAATAAGCGGGGAATTACAATATGGTTATTTTTTTATTTCCAGCTCTATGAGTTCTAACAGATCCTTACTAGATACAATCATTTCTTGGCGAAACTCAATTGCTGAAGCCATCAGTTCAAGTTTAGCTCCCAGGGTGTTCCGAACTTTTCTGTTATTTAGAAATTCCCGGTAATTGTTGGGATCTCTTTTTGTTACAGACGGGAACCTTGCTGCCTGCAAAACTGTGATAAAATCTAGGTCATTGATTGCAATTTCATCTATTCTAAGCTGCTGAACCGCAAGTACATCATGCAGCTGACTGGTCAGATTATTAAAACCCAGTTCCAGGTCTGCAAGTTTATTACGAATTGACAGATTCTGAATGATGGATACTTCGCCCGAACTTTTCAGGTCGTTATAGGTTTGAAGTACCGGAACTTCAAATACAGCCTGCCATAAAGGGCCATACATCAAAGAGTCGATTTTATTGTGGCTGAGCAACGAATCTTTTTGAGGTCCTTCAGTTAGCAAGATCTTGAGTGTTTCCATATTTTTCGTTTCATATGAAGCACGATATTCCAGGTTTTCAATACCTTTGATCATATCATCTTTTAAAGCTGTCAATACCCGGTTTTCCTCCAACTCTAACTTTCGTTCTTCATTCCAGTTATTTACCTGAAGGGCGATGAGGATACCAATCACAACCAGCAGGATTTCGCCCACGGCATAAAGCATATACTTGGTGATGTTGCCAGAATCTAAAAGCTTTTGGCGAAGCCGTCGGAAGAGTGTAATCATGGGGTGGTCTTTGTTTTATTCAGAGACAATTAACTGACTACAGGACGTTTTAGCAAGATAGATATGAGTTCTGAAGCCTGAATCCTGAATATTATTACTGAGTATTTGAAATTCAGGCACCTATCTATGATTAAGCGAAAACGAATAACAAATACACAAATGAACTGCCGGAGAGAACGGAGTAATACGCTGGCCAAAAGGCAATGAATGACATCAGCAGAAGTCCGCTTACCCATAGTCATGAGTTGTTTTAATCAGGTGTTACTGTTTTCATGTGATCGGTTGGTGACTGTTCAGACTGAATTATTGTAAAATTTAACATAGGGCCGGGGAGACATTTGTCCTACGAACCCCGGCTCTTCAATTTGCCCATCTCAGGTCAGCTGCTTTTGATAAAAACCTGACGGCTCTCACTGCCGTCGGATCCGGTATAGATCGTTGAGAGCTTTACCGAACCGGACGGCAGAAGCTCAAAATGCAGCTTTAAGGAGGTTCCCCCGGGAGTTCCCGGGTATACAAAGGTATTGTTCCCCTCATACTCGAACCGTATTCCAAATACCTCGTTTTTCCTCCACAGCTTATTACCGCTATTGAAAAACACCATGGAAGAGCCTGGGTCATTTTCATGAATGTATTCACCGGTCAGCTTGTCAATCGAGGCCGGTTCGGCATTAAGTTTTTTCGCCATGTTCACAGGGAAGTGCACCTTTGCGGTTCCGTTCGCAAGCTCTTCAACGTCCAGAATCCTGCCGGTAGCAGCAGATGCTGACGAATCCGTTTCAATATATTCATCACCTGAAAAATAGAGCTGGGTAACAAGGGGCTGATAATCATCCGCTGTTATCATCATATGAAAGTGAGCAGGCCGGATTGTACCGTTGCCTACGTCATAAGGTACCGGAAGTACGGTTTGAAACGTATAGCTGCCGTTTTCATCAGTAAAGGTGGTTCCGCGGTATCTGAAGGCGTCAGATGAATTGTCATAAACACCGTTATTGTCGCAGTGCCACAATTCAACTTTGGCATTTATGTAAGGAGTGATGCAGTCCTGATGTTTTACTGTGCCGGCGAGTTCAATAATTTTTCCGCCTTCTCCCGGTATAATAAGGTTGCTTCGCACGGGACTTCCCGGCCGGTAAAATGGCCCCAATATATCTGAGGTGGTGGCACAGTCGCCGATATAGCTTTTGCCGTCAAGCCGTACAAAACCAAGCGTACTTACTGCAAAGGCACACAGGGCTGAGTTTTTAATGAATTCACTACGTTTCATAGGTCAGGGTTTGAATTATGGAGGTTGTGTCATCGTATGCTTCAAGTTAATGCTGCTTTTCTGGGAAAAAATTTTAACTGCAGAAGTTCAGGTTCAATTCGGTAAAAACATGTTTAATGCTAGCTGAATCACAGATCAGCAGTTGAAGGAAAAAACCATACATCAGGGTTATTGCCGGGCGACCCAGCTTTCTACTTTATCCTGAAGCACAATCAGTGGAACGCTCCCGTCTTTCAGAACAACATCGTGAAACTCTTTGATGTCGAATGAATCACCCAACG
>CAZVEP010000222.1:0-2431 GCA_964625635.1 uncultured Rhodohalobacter sp.
CAGATAGTGTTGAGTTGTTTCTCAACTTTCTGGCTAAGGGTTTGAGTTTTGGGTTATAGTAGATTTTCATTGCTTATTTTTTTTAGTCCCCCTTAAAAAAAAGGGGGGCGGAGGGATATTTATCCGTCGTTAAGTGTCAGTATGTAAAGTTTTACCGATTTCTTCAGTGATGATTTGTTATTCGAATAAATAATTTTAAATCGACACTCGATTTGGTGAACACCCCTCTCAGTCTCCCCTTTTTAGGGGAGAGTATCCTCCGCCTTAAATGAATGATTTCGTTCGACACGACCAAAAATCACCGGAATAATATAAAGCGTTAAAATCGTACTGGTCACCATGCCGCCCATGAGGGCAACGGCCAGCGACTGACGAAACGCGTAGCCTTCGCCAAACGGAATGAGCATCGGTACGAGTCCCAATATAGTGGTTACACTTGTCATCACGACCGGACGAAATCGGTGTTTACCCGCCATCTCAATCGCTTTCTGAAGATTTCCTGTATCTGCGAGGTAGCGTCGCATAAAGTCTACTTTTAGGATGGAGTCATTCACAGCTATACCGGTCAAAATCAATATTCCCATAAACGACATCGCGTTCAGTGTACTTCCGGTTAAGTAAATGGCCAGCATCGACCCGACCCACGCAAACGGAACGGCCGCGATGATTATCATCGGGTACTTCAGGTTTTCAAACTGGATGGCCAGGATGATGTAGATCAACAAGATGCTGAGTGCAAGCAGCAGCCCCATGTCAGTCATCAGGTTTTGAACCATCAGCGCGTTACCGGCAATCTGTACCTCAACTCCGGTCTGCCTCATAAAATCATTAACCGTTTCTTCGGTTTGTGCACGATTCCACCACCAGTCGCTCAGCTCCCAATTGGCTACATAACTCAGAACCGGAGTTTGATCCACCCGTTCAAGTTGCTCAGGTTCTTTCGCACGCTGAATGTCAGCCAGATAACTCAATGGTACCTCGCGATTAGCCAGACGTAACGAGATCTCTTCAGGGTTATAAATCCGCTGCTGATCACCCAGCAGACGTATCCCGATCCGTTCGTCCTGCCGGTTCCAATCCGTCACAAAGCTACCGCGCGTTACTGATTCAAGATAGCGAACGATCTCCTGTTCACTAATACCAAGCTGCAGCATGCGGTCTGACCTAAATCGAATATTCCAGGTATCCACTTCCTGATCGTACTGTTTTTGTAGTGATACCTGAAGTCCTGTTTGAGTCAGTGAGTTCTGGAGTTCTCTGGAATATTGCTCATTCAGATCGCGGTCCATACCCACAAGACGGAAAAGGACGGGAGGTTGGTCAGCTCCAATGAGTGCACTCCAGCTTTGAGTATCTGAAACCGGATCGACACTCCACCCGGGAAAGTCTGAGTTGAATTTATCCATGACATCCGTTGCACGTTCGGCTTCGGCATACCCTGCAACCGGTATAACAACTGTAAATTTATTCAGGCCTTCTCTGGCAAGATTGGCTAGGTTGGTTTGATCAGTAAAACCACCTGACATCTGAATATTCCCCTGCCCAAGACTGGCCCGCTCCAGTCGCTGGCGAAGGGCATTAGCCGCTTCCTGCGTAGATGGCAGTGCTGTATTGCCCGGAAGCTGTATGCGATAGCTTACCGATGTTGGCTCATCCTCCGGAAGCATGGTTTTGGACACCATCAAAAATGAAATTATCGAGCCGGCTACAAGGAACGTAGCCAGAAGAAGTATCCAAACCGGCCGTTTCAGTACTGATTGCAGACTTGTCTCATATCGCTCCAGCAAGTTGTCGAAAAATTTCCTTGTGTTGAGCTGACCGCTTTCGCCCGGTGTGTCTTTGGCTTTTTTCTTACGGCGCTCGAGAATCTGGACTACCAGCACCGGCAGAATAATCAGCGCAACAAACAGAGAAGCCAGCAGACTGATGGAAAGCGTATAGGCCTGATCCTGGAAAAAAGCTCCCTCAAATCCGCCCAGGAAAATGAGCGGCAGAAATACAGAGATGGTCGTGAATGTTGATGCAGTCACAGCCAGGGCGATCTCTTTCGTCCCAACCGCAGCAGCCCGTTTCACCGATGGCGCGGCCGGCATGTGCCGGTTGATATTTTCGAGCACCACGATTGCGTTATCAAGCAGGAGCCCTATACCTAGCGTGAGTCCGCTCAGTGATACTATATTTAGTTGTATGCCTGACCCATACATCACAAAAAAGGTGAGGAAGATAGAGACCGGAATGGCCACCCCTATCGTAAACGGTGTTCGGATATCATTCAAAAACATGAAGAGCACAATAAAGGCCAGTATGCCACCAATCAGCAGTGTCTGAAGCAGATTACTGATTGCTTTTCGAATAAAGGTGGCATCTTCGCGGATTACCTCAATCGCAATATTGGGATGTAATTCGCGCATCTCCTCAAGCAGTGGAGTCA
>CAZVEP010000223.1:0-2412 GCA_964625635.1 uncultured Rhodohalobacter sp.
TCAGCTAAGACTAAACCAACGGATGAATCTGATTTAATACTGTGAAAGTATACATGCATCTATTCCTTCTTCGATTTTGATAAAAAAACCGAAAGTCCGACATAGTATATGGGATAGTAAAATGAGAGCACGGTGACCATAAGCGGGGTTTCATCCATATAAATAAGCATGGTTCCAATCATGAGGGCATACGGTATAAAAAGGATCAGCGAAACCTTTTGCCACTGCTTTGTTCGGCTGGGATACACAAATTTGACGGGCATTAATACAAGTGCTGATAACGCAAGTAGAACGAGGGAAGAAACAAACGTGCCGGCGCCGAGCACAAAGAGATAGAGGACCACAAAATTCCAGTAGGAGGGAAAGCCTCTGAAAAAATGATTCTCTGTTTTGGCCTGTTTATGGCTGAACCCAAAAAGGCTACTGATCAAAACGACCGACCCAATCAGAAAAGGAACATCCAGGAAGTAATAAGCCCATGCGACCGGTAAAAATACCCAGGTGAGATAGTCAACGATATTATCGAGAAGTGCGCCATCAATAGTTGGCGTATGGTCTTTTACATTTGCGTGCCTGGCAAGAGTTCCGTCTACAGAATCAACAATCGCTGCAAGTGCAAGCACTATTAAAGAGCTTTGTGCATGTCCGTCTGCAATCAATATCAGTGACCAAAGCGCAAGTATTGCCCCGGCAGCCGTGAAAAGATGAACCAACAAGGCAGAAATTTTAGATTGCATAGGCTTCTGAGTTAATCTGAAAATTTATCTCAATCACTCTGAACTAAAACGGTATAAAAAACAGAGGCCTCGAAGCCCCTGTTTTGTTTAAATCTTGCATGTCCTGACCCGGCACAGTTGCGATCGAAGGTTTAAACTTCGGATCCGGTAAATTCGTAGCCCTCTTTCTTCCATCCTGCGAGTCCGGCATCAAAGTCACGGACATTATCATAGTTCAGGTCCATCAATTTTCCGGCAAGCTCAGGCGATGCGGTACAATCGCTGTTTGCACAGTAAACCACAATGTTCTGACTTCTGTCCGGAATAACGGATTTAATCACGTTGGGCTTGTCTGCAGGAATGTTGATGGATCCCGGTATTCGCTTTGCGATATATGCTTCTTCGTCAAGTGCATTGATTAAGACAGGTCTTTTATTGCTGTTTAATTCGTTATTTAAATCTTTGGCGCTTACTTCTCTTATTTTGGTTGCTTCAGCCATAATATGATCTCTTTTTTTTGAATGAGAAATTTTGTAGTGATGTTATTATTTTAAACGGTATAAAGACGGGAATAATTCCGAAAAACCCATTCTAAATGATCTGAGAGCATATTTTAGGACTGGGTATCTTATCAAATTTTAATCGGGGAAATTACATGGGAATGTTGGACAGAATACATATAGGTACGTCAGGATGGAGTTACGATCACTGGCAGGGGCCATTTTTTCCTGATGATTTGCCGCAAGAGAAGTGGCTGAAATATTATTCTCAAAAACTGGATACCGTTGAGATTAATAACAGCTTTTATCAGCTTCCCGATAAAGATACGCTTGCGGGCTGGTCAGACGTGGTCCCCGATTCTTTTCATTTCTCTGTAAAAGCAAATCGGTATATCACGCATATGAAGAAACTGAAAGAACCTGAGGATAGTCTCGATACAATGCTTGATACATTTAACGCACTCGGCGGGAAACTGTCCCGCATACTTTTCCAGCTTCCGCCGAACTGGAATTTTAATGAAGAACGACTAAAGAACTTTATCTCGCTATTGCCTGATGAATCCGGTTTTGTATTTGAGTTCCGGGATAAGAGCTGGATCAACGATTCTGTGTTTCAGATTTTAAAAGAAAACAGTATCGCGTTCTGTATATACGACATCGCCGGGTACCATAGTCCTGTCAGGGTTACCGCGGATTCAGTGTATGTTCGGCTGCACGGGCCATCAGAAGAGAAATACAAGGGATGCTACAGTGAAGAAGATCTATCGGGCTGGGCAGAGAGAGCTCAAGGCTGGGCTATGGACGGCCACAGTGTATTTATCTATTTTGACAACGACGAGCAGGGATTTGCACCTAAAAATGCGGTACAGTTAAAGGAGATGATCTTTTCCTGAATTCAGGTCAGATGGGGACGCAAGCCTTTCACTGTGAGAATAAAAATGTGACGGTATCGCTCGTCTATCGAAGGATATGCTCCATTCCGTCGGTTGCAATAATGGTCTCAACGCCCCTCTGGTCAGCTTCCTCCATAATCTCCTTTTCAACCTTGTCTCCTCCATCCACAATCTCTGAGCCACAATGCGTGATGAAGGCTTTTGGAATATCAAACTTTTTGCACCAGGTCAGCTGGGTTCGAACAGGTGTATGACCAATTAGATTTTCTCCCTGTTTTCGTACGAAGCTCGTGCTCACAGTGG
>CAZVEP010000224.1:0-2371 GCA_964625635.1 uncultured Rhodohalobacter sp.
TGGCACAGAACAATAGGATTTCCGGCATTATGTTGACCCGCTTCAAAGACTTCCAGTTTAATGCCATTAACCGGAATAATAGACGATTGTGGAAATCCGATTGTTTCTAAAATTGGCTTCATTTTAATACGCTATTTATGAGTTTGATTTATGAATGTACCTATAGATAAGAATTACTCTTGTGCCGGCCTTAAATGTCTTAGCCCTACCAGCAATAGCACCTGAAGTATCAGAATCATAATTTTAGGATTTATTTCCTGATAATTTATGAATAGCGCTGCATGGGTGGCGATGTATATCCATAGCACCACGAACCCCCAGTTTTTACGCAAGAGTGCGCCTATTGCCCCTGAGGTGAGCAGAATACCCATGAATGAAATGAAGGCAAAGTAGGTCACCTGTGTGAATGGTACAATTTGCTTCCCCGATCGTTCATCCAAAAATTGCTTTACCTCAAGCGTAACCTCTTTCAGTTCCGGGTAGTCTACTAGATGTACTGTTTGAGCCCATAATACACTTCCAACTGTGATGCGTATGATTCCGTATCCTAATAATCCTATGGCTATAAGTATGCCAATTTTGTTTTTCATAGCTTTATATATTACTTAATGATAATTCTACTTTTATCATATAGTCTATGGGTGTACGTGTTGCTAGCCTTGGACTATTCACAGCCCAGGATTATCTTGTTCGATTCCTATGATTAGTTTTAAAAGTACTCCTATAGCCATTTTTGGTCCTACTCAAAGGGTTAGTTTATTTCTTAGTTACGTCTGAAATCCAATTGCTAATTAATTCTAAAACCTCAGGGGAGGTGGTTTGAGCTATTTCTTTGTATTCCCTTATTTCACCTGTTTCACATACCTGGAGCAAATGATTGTGATCATCTAGTAGCACAATACTATAGTTTGAATTATTTCCCTTTTCTAAGGCTTGTCTTATGGCATTCTGATTGGTATGAGCATCTACCTGAATATCCTTAGCTCCATTAATTGCGAGTATTGGAATTGTAAGTTTTTCAAACTCCATTGCCGGATCATACTTATAGAAATAGGTATTCCAGGGTTTTAGCAATGATTGGGTTTCGTTAGCAATAAATTTGGAGATGTTTTCCTCAGTTGCGCCCAATGACTTTAAAATGGGTTCCAGATATGACTTATTATGACTTTCTAAAAGTGTTCTTTTTTCTTGTGATTCCTTATCAGAGACAACAATTTCAAGAGCTTTTCTAACATTTGCTTTAAATGAGGTTTCGTCAGGAACAGGAAATGGTCTTAAATTTTTTGATTGAGCTACGGCGATCTCATTTCCGGGTAAGCCGGTAGCGGCCAATGATACAATAAAGGCAACATCATCAGATTGATTCGCTGCTAAAGGGGCAACTATACCACCTTCACTATGCCCCACTAAGCCGATAGCATTCTGGTCTACATCACTTCTTGTTTTTAAATAGGCTATAGCACTTAAAACATCTTTTGCGAAATCTGCTGTGGTTGCTACATCAAAATCACCGGAAGATTGTCCATAGCCCCTGTCATCATATCTTAAAACAGCGAACCCTTTTTGCGTCAAATAATCTGACAATACTAAAAAAGGACGGTGTGTCATCATACTGGCATTTCTATCATGCTTTCCACTCCCACTAATTAATATAACTGCTGGATATTTTCCTGCTGTTTGGGGTCTGGTAAATGTGCCTGCTAATGATATTTTATCTTCACTGTTAGAAAAAGACACTTCTTCTTCGTAGTAAGCATATGGTCTGGAAGGTTCTTGAGGTCTGCTTAGTTTAGTTATTTCTGGATTTCCCTTGCTCAGGTTTAATTTGAGATGTATTTGGCCTTCTGTATAAACACCCTCAAAACTCATTATTTCGGAGTTCCATTTACCTTTATAATTCATTCCTAAATTACTACCATCAATGTGTAGGCTATCCTCTTTAAGCGTCGTTTTTTGGATACTTATTCCTTCAACATTAAAGGTCGGTACAGACATGGTGGTGTTATAACCCTGATCTTGTTCATTGATGTTAAATACAAAGGTTATCTCTCTGTTGTCAGGGGCTACTGCCACTCCGTGCCATGTCCCTGGTAAATCTTGAGCGATAGAACTCATGCTAAATAATAAGTAGGCTAAGGTTATTGTAAACTGTTTCATTATGTTTCTTTTAATTGTAGATAACGTTGTATTAATGAACTGGCAGGGCTTATCTCATGATCTCCTGTTCAATCATTTCGTTCTGCTCTTTATTTTGAACATGTTTTGAGTGTTTAAGAAGCCTGCTTTTTCTAAGCGACGGAAATATCTTAGTCGCTCGTTTAATCATTTTACTTCCCGGAAACAGGATGTCGTCTTTTGATGCGAAAAGGGT
>CAZVEP010000225.1:0-2365 GCA_964625635.1 uncultured Rhodohalobacter sp.
ACAATGCGGATTTTCATAAACCATAAATAAAACACAGGATACAACGATGAAAAAGCTAACAACACTACTCGTCATGATTCTCTTTACGGCAGGAATGGCGTTTGCGCAGAATAATGCTACAGTCGAACAGACTGATGATGGCAATGAAGCTTTCATTGATCAGTTTGGTGACCAAAACACGGCAAATATAGAACAAACTTCTGATGTTGGACTTAGTGATGGAGAAGGACATTTTGCTGATATAGATCAACTTGGTTTAGGTGGTCTGGGCTCAGGAGTAGACAATCTTGCAACTGTAAAGCAAGATTTTCGAGTTACAGGTGCCCATGCTACAACCATTAAACAGTGGGGAGATGATAACGAAGCTCATGTTGAGCAAGTAGACGCAGGAAACAACGTAGCAAATATATCGCAAGACGGTTTATCTAACGTTGCAAGTGTTTACCAACAATACTGGAATATGTTTGAAGCTACACAGATGGGTAATGATAACAGAATAGAAGGTGTAACAGGCAGTACATATGGATTCGCTGGTCGTGCTTTTCAAATAGCAGATGGTTGGTCATCCTTACGGTATGAAATGTACATCACTCAAGATGGAAATGACAACAAGATTCAAGCTGGACAAGAAAGGGGGAATGGTATTTCAACAATAGTCCAAACTGGTGATTGGAACACTGCGCTATCCTACCAAAACGGGGGTAGTGGTGATATGATAAACATTACACAAACTGGTTATCAGAATGATGCTGTGGTTAATCAAATAAACTGATCTATAATTGAATATGCCGGTCGACTTTCAAAGTCATGATTTTGAAAGTTGACCGGCTTTATAAACTATGATTTTGATAACTTATTAAAATTAACTGAGCAAAAAAAGACGCACTTTTTGTGTGAGCGTGATTTTTGACCGATTAATATCATATAAAAACTAGACTCAATGACAAAAACTTTATGTATAATAATTTTGGGTGTAATATTTTCGTCCTCAATGATTTTCGCCCAAAACCCGTCAGAAGTCTTCATCCAGCTGGCTAATGTAGAGCACAACGAGGCGGTCATTCAGTTTACGGGTGATTTTACGAGGGCCTTCGATGGCGAGATGGGCCTTGTCTCATTTGATGAGCTTGATACCGAAAGCAACGTTGCCATTGTGAACCAGTTTGGCGATAACTATATCTCCACACTGATTCAGAACGGCTTCGAAAAGTTGGTGTGGGTAACACTGTCTCAGTTGTTCAAACCGGGATTTCAAATGGAGTCGGTGGTTTAGACTTTTTCAATTCAGATGGATTTAGAGTAGTTGGTAATTCTAACTCTATAACTATTGATCAACTTTCTGATGGAAATTTCGAAACTTCTACTATTTCAGGAAATGGAAACTCATCTGTAATTAGTCAAAATTAGAAATCCTAATCCTGCACAGTACCTGCTGTGCAGTAATTTAAAAAAAGTAACTATGAAAAAACTAACTACACTCTTAGTAGCCATGCTTTTTTCTGCAGGAATGGCGTTTGCACAAAGTAATGAAGCAGTTGTTTCACAATCAGGTGACGATAACACAGCAGACATCGAACAGGTTGGAGATCTGAACTACACCTCACTTTCACAGGCTGATGGTGCTACAGCAGATATTGACCAGGTAAGCGCAACCGAGTCATTTGTAAGTCTCAGCCAGGTTGGAGCCAGCAACGCAACAATTCTTCAAAATAACAAAAACAGCGTGCAGGGTTTCAATGATCAATGGAATACACCAGAGTCTAACAAGCTGGCCACCCAGTCTGGATCAGGAAGCACAATGGAGATCACTCAATTGTCAACCTGGAACCAGGCATATGTAGATCAGTTTGGAGACAATAATACCATGTCTGTTTTTCAGGATGACGGTAATAGCAACGTTGCCCGACTGATTCAGGATGGAAATGATAACGTAATGGATATCGATCTGATCGGCGGAACTAATCGCATAAAAGGCGAACAGTATAGTGATGGAAACATGGCTACAGTAATTGTAACTGGATCTCATAACAATGAGTTCAATAACGGAACAAGCTTTGTATATCAAGATGGAATGCAAAACACCGCTACTGTAACAGTAACTGGCGACTTTAATTTCTATGATATAAGCCAAATAGGAAGTAATAACATGGCTAATTTAAGCCTGGCAGGAAATAACAATGTGGCTACTGTCACTCAAAGTAATTAATAAATTATTTTGTCCTAAACAGCGTAAAAACTGTGCAGATATTTCTTTTACACTATTAACAATAATTACGATGAAAATACAAATATGAACATCTGTAGCCACTCTGCTTATAGCGGAAATAGCATTTGCAGACCCGTAAATTAAAAACAACTATATGAT
>CAZVEP010000226.1:0-2363 GCA_964625635.1 uncultured Rhodohalobacter sp.
ATGATGAAACCTGGCTAAATAAAACGTATCGGGAAATAGCTGAGGCTGCGGATGTCGCACTGGGAAACATCAAGCACGTTTTGGATGGGCTGAAAGAGCATGAATTTATTTATCCCAAAAATAAAAATCTGCTTAAACTGAAGAACAGGAATAGACTATTAGATAAATGGATTACGGCCTTTACGGATGAGCTCAAACCTCGTATTCAAAAAGGCAGATACAATTTTATCAATAAAGAGGCTGAACAAAACTGGAAGAACTTACCACTGGGTGAGAAGGATCAATGGGGAGGTGAGCCGGCAGCTGATCTCTTAACGAATGATCTCAAACCAGTGGAGTACATACTCTATACCAAAAAGAATCGGGCGGAACTCATGAAGGAGCTCAAACTCATACCTGATGAAAACGGGAAAGTTGAAACCAGAGAACCTTATTGGACAGTAGAACAAAACCTTCCAAATATAGCTCCTCGTCTTGTTGTTTATACTGATTTAATGATTACCGGTGATCCAAGAAATATCAAAATAGCTGAAGAAATCTATGCGAAAACCACTACAGATAAAGCTTGAGGATCTGAGGTATGTACCTCTCAAAGCCCACTTAGAGATCATAAAAAAGCTCGTGGAAAACAAAATTTTTTGAAATGGTAACTAGCTAAGAAAAAGGATATTAGTTTGAAAAAGTGTCAATAAATAGGCTTTAAGTCAATTTATTGACACTAAAATAAACTAATGGCATCCACCCAAAAGAATACCAGGTTAAAAGAACTGCTTTCTAAGTGGAAGAATGGGGTTGTTTACTTTCCTACTGGTTATCCAAAAATGGCTGCACATTTTTGTTCAAATAAGAGTTAAAACTTCGATCACCAATCGGGTTGGCAGCCCGCTTCGTGAGGATTCCAATTAAATACCTTTTATCTATTACGAAAAAGTCTCCCCTTTGTCTTATGAGTTTTTAAAAAGTATCTATATCATCAATATGGTAACGGATCGTCCTGCCATTTTGAGAATATGGTAACTGCTCGCTGTCCCTAAGATATTGAATATGTCGCCTAGTGCACTGCAGATAGTCCATTACCTCGTCAGTTTTCAGCCACTCTTTTTTGGAAGCTTGTCGGATGACCTTTGGGAGTATATCTCTTAGGGCGTCTTTTACAGCTCGATTGACGATCTCTTTTAATTCTTCCGGGGTTGTTAATATGATGCTCGTGTTTCAATAGCGTTTCGTTAGTAATTGAATTTTAGTTCACACCTGCAATAGTGGTCGGAATTCAACCCCTTTTGCAGTTAGAAACTAAAATACTACACTTTCCCATTGAGAGTAACCGTGTACATACCGGAATAAGCTAATTTTAACACACCACTAAAAGCTAAAATTAATACAATCGACTGGCTGCACTCGGTCTTCCTATTTAACCGGCAATTAAACCGGCAAGATTCGTTGATTTAAATATTTTAAAACAATGCCAGACAGTGTTTTATGTGTATATATGAACCGGCAAAATAACCGGAATAAATGAATCAGTTTTGCTGTCACTGCATACGTTTGGCAGTAAAATTGATTCAGCTGATAAATCCCGGTTCTTATATGATTTGCATGTAATAAACGTCACAAATGTGGTAGGCGAGCATTAAAGATAAATTGCAAGTATGGATAAAAACGCATACACTTATTAATAAATGTATGCACTTTTATCCATAAGCATGTACACCTCAAAAGAAAAAATTCGGAAAGCGTTGAACCTCTTCAAAGATCAAGGAGGAATACTGCGCACATCTGAAGTGCTTTCTGCAGGCATTCATCCCAGGACACTCTATAAACTCAGAGATGAAGGGTATATCATTAAGGTGGATAGAGGGGTGTATAAACTGAACGATCATGCGTCGCTTTCAAATCCGGATATTGCGATAGTAGCTGCCAGGGTTCCAAATGCAAAAATTTGTCTGCTCTCTGCGCTCGACTTTCATGAAATGACCAAAGAGATTCCCCATAAAATTCATATTGCCATAGCCAGAACTCAAAGAGACCCCAAGATCGATTATCCACCCGTTGAGGTCTATCGTTTTACGGCTGAGAGCCTGACCGAGGGGATAGAAAAACATGAGATAGACGGGCAAACGATTCAAGTGTATAATCCGGCCAAGACGATTGCGGACTGCTTTAAGTTTCGTAATAAGATCGGAATAGAAATTGCGCTCGAGGCCCTCCAAAGAGGACTTGAAGAGAAAAATGTAGAAGTGAAAGAGATTCTGAAATATGCTAAAATCTGCAGAGTTGAAAACGTCATTAAACCTTATCTGGAAGCAAGTATAAATGGATAAAGATAAAAAGCGAAAAGCCGCGTCTGTTCATCAAAAACTTTT
>CAZVEP010000227.1:0-2304 GCA_964625635.1 uncultured Rhodohalobacter sp.
AAGAAGAGAGTCCGGATCTCAGCTCAGCTGATACAAACGACCGATGGATTTCAAATATGGTCGGGTCGCTTTGATCGTGATATTGAGGATATCTTTGAGCTTCAGGATGAGATTAGCTTAACCATCGCGGAACAGATCAGGGAAAATTTTGGTCACCTGGAAATAGGTGAACATCTAGTGGATGTACCAACTCAAAATATTCAGGCCTATAATCTTTACTTAAAGGCGCGATATAATCATTTGCGTTGGGACAGTGAAGGCATAGGAAATGCGATGCAGTTCTATCCACAATGTATAGAGATGGCCCCTGATTTTTCCTGGCCTTATTTTGGGGCGGGTTATTGCCATTCTATGTTTGGATCATGGACCCCCAATATTGCATCACTTGATTTGGCAGCTGATTATATAGATCGGGGATTTGAGCTCGATGATCAGTCATTTCTGGGATACTATAGCAAAGCGACGCTTGAATTTTGGGGGCACTGGAATTACCGGGAAGCAGAAAAGCTATATCAAAGGTCAATGGCTCTAAATCCATCTTATACGGAAGCCGAGGAAGGGTTAGCTGAGTTATATACGGCCATTGGTTGGTTCGATGAAGCTATGGACCATACCAAACATATCCTTCAGCTGGATCCACTTTCGCCCAACCACCATTTTACCAAAGCAAACATTCATTATTTGCAGGAAGATTATGAATCAGCCCTTGAAAGTGTAGAATCCGCTCTACAGATCAATCCTGACTTTACGCATGCCATCACTATGAAGCAACTTAACCTGATCAAATTGAAGCGTAAGGAGGATTTGGAGGCCTATTTAGAAAATGCGCCATTGGCTGGATCTCCGAGGTCATGTCACATGTTATATACACTGGTTCATCAACCCAACGATCATGGTCTCAAGCGTGAAGATATTGATGAGGTCATAAATGAGGAGGCTTTTACAATTACGCCCTGGCCTTTATTTTTATATGCGCAATTTGGAGCCCAAGACAAAGCGCTGGAACTTCTTCAACGTGCTGTGGCAGATAAAAGAGGTCAGTTTGCAAACTTCCTGAGCCGCCCATTTCTTCACAAAATTCGGGAAACAGATGGTTTTAAAGAGTTGATTACAAAGACATTTGAACCATCCCGATTACCCAACAATCGATCAAGGAAGGAACTGATTAACGGAAGTGCGCAGAGAAAGAATGAGGTTGATGCCAGAGCATTGATGCAGCCTGCAGAGATCGAAATGGCTCTAATAAAGCTCGATCAGTTAATGCAACAAGATGATCACTACCTTGATACAGCATTAACTTTGAGAACCCTGGCTGCTGAAGCCGGACTTCACCCAAATAAACTATCATGGATGTTGAACGATCAGGTTGGGGTTAGCTTCAACGACTATGTTAATAATTTCCGGCTGGAATGTTTTAAGCAGAAGGCGCTGGATCCGGCTAATAAGAATTTTACGTTACTGGGTTTAGCTTTTGAAAGTGGGTTTAATTCTAAATCCACTTTCAATGATTACTTCAAAAAGAAAACAGGTACTACCCCAAGCAAGTGGTTGAAGGAGCATCAGTAGGATACTTGATCCTAAGCCTGCACTGAGTCTTAGTCTGAAATAGGATCTACATTTACAATTTTTTGCTCTTCTCGTAAAAAAGGCATCACTTTTTGTCATCAACCTGCCAAGACTTTGACATTATTAATGTGGCCTATAAGATAAGATGTTGCTATTCTCTCAATTCATTCTTCTCATTCTGTTGCTACTAGCCCTTTCTCTTTTCTAAAAAGTCCGAGATTTCATAAAAAGCGCCGTAAATATCATTCTGTACGATTAGCGTATCTATCCTGCAGATATTGGCTTTGCAATCAAAAAGAAGGGCATTATGAAAAAAATTTTAGTTGCCGGAGCCAGTGGCTATCTCGGCAAATATATACTTGAAGAACTGGATAACTGGAAGATACCAGCTATAGCTCTGGTAGGTACACCAGATAAGTTGAAAGATCTGAAATACCAAAATATCAAGATAGTGCAGGCTGAAGTAACTCGGCCAGAAACACTGAGTGGTGTTTGTAAAGATGTCGAGATTGTGATATCAACCGTTGGTATCACCCACCCAAAAGATGGGCTTACCTATATAGATATCGATTACCGTGCAAATTTAAACCTACTGAAAGAAGCAGAACGAACCGGGGTTAGAAAATTTATATATGTGTCTGTCATAGACGGAGACAAGCTACGCCATCTTAAGATCATCGAAGCTAAAGAACGATTTGTGGATGCCCTCAAAGCTTCGGGATTAGAATATACCGTCAT
>CAZVEP010000228.1:0-2293 GCA_964625635.1 uncultured Rhodohalobacter sp.
TAAAAATTTCACGTTTCACCTTTCACGTTTGACGCTTGTCGTTTCACCTTTCACCACCTTCCCCGCACGTTCCCTTCTCATCTTTCGTTTCCGTACATTATAGCTTAATTCAAAACATAAGAATGCCCCCAACAATCGACGAAAAAAAGAGAAGCGTTAAGTCACTTTTACATACGATAAAAGATATATTTGCGCTCAGTAAGCCATACAGGGTGCGGTTTTACCTGGCAACTGTGGCTGTGCTGGTGGCATCGGCCATCTGGCTGACGGTACCTCTCGGGCTTCGGGAACTGATTGATGCCGTCTTTGAAGTTGGAAATCGAAGTCTGCTCAATTGGCTCGCCATTGGTTTATTTGTACTGTTTGTGATGCAGTCACTCTTCTCATTCCTCGGTAACTACCATCTCGAGTGGGTTGGTGAACGAGTGATTACCGATCTGCGAAAAAAGGTGTATGAGCACCTGCACAAACTGGGGTTCCGTTTTTACGAAAACCGTCGGCTGGGTGAAATCACATCACGTCTCACCAACGATGTGGGATCCATTCGTACCGCCCTCACCGATTCACTGCCACAGCTCTTTACCATTACCTTCTCGTTAATTGGATCTGTTTCGCTGATGGTCGTGCTCAACTGGCGGCTCAGTCTCGTTATATTTGTGACAGTGCCGCTGATCACGATAGCAACCCGATATTTCGGGCAGAAAATCAGAAAGCTATCAAGGAATATTCAGGACGATCTTGCAGACTCTACCGCTGTGGCTGAAGATGCACTGGGTGCCGTCAGGCTGGTGAAGGCGTTTGTGAGGGAAGATTACGAAGTTGAACGCTACTCGACAGCCGTTGAACGGCTCTTCAAAACCGCACGACGAAAGGTGGTGCTCACGCAGCTCTTCTGGTCGGGAGTGGGCATTATGTTCATGACGACGCTGGTTATCATCTTCTGGTATGGCGGCGTTGAGGTGCTCGCGGGTAGACTTACGGCAGGAGATTTGGTAGCGTTTATCATATATGCCCTGAACATCTCACGGTCGGTCAGTCAAACCTCCCGGCTCTATGCTGCTGTCAACACAGCTGCAGGCGCATCAGAAAGAATTTTTGAGCTGCTGGATGAGAAACCTGAGATTAGTGACTCAGCTACTGCAAAGACTATAACACATGCGGACGGTGCAATCCGGGCCACGAATATCAGGTTCAGCTATGAAGAGGAGCGCCCGGTTTTAAAGGATATTTCGTTTGAAGCCGCAGCCGGAGAAACCATTGCCTTGGTGGGACCCAGCGGTGCAGGTAAAACCACACTTCTAAACCTGATCCCAAGATTTTATGATCCTCAAGAGGGTACGATCTTTATCGACGGAACCGATATTAGAGAGTATAAGGTAAAATCGCTCAGAGAACAGATATCGATCGTACCTCAGGAAGTACACCTGTTTGGCACATCTGTGAAAGAAAACATTCGATACGGAAAACTTGAAGCTACAGATGAGCAGGTTATTGCAGCTGCAAAAGCAGCCAATGCCCATGATTTTATATCAGCAATGCCAGAAGGCTATGATGCCATGATCGGCGAAAAAGGGGTAAAACTTAGTGGTGGTCAGCGTCAGCGCCTTGCTATAGCACGAGCTATCCTGAAAGACCCTGCGATTCTTCTGCTGGATGAAGCGACCTCCTCCCTCGATTCTGAATCAGAGGCCCAGGTCCAGGACGCACTTTATCGACTGATGCAGAATCGGACCACCTTTGTAATCGCCCATCGCCTCTCGACCGTACAGCACGCCGATCGTATCTTGGTCCTTGAAGATGGACGCATCATTGAAACCGGAACGCACGCTGAACTCATTGAACATGATGGCCTCTACAGTCATCTTTATGCCCTGCAGTTTCGTGATCTGGATGAGACAGGGAAATTGGTTGATTAGGGATTTGGGGACAAAACCCGACCCACCCCTCGCAGATGAAAGCCTCGCTATGCGATCTTCCCCTTGCTTTTCCCCTCCCGAGAGGGAAGTGATAAAAAAACTCTCCTCCCACGGAGGCTGTGAGAAAAATGATTCTCAAAGACATTATGTCTAAATATGTTAAGATTCTTGGCCCTTACACCGCTACCAATCTTTCTGACTCACCCCCGTCCCCTCTCTATCGCGCCCTGGCGGGACTTGACAGAGAGGGGAGCTTCGGAATGAGCTGCACAATTTTAAAAAGTTAGGATGTATAACCATTGTACGGGAGTATTTTCACAGTCTCCCACGGAGGAGACAGAATACAAAGCATCCAGCGGTTGCTCAGAGGTGGGTCC
>CAZVEP010000229.1:0-2279 GCA_964625635.1 uncultured Rhodohalobacter sp.
ATCCCGGAGCATCCAGTCCCCAGCTATCCGTGCTGTCGGCAAACTGAAGGCTTCCTTCGTTAGAGAAAACAAAGTTTGAAATCGGATTAGACGGAATCAGATCGATAAATGCCTGAAAATCATCCTGATTTTCACTCATGACAGATCTCATTCGATCGGGAGAACGAATATCTTCAAGATAGTCAAGGTCTGTAATATCATGAACAAGACCATTGGTGACATAGATATCGTTATGACCATTTTGATCGAAATCTGCAATCAAGGCAGCCCAGCTCCAGTCTGTTGCGTGAACATTTGCCAAACGGCTGATTTCCCGAAAAGAAAAATCTCCCTGATTGAGATTCAGAACGTTTCGGGTCATCTGATGCCCGTAACCCCAACCTATTTTATTCTGATATCTTTCATAACCTTCAAAAGTGGTGACTGATTTCGTTCGACTATCATCATCCGGTAGCATATCGAGTACGTAAATATCGGGCCAACCATCATTATTCAAATCAGCTATATCTGCTCCCATTGATGCTGCACTCATGCTTCGTATCACTGAATCATCAATAATTTCGGTGAGAACACCATTTCCTGTATTCTTATATAGAAAGTCACGCTCAAAGAAATCATTGGCCACGAATAGATCTGTAAATCCATTTCGATCCACATCAGAAACAGTTGCACTTAACCCAAAAGCCGTGATGTTGCTGTAGATACCGATCTCCTCGGACACATCAACGAATCCATTACCTGTGTTTTTGAACAATTTATCGCCACCAAGCGGATCCCTGATTTCTCTCAGATCATCTGATATATCAAAATTGGTTATTGGCTCATTAGCATTATTGAGAAGATAGAGATCTATAAGATCGTCACCGTTATAATCAAAGAATGTAGCCTGGATCGAGTAGCCGCTGTCATCTATGCCAAACTCTCTTGCCGACTCCGTAAAGGTACCGTCTCCATTGTTGACGAACAGCTCGTTCTTTCGATTCTCTGACATGCCGGAATTAGATACATAAATATCTAAAAGTCCGTTACCGTTTATATCAACCAAACTTACACCCGTAGACCAATCACCACTTCCTGCAACGCCTGCCTGTTCTGTTACATCTTCAAATTTGAAATCACCCAGGTTCTCGAAAAGACGATTCTCACCCATATTGTTTACAAAATAAATATCCGGGAGGCTGTCGCCAGATAGATCTCCAACAGCCACTCCACCGCCATCATAGAAATTGCGATAGGTATAAATATTGAACTCTTCCTCAAATAAAAGTTCGTTGTCAAAATTAATTCCAGTATCGATTGGATTGAGAGTCTCAAATAATGACTCTGAATCTTGTTTGATACATGAAGCCAGTGTCAAGCATATTACGCAGAACAGCAGGGTCGTTAATTTCTTGGAATCACACATTTTTCTATCTCTTATCTATTCTGGTAAATTTTTGACAAATCAATGAAATTTATTTGAATGGTATTAACCGACTTTTTATAAAGGCGTATTTCCCTGTTACCTTGAATACTTACCCATGCGTCCTGTTGAATATCAGGCACTGATACGTATTTAAATTGAGTGTCATAAACCTGCTCGTAATGAGTTTTTATATCCATCAACAAGTTATCAGCCGAGTATCCTTCATTCCATGGTGCCCAAGATATATAGGTGGCGTCAATTGGCATTTTTATAATCACACCATTTTCAAACTCGGGAAAGAATTCAAGCCGGGCTGTACTTTTAAGATCTTCCAGGAGATACTCAATTTTTACACCTCCTGTAATCACTTCTTGTTGATTCATTTGCCAGCTCATCTCATAAAACTCTTCCCGGGTCGTATCAAATGTATAGCCCAAAAAAATATCATTGACAGTTTTTCCTGAATTTAAGCCATCTTCAACCATCTGCTGATATTCAGATTTTTGAGAGCAAGAGGAATACAAAAGAAGAATCATAATTCCTGTGAATATCAGTCTGTAAAATTGTTTCATAAAAGTAAATGACATTATTATTTAATGTTATGTCTTCTTTATAGATGTCTGACGACAATAAATATTACAAGGTTAATTTCCGTTCATTGAACGTATAACAATTTCATCATCATACCTGGTAATCAGAATATGATCATCGCCACCAACGGAGATTGATTGAATATGTCGGATCTCCCCGTTTGTATGAATGCCACTGATCTCCGTCGGCCATGATCCCAGATGTCCGTTTTCGTAGCTGATAAGGGTCCCCCGCGAGGCGTCGTACGGGCCCGCCTGAGGTTTGACATCATACAGGTTCCCGC
>CAZVEP010000230.1:0-2275 GCA_964625635.1 uncultured Rhodohalobacter sp.
AAAGAAACCGTGATGCATCACAGGCGATTGGAGCCTTGGCATTAAATTGGAATTCAAGCAAGAAACTCCCCATCTCTATTGCATAGAGAGGGGGCCGGGGGGTGAGTCAGAAAAGGCGTGTGTTCCACGCCAAGCCTTGGTCAAGTTTAATAGGCCCGAACTTGCCCTTACTTTTGCAGAATCATAAACCTTTCTTCCAAAACTCCGATATATGCATCCTTCATCTCATCCGATAAAAATGACGTCTCAACGGTTTGCAGAAACGTGTTACGTTTACTGAGCAAGCTCTCTTTGATGTTTTGAATTTGTTTGGGGTTCAATCCGATGGTTTTTCCGAATTCATCAAAGGATTCGGGATTGAAATTGCTCTTCTTGCCGGTAAGGGTTAGTGCGAGTTCATCCGGATCTTTTTCTTTGGGTATAACTAAACGGGTATTCAGTAAGTCGTAACCAGGAGCCAGCTTCCATCCAATAATGGGATCCTTGAACAGTGAGAAATTTTTCAGGTGCATATCTCCATTGCCCGTTATAAAGGAAAACAGGACCAGCTCATAGAGACGTGTCATATCAAATAGTGGGTTGGCAGAATGGTGCTTGAGGGTTTTCGCAATTTGCTCATGTGAGCCTTTGTATTTGTCTTCCGTCAATCGGCCTGTGAGCTGACACATATCCTCCAAAGCAAGTTTATTTCCCTCATCGTCGCGATCAATTCGTTTTGTGATATAGGCCAGTTCGCCTGATGCAAGATGAATTAAGCCGAAAGGGACGGTTTCGAGTCCGGCTGCTTCAGCGAGCATCATGGTACAGTGCTCATTGGCCGGTAATTCCGGCCAACGGTTGGATGGAGGTTTCAGGATAAATCTTCCCCACAGGCCAACAATCGTCAGTTTATCCGCAGATCCGGCTTTACGATCTATTTCCAGAGATAGCTTTGTTTGAACACCCGGTACGGTTACACGCTGGTGGACAGATTTCTTTGCCAGTTCATTTAGCTGATCAAGTTTGACCTCTAAGGCCGGCTTATCTTTACTCCCAAACAGATCCTGCAGGCATTTGGGGTGATACTCTTCTCCATTATCCACCGGATTTGCACAGATCAGACACTTGGTCATGCTTCCCTCACGCTTACATGCCCAATGGTATCACGACAGCTTACCAGTAGAAGTCCCATGCGGTCTTTCGGGTTCACCTTCCAGGTCTCTTCAACCACATCCAGAAGCCAGCCTTCCGGTATCAGCCCGTCAAAAAAAGGAAAGAGAACCTGGGATTCATAGGGTTCTTGTCGCATCGGGAGAGTCAGGCTAACCGGGTCAACATTTTTTTGTAATACATACTCGGGTTCGTATTGAAACCGATAGCCCGTCTCCGTCTCCTCAAGAACTCCGGCTTTTGTTTCATGAACATAGATATCGGCTTTTCTATAGCTCATCACGATCCTCTATTTTGATCGGTCCCATTTTATGCCCAAAAAGAACAAGCACCTGGTTCACTTTGTCCAGTCGAAGACTCTCTTTACCCTGCTCCAGATCGCGTACAAACCGAAGTCCGACACCCGCGCGGTCAGCGAGTTCCTCCTGGGTTAGTCCCAGCTGTTCCCGCCGGTTTTTAACAAAGTCGATAAGTTCATTTGTAGTATTCATGCTATACCTGATCGGGTATAAATTTCATCTGTTTCATATAATTATACCTGATCGGGTATAAAATAGCAATATTTAAATGATTTATACCTTTTCGGGTATAGCGTGAAGAGTGATTATTCTATTGGAATCGGATAAATTTCAGGGATTGTTCTAAAAAAACAGATGGAGGTAAGAAATAGTGCGACATACAGCACTCTCCTATAACAGTTCAAATTGGCACGGTTACGAAGAAAATTGAGTGCTGAACAGGTCTCAGAACGTGCAGATATTGGCACATCAACTCTCTGGAGAATAGAAAAAGGTGATCCCGGTGTGGCGCTGGGAAACTACTTCCAGGTTCTTACCGCTCTGGGGCTGGAAAGGGACATCTTAGAACTGGCTTCAGATGATGAACTTGGAAGAAAAATTCAGGATGCTGGATTGATCACAAAAAAAAGAGCCCCGAAAAGAGGAAATAAATCGTAATGGTAGAGTAGCAAAGAAAAGAGATATTGGTCTACTTGCACCCTTCAGTAAAATAACTCTTGTCTTTGGTCTGGCCTCATCTAAAGACTGTAAATAAAATATAAGCAAGAGAGAAATCGAACAGATGTCGCCTGCATTTCTACAGTATATGTAAATTGAACCGCAAACGA
>CAZVEP010000231.1:0-2274 GCA_964625635.1 uncultured Rhodohalobacter sp.
TTTGAAATCCATCGGTCGTTTGTATCAGCTGAGCTGAGATCCGGACTCTCTTCTTTGACTTACGTACACTCCCCTCCAATACCGTAGATACACCCAACTGATTACCAATATGGCGCACATCCATATGCCGCCCTTTAAACGCAAACGAAGACGTTCTTGCGGTCACCTTTAAACCCTGAATCCGGGTCAATGCATTAATGATATCTTCGGTGATTCCATCACTGAAATATTCATTTTCAGGATCTGAACTAAGGTTCAGAAATGGCAGAATAGCTATGGATTTATTATCGATCAAAAATAAATTAGGAGTTTCAGTACTGCTCGATATTCATTTATACAGAAAGAAGATATAAAATCATGGGAATAAAGGAACAGATATAAAATAAAGCCACCGATCTGAATTTTTTCTCTATAAGCAGTCTTAAAGTCCAAAATCTCACCAACAAGTCCGCAATTTCATTTCAGGACGATTGACCTGCCATTCCTCACGATCATTGCATTAGTGATTCGATTAAAACAATTCTTTTTCAGAACGAATCCACTGGCAAACACCAAACTTATTTTTTAACCATTTAAAATTTAGAACAATGAAAACTACTGTATTCGCGATTGTTTTAACATTTGTCTCATTTAGTGCTTTTGCACAGAGCAATCTGTCAACAGGTACTGAAAGCGATGACGCACCCAAGTATAGCATTAGCTTGCCTGTGATCATTTTACCACAGCTGGCGATGGATTCATGGAATGACAGGATGCATACGCAGCACATTGAATTTCATATTAAACGTAACCTGGACAATAAAAACATCATTGGAGTAAAGCTGGCAAGCTGGCGTCTGTTCCAGCCGATGGGAATTGTCTGGTGGGACGGTCTTCTGGATAAGTTAGACACTCAAAGCGAATTCTACCCCGGTTTTGTGCGACATACAGGAATAGGTATGTCTTATCAACGCATAGTATGGAAAGGTCTGTTTACTACGGTTGAAGTCTTGCCACAGTTTAAAACCTATCTGGATTTAGACAATAACAAAATTGCAAATGGCTTTAAGCTATATAATTCTTTTCATCTCGGTTATCGCATACCAATAGGTAAGAAAAAAAGATTCTTTATCGAACCTCAGGTCCACTCTCAATTCTGGGTATTTGATACCAATACTCCCGATGAGTTTAAAGCACTGGATGACAAATGGAGAAATTATTTCCTTTTTGAACCCAATATATACGTAGGGTTTAATTTCTAAAGTATAGTCTTGCAAGTCAGGATTCATTATTTTTGGGTTGTCAGACTATTTGAAGCTAATGGAGTTCGCAATAATTCAGTTCTGAGTAAGGACAATCTTACTTGGTTAAAAGCAGACAACAACTTAGAAGAAATTTCACCAAAAAATCGGGATCATAAAATATAAAGTAGCTAAAAACACTCTCATCCATAAGCTAACAGAACAACTTTCAAAGGATGGTGCTATTCGATAGTTCTGTAATAATTTGAAAGGTCCAGCTTACGGATGATAGCTGGATGTTGCGCCCTTCATATTTATGAAATCGCCGCCATATAACCCGAAGACCGTTATATTGCCGGTATATAGTTTTAATTAACAGATAATGGAATACGATGATACTAAAAAAGAGAATAAAAAAATTATTGTTAGCCTCTTTAACAATTGGTTCTACATCAGCTTTCATATTAACGTTAATTATTACAATATGGGAATGGATAGAGAACCCGAGTGGAATTTTTCATAATGAAAATGGTACTAATTGGTCGTTTGTTTACGACACAGCTATAAGTTGGTTTGTTCCAACATTTGTCAACGTAACAGTGATAAGTGCAATTATATATTTTTTAATTATAGTATTTAAACATTTTTATAGAAATAAATTGTAGAGCAATATAAACAGCAAATCTACCAGACCGCGAGGTCAAGCGGGTTTTGTGCTGTTCTTAAGTTTTGTTTTTTAAGAAAGCTGCTCTTTAAACTAATTTATGTAAAAAAGTTAGTACCGTATTGTTTATTACGAAAGTTAAACAAGGCTACAGTTCTGAATATTTTTAATAATAAAATAATATTTTAGTTATAGGCGGTGGGTTATTTGCAACGCCGTTATATATCAATGTTGTAGCACGTTTAAAACCCGAGTTTCAGTAGACTAATTTGAACAATAGCGATCATACATCTGACAATACCATCGCCGTTCTTCCCTTCACGAACAGGAGTAATAGCGAGGAAATCGAATACTTTAGCGATGGCATCACAGAGGGAATTATCAATGCGC
>CAZVEP010000232.1:0-2271 GCA_964625635.1 uncultured Rhodohalobacter sp.
ACCGGAAACCTTGTGAATAAATAGAAATAATCTTTTTCATGAACGTCCCATAAAACCTCCATAGACTTGTAGGGTCTGCAGATCAATAAATTCAGTGACGGATTCAATTCTATAGAATGGAGTCTCCTGCTTTTGAAATATTAAAAAGCAATCATCCATAGATTTTACGCTCCGACCCACAAGATTTACGGAAGAACCTAGAAGTGATAATTTTATCGCAACCAATTTTAAGTCAGCGCTTATGGGGGCCGGGGGTGGGTCAGAAGGCTCTGGAGCAGTGAAAATGCAATAAATAAAAACTTATTTAGTCATGCTTTCTTTAGGAATTGATTTCCCCACATCCCCTTAGAAGGGGTTCTATTTAAGTGTCCGAGGCAGCATCACCAATATCTGTGAGCGGGTTTTCAGCAAACATATACTCTTCAACCGGCTCGCCGCCAATCAGGTGCTTCTGAATTATCTCTTCAAGTACCTCGGGCGTGCAGGAATGGTACCATGTACCCTCGGGATACACCACGGCGATCGGTCCCCGCTTGCATACCCTGAGGCAGTTAGCCTTGGTCCGAAATACACCGCTTTCACCATCCAGGCTGAGCTCCTTCAGCCTCGACTTCAAAAACTTCCACGATTTTACCCCTTTCTCATACTTGCAGCATTTGGGTTTGGTTTGATCCGCGCAGAGAAATATATGTCGCTTTACCGATTCTATATGCAGCTTCTCAGTTTTTTTACGAAGTCTTTTTCTGGTGTTCTTGCCCATTTGTATCTAATTGCAGATTGAGGATATCTGCATGAAATGTATGATTATTTTTTGCCCTGCCACAACGATTCGCTTCTTTATCTATTCTGTTATCGCTTTCTTATATTAAAAGATACCTACTTGCGCAGGTAATTGATCAGGCCGACCGCGCTCATTTAATATAAAACCAACCAGTTATGTATCAGCAATTCCAGGTAAACGTTCAGTATAAAACACAAGAGCGTCGAATTTTCAACGCACTTCTGGCGCTGGCAACAGGCGTGCTAACACTCATCTACCCAAATTTTTTATACCTGATTGCCGGAGGATATCTCATCGCACTAGGACTCACATTTCTCTACTTTAAAACCCCGGCTGTTATTTCTGCTTTCCCAATTGTAACGGGTATTATCATCTTCCTGTTTCCTGACATAATTCCGGTTACTATGGCCGTATTTCTCGGGTTCTTCGGATTGATACTGTTGCTTAGTCTTGGCTTTGTATTTATGGGCGTACTAACACTCATTATCGCAGCCCTGATTATCGCCAATCCCGAATCGATCGCTTACCTCATTGCTGCCTTTTTGCTGCTTTACGGGGTTTCCAACCTTATTAAACTGTTTCAAAAAAATAGCGGTGGCGGATCAGATGGCGGCAGTCAAAAACCAAAAGACCGCAATGAGATTGTTATCGAGTAGCTGATTCTTATGGGTTGCGCTTATGCGTTGAATTCAATTACTTCGGTTGAGTCTACCTGATGAAATCCTGAACCGAATTCCGACACATTGTCCTCAAGCATTGTTGCAGCCTTATCGCTGATTCTTTTCGCCATCGGCTATCGATATTATTCCAGGTTTTTAGCGGAAAAAATTTACCGGCTAAATCCCGATTTCATGACGCCCGCCCATGAGTTTGAGGATGGCGTCGATTATGTTCCGACCAATAAGTTCGTTCTCCTCGGGCACCATTTCACCTCTATTGCAGGCGCTGCGCCTATCGTGGGTCCGGCCATTGCGGTCTACTGGGGCTGGCTCCCCGCCATGCTCTGGGTTGTGCTTGGAACACTCTTTGCTGCCGGTGTTCACGACTTCGGAACAATGGTTCTGTCTGTTCGCAATAAAGGCCAGTCGGTCGGCACACTTGCCGATCAGCTGATCGGGGCGCGTGCAAAAAAACTCTTCCTCTTTATCATCCTCGTCCTGGTGCTTATGGTGAACGCTGTGTTTGCCTGGGTGATTTCAAGCCTTTTCATCAATTTTCCGGCTACAGTTCTGTCCATTTTCATCCAAATCCCGCTGGCCGTCTGGATAGGGTTTCGGGCATATAATAAAACCGGCGGTATGGTTATCCCCGCAGTTATTGTTCTTGTGGTGATGTACGCCACGGCTATCATCGCCAGCTACGTTCCTTTTTTACAAATTGACCTTTTAACATGGTTTGGCGGTGAGGGGGCGACATCTTCGGTGCTTGGTTTAGGAGCCACAGAACTAGCCTTTTTGACATGGATCATCATTCTGATGGTATACGTCTAT
>CAZVEP010000233.1:0-2247 GCA_964625635.1 uncultured Rhodohalobacter sp.
CTATCCGGTTGAACTACAGGGTCAATGCATATCGATCTATAGAAGGAATTAAAGATAGGGGACAGTATCGGTAAAATCTATGGCAGAATTATGTATGTCAAAAATGGAGGTAAGTTGGGGAGACTAAAAGGTTCTTCAGAGTCAGAAAAGGAGTTCATGGATAAACCAACCTCCAAGAAGATTAAGGATTATTTTGAGGATGGTCTCACAATTAGAGAGATATCAAAAATAATTGTGTGTTCTACCTCAACGTTTCAGAAGATGAAGAACTTAATTTGAGGGGCAAGTCCCCCATACAGGTTTGTTTTCTTCGATTAGGGGAGAACCTGTTGAGAAATCATTTGGTTCGGATGAAATATTACTTACACACCAAAGACTGATATCCTGGTTGAAAGGAGAGCTGTAGAACATATACTCCATATAGAACTCCTCAGATACACTACTGACATCCCAATTACCAATAGGTTGATTGAATTGGGACTCTCTAAACATAGCATACATATCAGTAACTGAACTCATTTCCCAATTACCAATATCTTGGTTGAATGAGGAATATTGGAACATTCCCTTCATATTCGTAACAGAACTGACATCCCAATTTTCAATGGATTGATTGAATGGGGAACCATAGAACATAACATACATACCCGTAACCGAACTCACATTCCAATTACCAATGGGTTGATTGAATTCGGAGTTATAGAACATAGCTCCCATACCTGTAACTGAACTGACATCCCAGTTATCGATGGGTTGATTGAATGGGGATTCATGGAACATTTCAAACATATACGTTACAGAACTGACATCCCAATTACCGATGGGTTGATTGAATTCGGAATTCTGGAACATCTTATTCATGTCTGTTACGTTACTAACGCAAACCTTACTCAAATCTTTACCTTCATCTCTTCTCTGAATTAGTAGTTCCCTATCCACTACCTCATACTCTACTCCATCGACAACTCCAATTTTTCCAATCCCCACGCCAGGGCACATTATGGTAACTCCATTGTCACCTAAATATATCGTTTGCTCAGTTCGTTCAGCAGTTTCAGTCCCACAGGAAACCAGAAGTAGTGTAATGAAACTGATAAAGGAGAGAAGGAAATCTTTCTTTAACATGATTAACCCTCGATTGTAATCTATGTTTTTTTGTGTATCCCTTGTATTAGATAGGTTAGTCAATATACCATCAAATAACAACGATTTGATGTGTAATAGAGGTAAATACTTGTGTGAATAGGGCTTCGATAAGTATGGTAAGAAGTTGAAAAATTAATTAAGAACTCAACTCATCCATTCACTTCCGCCATGGTTTATTTTTCCGTCCAGTTAAACCACCCATGAGATTCAACTCTTCTAAACCATCAACAGTTACAGCACCTCTCTCCATATGTTCTTTCAAGGAAATGGCAGGACGTCGCTCTCTGATCTCTTAATTTCTTTGAAGGTTTTTTCTTGAACTTATAGGGTTAAAGAAGAAGGGTGAAATGTTTCAATTAGAGCGCTTCATAATCATCTTTGATAAAAAAGGATTGAAAGAACCTCACTTTATAATCAAATAATTAATTTGTAAGTAGTTGTTTATGTATATACATATATAAATTCAACTCTATCCGGTTAAACTACAGGGTCATTCTGTAAACTTCTAAAATAATAATAACTTTAGGAAAGAAATAGATGGACTTAGTTTAAAATAAACGTATATCAGAATTCTGTTTCTGTTTCTGATTTTGAGTGAAAATTTGATATGTCTGCTGAAATGAGTTACTTGAATTTCGATATCTACATTGGAAAAAATCGAATATCATCAATCTATGTTAAATAAACTATGTCTGCCTCTTATCGTCTGTCTTATTACGCTTTTTTTATTTTCCTGTGGCACTGAAACTTCTGAACCGACTGAACAAACAGTCTTTTTAAGTGAGAATGGGGTTACAATTATGTGTCCTGATAGTCAGGTAGGGGATATTGGAATTATTGATGGGGTTGAATATGAAGTAGTAGATAGGAATTTACTCATTCAACGACGAATTATGGAGGCAGATTTGAGTAAGGTTTGTGTTAGTAATATTACAGATATGAGCGGCATGTTCCAAAATTCCCAATTCAATCAACCTATCGGTAATTGGGATGTAAGTAATGTTACCAATATGAGCAGGATGTTTGAAAATACACCGTTTAATCAACCAATCGGTGAATGGAATGTAAGTTCGGTTACAAACATGGAGGGTATGTTTGTAA
>CAZVEP010000234.1:0-2221 GCA_964625635.1 uncultured Rhodohalobacter sp.
GAAGGCGGAGCAAGACGGTGGGTGTTCACTGAACTTTGCACAATGCCGTTGTTCTGCCGTTGAACAGGGTACAGGAGTTTATTATTTGTAGGACCATACAGCAACATTTTTTTATTTTTTTGAATGCTTATTTGCCACCTAGCTTTTCCCTTTAAAGCAGGGCATCAATTACGATAAGATGAGCCAATTTATGGTTCAGGATGAGTTCGATAGAGTAGGCAGGAAAATATTCCCGCAGAAATAAAAAAAGCAAACCGGCCGCCGGCAGTCCCACAACATACCACGTCCGGTCTACTTCAGATGTGTTTTATTTTAAAAATTTAGCTGCATCCCGAGTACCAGCGCCTGGTAGTTTGCCTGCGCCTGAGATTCAAAGTTTTGAAGTTCGCCGATCCACGTAAGGTTATCCGTCACTTTATAGCGGGTAAAGCCCATCAGCAGCTGATTCGTAATCTCCGGTGAAAATCCCAGTACTGTTGAAACTGCATCCTGAGAACCTTCGCCATAACTTACCCCAACAGAGAAGTTTCCGGCAGTATACATACCTTCCGCATACCATTGGGTCGCCTCTGCCTCTGCCTGCGCAAGACCGTTCCCAATCAGATTTATACCGATCAAACCATCAGCACCAACGCCCCGCGTTTCAGAATAGGCACCCGTAATTCTGAAGCCGGCAGCATCCACGCGTGCGCCAACATCCCAGCCTGACATCGCGTACTCATAGTCCGCACTTACCACATCCACGTTTTGGTACATTCCGCCGGCCCAAAAATCGAGCGTGCCGGAATTGAGGTCGACCACATAGTTCGCCTGTCCCTCAACCCGCGGTGTAGCTGTTTCTACCATAGCTGAAGGGCCGCCCGGTTTTTCCGGGTTGATGAGGCCAGCTTTTATTTTCAGACCACCAATCGATGGCGTGGTGTAAATCACGCGAGGATTAAAGTTGGCATATGTATACCCCGATCCGATCCTTCCGAGTGTAGCATCGGCGGCATCAGGCCCTGCAAACCTCCCGACGCCCATACCACTGCCGGCATCAGCGATGGAGCTGCTGTTAAATATACCCAGGCCCTTCCCTATGTTGATGGACCCAAAATTACCCGACACAATTATATCCGCAATCCTCCCTTCAAATAGTCCGGCATTCTGCACGCTTGGGCCGTGAAGGTGATGATTAATCTGGAAAAATCCTTCAACCGTTAGCCCGTTAACTTCGGGGGTAACAATATTAAAATTGATGCTCCCCGGATTAAAGCCAGACATCACACGCGTTGCGAATTGATCTTTCCCGTTTGAGCTATAGCCCTCGTGGTTTGATACCACCAGGAAAACAGGGAGCTGGCCTGTTACATTAAAAGTCCAGTCATCCTCATTTTCAAAAGATATGTGTTGTGCTGATCCGCTTTCGGACACCAGGAGGCAGCCGCCAAGCAGCAGGAAGCTAAATAGATATAAGAACTGTTTTTTCGTACATTTCATAACTGTTTACCAATCATTTGAAATTTCTGTAAATCATTGAAAAATACCGGACAGCTTCATTGTGCGATCAATGGCAAAGCTATCCGGTTATGGAAATTATCATGAGGTGAGCATACGGGATGATGGGGCGCAATCCCATCATCCTATTTTAATACTTACCTTTACTATTTCAAGAGCAGATAAAGACCGGCCGCAAGAAAGGCTCCGATAATTGGCCCTACAACAGGCACCCATGAATACGCCCAGTCATTATCTCGTTTACCAGGTATTGGTAGTATTGCATGCATAATTCGCGGTCCGAGATCACGAGCGGGATTAATAGCATAGCCAGTTGGCCCGCCAAGCGATAAACCGATTCCAAGCACAAGAAGGCCAACCGGAAGCGCTGACAGAGAACCGAGACCAAATCCAACTTCCTGTCCTTCAATCACGATGGTTTCAAGAAATTCTCCGTTTGCACCCAAAAATCCAGGCGATACAATATAAAACACGCCAAATACAAGCATCAGGGTACCAATGGCTTCCGTCATCACATTACTTGGATACTTTCGAATGGCCGGCCCCGTACAGTGAACCGCCAGAATAAGATCCCCGTCCTTTTCTTTAGCGAAGTGATCTTTGTATGCTAGCCAAACTAAAAGAGCACCAATAGCGGCTCCAATCATTTGGGCACCGATATAGTAAGGCACTTCAGCCCACTCGAACAAGCCGCCTGCGGCCAGCCCTATTGTAACTGCCGGGT
>CAZVEP010000235.1:0-2214 GCA_964625635.1 uncultured Rhodohalobacter sp.
TTTCAAATTCAACAGGATTCGCCAACTCCTGATTTATTTTATATTCATCACTCCCCTCAGAATCCACTTTTCGGAAATAGGTGCTCAGCTCTTCATCGGTAAGCTCATTCAACGCACTGGCAGGATAACGTCCTTCCCGCGCCCGGCTCAGCAGTTCATCCACCCTGTCCGATGCAAGGATTCGCACATCCTCTTTGACGGCTGGTTTACCAATAATCTGTTCGGCGATAATAGAAATGGTGTGGGCCTCTTCTCCATTACAGCACCCCGCCGACCAAACCTCCACCGGGTTCTCACTCTTGTCTCCCGATAGATATTCAGACAAGATTTCATCCCGAAGATAATGCCACATGTTGCGATCACGGAAAAACTTACTGATCGTGACATAGCAAAAACGTTCAAATACCTTCCACTCTTCCTGGTTATCCTTCAGATACTGCCTGTAGTTTTTGTACCCACCACGGATTTCAAGTTGGTGCATCCGTTCCCGCACACGTTTCAATACCTGAGAACGAGGCTTTCTGAAACCTGACCATTTGTAGCCACATTTCGGGAGAGCCCACTGAAGAAATTCTACACCATCGTTGTCACTCATACGCTGCAATTTTACAATATCTGAATGGCACCAATTCAGATAGGATGCTCAGACTTCCCCCTCCAAAAGATTGGTTTTCACACGATATTTTCAGACATCTTTAAATCTGTTGACCGCATTTTCCAGAGAGCTTTTAATATCCTCCACGGCATCTTCAGTTTCAGCCTGAAGTTCTTTCCACGACGCCTTTCCGGCTTCTTTTAAATCGTCGAGTTTATATTCTGCTTTCTTCTTTCTTGCCCGAAGATTCTGGATCTCTTTATTTATCTCCTTACTGGCTTCTGCACCTGCTTCCCGGGCTTTTGCCTCCAGTTTTTTTATTTCAGCGTTCCACTCTTTTAGTTTGGCGGCCAAATTATCGATGTATTCTTCTCTCTCCATAAAAAATAAATTTTAGTATTTAAATTGAATCAGTTTGTCATTCATTGTACCTATTATAATGAATTATCATCCTGTTACATTCCAAAAAACAACTCCACTAACTCAAATCAAATAAGAACTTATGAACGTATTTGATGAACATGAGACTCTGAAACAGCTTGGTGAATTCGGCCTGATAGAACGGATAGCCGGTCTGTTTGAACCTGCCTCCGATAAGGAGTTCACGGGGATAGGAGATGACTGCGCGGTCCTAAGAAATGATTCTGGCCGTTCAACACTGATTACTACAGATATGCTTCTGCAGGGCCGTCATTTCCGGCGCGAATGGAGTTCAGCTAATGACCTGGGATATAAGTCACTCGCAGTAAATCTGAGTGATATCTCTGCTATGGGCGGCACGCCACGCTATGCACTTTTGAGCATAGGTTTGCCTTTGGACATTGCCCCCGCCTGGATTGATGGCTTCTTGAATGAAACCCGCAGGCTTTGTGAAACTCATGGCGTCAAATTGATTGGCGGTGACACATCAAAAAGCGGTTCTCTCATAATTAGCTATACGGTACTGGGATTTATCGAGGATAAAAAGATTTTATGGCGATCATCCGCGAAGGCAGGTGACAAAATCGGACTGATTGGCAAGGTGGGAGAATCCGGCGCTGGCCTCAGGCTGCTTGAAGGATCACACAATAAAGAAATACCGACACACAGATACCTTATTGAGGCACATAACCGCCCCCGGCTTTATGTGGATGAAGCCCGGTTTCTCGCTGACTCAGGGTTTGTTCACGCAATGATCGATCTCTCTGACGGAATTCAGTCAGATGCCGGACACATTGCAAAACGGTCGGGAGTTACTCTGATAATTGATACGAACCTCCTGCCGATAAGTGACATCCTTACTGATGTGTGCGATACGTTCTCATGGTCTGCTGAAGAGATTGCTCTTACCGGCGGCGAAGACTACGCACTGATGTTCACCTTCGATAGAGAAAAGGAGGATACTCTAAGAAACCAGCTTCGGGAATCATTTCCTGATACCGGTTTCACCGTTATTGGTGAAGTAAAAGAGGAAGATGGAAATGCAGATGTCAGATTCCTCAAAAACGGTGAGACATTTGAACTTCAGCAGCATGGATTCGATCAGTTTAAAACTGACTGACTTCAGCGATAAAATATCCATCAGTCAAAATTCCTGTCATGTCATGTTCTGAACCGAAAGTTCCTATATCAGCTTTAGC
>CAZVEP010000236.1:0-2203 GCA_964625635.1 uncultured Rhodohalobacter sp.
GAATAAATATTACATGATCCACAAGCTGTTCAAGCTCGCTCATAATGTGAGACGTAATAAACATAGTTTTTCCGGCTTCTTTTTCTTTTTCTATCCGCTCTTTGAAGATAAAACTGGAATGAGGATCAAGGCCCGCGGTTGGCTCATCAAAAAAGAGAATGGAGGGGTTGAACATCATGGCAAGGGTCGCGCCGACCTTTTGTTTATTACCCCCTGAAAGTACGCGCAGCTGCTTATGAAGTTCAGGTTCAAGGTTAAATTCATCAATCAAATCCTGTTTGTAAACAGATTCTTCTTCACGGAGGTCTTCGATAAACTGAAAAAGGTCAGATACCACCATTTGTTCGGGATAATGAGCATGCTGTGGCATGTAGCCAATTTGCCGCCGATAGTCGTAATTGCCGTTAAGATGTATATCATTGATACTGATGTCTCCCGAATCAGATTTCACGAGTCCCAAAATTGTTTTTATAAGCGTGGTTTTTCCGGCACCGTTGGGTCCCACTATGCCTGTTGCCTGGCCATCCGGAATTTCCAGATCAATTCCCTTGAGTACCTGATGGGGGCCAAATGCCTTTTTTAAATTATTTATTTGAATCATTGAATAGGATCCATTGCTGGTTTAGGGTCAACAAGATTTTTGGGTGTAAGCACCGGAAATACCCGTTCTGCAGTATCGAGCAGATGAGCCATTATACTTCGCAGCATGATAAGTGACAGCGGCTGACGCTCTGCAAATAGCGAGAAGAGGCGTACCGGTCTGTGTTCCACATCGCCCACGCCATCGCGATCGAGATCATAGCCCTCATACTGGCTCCAGTAATTCCCCTCATAGTGATTCGGATTTGAACGGCTGTTGGTAGACACTTCAAAAACATTACCGATAAAATTGTTTCTTTCGATACGGTTATCCACGCCGTTGGCCATAATACGGAGGGCAGTACCGTTATTATGAAATTCATTACGCTGAATTTCCACTCGATTAGATGCTTCGCTGTATATTCCCACAGAATTGGTTTCAAAAAGATTATACTCCACAACACTGTCATTGATCTCTTTCAGCAACAGGCCATATCGGTTGGCACCCCAGTTCTGGATGAAACGGTTGTGCCGCATAACCACATTATCGGTGTACATAACGGCTACCCCCGAAATGTTGTCACGGAATTCATTTCCAATATAGCTGCAATCGTCCGAATACATAAAATGCAGCCCATACCTAATGTTGCTATAAACATCGTTACCCGTAATCATGCTGCCCTCAACGAACTCTAGATAGATACCATCGCGGTGGCCGGTAATTTCATTCTGATGCACTTCCACATCTTTGCTGTACCAAATATGAATGCCATTACCCGATGTTGTTTGCCTCTCGGCATTTGAGATAATCGTGTTCTTCGAAATTTCGACTTTTTCACTTTTTGCGACAAAAATTGCGAAGAAATTATTGGTAAGCGTCAGATTCTCAACGACAATATTTTTGCTGTCCTCCACGAGAATGGCCGCATAATCATCCATAAAACCAAAGCCAGAATCCTTGATTTCAAAATTCTGAAGTGTGATGTTCTCTCCCATCACAATAAGGCCATATCCCTCGCTGCCTATGTCGAGCACAGCACCATTCTGTCCGTCTATGGTTACGGATTTTTCAATCAGCAGATCATTTACGGCATATGTTTTAGGCTCCAGAAAGACGGTATCGCCGGAGTCTGCTTTTGCTATTAACATGGCAAGTTCAGATAATTCTGAACTTTCAGTATCCGATGACGAGCTTTGAGCAGCTGCCATCAGCGGCAAAAAAAACAAGCATAATACAGGTAACAGGGATTTAAGATACGATGCCCTAAATGGAGTTGAAAAAAACGAGTCCATCATCGTTTTACGTCCCATTGGTCTACTACATAATTGATGGTCTCATTCCAGCTCATTTTTTCTGCATCAGCTATTTCTGAAGGTACGGGGTCCTGCTCAGGCAGTGCAAAAAGGGAAAGCCCCATAGGACTCGGCACGCTTTCTGCTCGATAAACATCTGCATTTTCAATCAACAGCCAATTCCCCTGTTGGGTATAATCTGCTGAATAAAGTTTTGCATTTTCGGCCATATCCGGTGATTGGTATGCATATGCCGCCATACACTCAATGCTGTCGAAAGGATAGGATTTACCTTTATCGGAAACCAGTTGAGATGCAAACTGCTGGTCAG
>CAZVEP010000237.1:0-2171 GCA_964625635.1 uncultured Rhodohalobacter sp.
GAAAAAATCCGGGCGCCGAATTTATGTGTGTGAAAACTGCCAGAATATTTGATCAGGGAAACTAAAAACTATTCTTTTGAACTTTCCTTTAAAAGTTTTCAAAGCCTGAAATGGTAATGTGTTCAGGTTCCACTAGTAAGAATTCTTGAGTAATTGCTTATGGTAATCTATATTCATGTTAACTCTCTTAACATGAATATAGATTTTTATGGCCAGGACATACGATATGTCAAAGCGTGCTCAGAACGCAGCCCGGACGACAGACAATATTATTACAGCGACTGAAAAGCTACTTGCTGAAAAGTCATTGGAAGAAATCAGCTTAAATGAAATTGCCAAAGAAGCAAATGTAGCTGTTCAGACGGTTCTTCGACATATGAATTCCAGAGATGGGTGCTTGCAAGCTGTTGCTGAAAAAGTATATACCAGGGTTAAGAAGCAAAGAGAGATTTATAAGCCTGGAAACATTGCTGATGCTGTAGAAAACCTCATAGAACATTATGAGAGGGAAGGAAAATTAGTGCTGAATATTCTTGCACAGGAACAAAGCACAGATTCATTTGCATCAGAACTAACCACTATTGGAAGGAATTATCATCGAAATTGGGTGGAAGAGTGTTTTAGTCCTTACTTGTCAGGCAGCGGACCTGAAGTAATTGATTGCCTGGTTGTTGTGACCGACATCTATACATGGAAGCTATTGCGGCTTGACCTTGGGAGGACTCGAAACGCGACTAAAAATGCAGTTCTAAAAATGGTAAATGATATAAAGGAGGCCTCATGAAAACCGCATTAATTTACACGTCACCCGCATGTGGACACTTATATCCCATGATGGATGTTGCAATTGAGCTAAGGAGTAAAGGATATGATGTTATTGTTCAAACCCTTAGCGGCGAAACGGACCATGTTGAAAATGAAGAGATCAAACACCTTTCGATTAATTCAGAGATAGAATCACTAAAGCTTAAAGATTACAGAGAAAATAACCCGTTTGCCCAAATTAAATCTTCGTTCAGCAGCTGGTTGTCCAGGGCTCCTTTTGAGATAGAGGATCTCAAGAAGAGCTATAGTCAATACAATCCTGATCTCTTAATTGTCGATGCGAATACTTGGGGCGCCGGTGCTTTTGCTGAAGCCCAAAACAGACCGTGGGTCATGTTCATGCCATACTGTCTCCCAATTCCTTCACCAGATACACCGGCTTTTGGCCCGGGCTTTCCACCACCGGTCAATGCCTTACACCGCCTCCGTGATCGCGTCTTTAATGGAATTGTTCAAAGATACTTAAAAGGAATAGTGGAAAAGTTGAATGAATTACGCTCTGAGCTGCAAGTATCTCAATTGAATACGTTTAGCGATATATATTATAAGCCAGACCTTTTAATCTATAGAACTGCTGAACCGTTTGAATATGCACGTAGGCATTGGCCTGAGAACATATTAACTGTAGGGCCGGGGCTATGGGCGCCACCTGGTAGGAAACCGAAGTGGATAAATGATCTGCCATCACCAAAGATTCTGATTAGTTTATCTACTGAATTGCAAAATGACGGAGCGATTATTGAAACAGCACTTCGTGCATTAGCAGATGAAAAAGGAAGTGTAATTGTAACTACATCTGCTATGGATCCCGAAAATTTTGAGGTACCCCATCAAAATGTACACATTACAAGGTTTCTTCCACATGCTCAGGTTATTCCGGATATGGATCTGGTTATTACCCACGGAGGTATGGGGACTACTCAACGGGCATTGGCTTCGGGAGTCCCGGTTTGTGTAATTCCATGGGGCAGGGATCAAAGTGAAACAGGCAGAAGGGTGGAATTGAGTGGATGCGGCACAATGCTTCCAAAAAGTAAGCTCAGTGAGAAACGATTAAAGAGTGCAATAGATGAAGCAATAGGCCGTAAAGAGGAAGCAAATATGATTGCTCAAGCTTTTAAAAAAGCAGGTGGTGCAAAGCGAGCCGTTGAGGCTATCGATAATTTAATGCCTGCGGCTGTTTGAACAACACACTCGGCAAAATGTGAATGAAGGATAAACCGACAAAATCAGGTCAAACATCCTGAGAAATAAATTGATTATCCAGTCGGCCTAACATGAAGTGGTATTGGCGTGCCAATGACTTCGGCTACTGCCCTCAGTAACTCAAGTTCTTCAAGAGCAAG
>CAZVEP010000238.1:0-2160 GCA_964625635.1 uncultured Rhodohalobacter sp.
GTTTATCTTCACGCCGCCATTAATGACAAAACCATCCACTGGTGCATAAATATCCCTGAAGTCAGGATTTTCAAGGCTGCCGGTATAAATGGTATCGAAGGCTGTCTGCCGGGTATCCAGGAAATTTTCAAAATTAAGAAACAGAGAGAAATGCTCGTTTAATCGTTTTTCAGTCATAAGCCCGGTGATCCAATAGGAGTCGCCCGTGCTGCCATCACCAAGCTTTTGCGGGCTAAAATAATACGCTTCCAGTCCGACCCAGAAGTTTCCGTGCTTCTCATACATCAGCACATTGTTAAGACGATGTTTAGCAACCAGTGGCACCTCGGTTACATCGCCGTCATAATGTTGCTCAACGTTAGCATGAGTGTACCCAATAAATAGCTTGAGGTCGCCATAACTCCACTTCATATTTACTTCCACCCCTTCTGTGTCTACAAAACCATCGGGTTGATTGAATTCAAAACCAGGGCCAACAGATGAAAGGACCAGCGGATCATTTATTCGGGTGTAGAACAACAGGATGTTAGTTGAAAACGTCAGTTTATCAGTTAGTAATACGCGGTAATTTACATCAAGATTGCCACCCGCCGACCGCTCGGCATCCAGCTCATCCGTGTCTATAGGCCGGATATTTTGAAATTGCTGACGTTCCGCATCTTCTGAGAAAACTGTAGGGATCATATATCCAAGACCGCCACCAAGCCGGAATGTAAGCTGTGATGAGGGTTCATACATCAGCGATAAACGAGGGAGTGGAAATGTCCCGTAGTTATTTTGGTAATCCAAACGTAAGCCAGTTTCAACGGTCCATGTCTCGCTAAGAGGGGTCGTGTTTTGAAGAAAGGCTCCCACAGTTGCATTGGTGAAATCGATCGGGCTTCCGTTAGCCCCGCGTGACTGATCAAACTGATCGGTCCAGAGATTCAGCCCCCCAATCCACTCCGTTTTGTCACTGATCAGACTCAGGTTTGCTTCACTAAATGTCGAATACTGTGTTCCCGCAAACGAATAGCCGGGAATCTCAATAGACCGATCGTACAGACTGAAGCTGTTTTTAAGGGTCAATACTGTTTGATCGCTGAATTCATGCTCCAGTTGAAACTGGGTGGATAACCTGTCGGTTTCATTTCGTTCAAAATAGAGACCGCTATCCCGGTCTCCATCAACATAGTTGATATTTCCGCCCAGGCGCTCTTCGGTCACCAGATTCACACCCAGGTTGAACGTAGTATTTCCAAAATACCCAAATAGCTTCGGATTGACCGTAAATCGATTAAATTTGGGTATAGCCGTAAGTTCATTATCCGCTGGATCATAGGCCGTTCCCTTATTGTATGATGTAAAAACAGTCGTCCCCAACCGGCCATATTTTTCTGAATAAAAGGCACTTGCATCCAGGCCAAGTGCTGAGGTACCGTTTAGCATAACACTCAGTTCCGGCTCATTTTCAGGAGTTTTGGTAATTAGGTTGACCAGCCCTGCAATCGCCCCGCCTCCATATAACGTGGATGAGGCTCCTTTAATGACTTCAACTTGTTTCAGGTCCAGGGGAGCAATTTGCATCAGGCTCAGCCCGCCTGAAAAACCGGAGTAGAGCGGAAGCCCATCCCGCAGCAGCTGAGTATATTTCCCATCCAGTCCCTGAATACGTATGCTGGAATTGTAGCTGGTGGCTGAGGTCTGCTGTGTTTGTATACCGGTACTTTCATTCAGCAACATCCGAATGTCGCCGGGTTTCATATTCCCTTTTTCAGAAAGTTCTTCTCCTGCAATAATTTCGACGCGTGTGGGGCTGTCCTCAATCGTTCGGCTGCTTCGGGTTGAATTCACAAAAATCTCATTCAGCTCACCATGCGCATGAGATAGCTCGAACGTTTGATCCTGTTCATCAGGTGATAGCGGAAATGTCCGCTGTATCGTTAATGTCTCATAGCCAACATAGCTGATCGAAATATTGTAAGTGCCTTCAGGGATATTCCGAATGGTTACAGCGCCATCTGAGCCTGTACTAGCCCCGGTATTTAACGCTTCAATGTAAACTGTTACACCAATTAGCGGATCACTGCTTTCGTGGTCGATAACCCGAGCTGAAAACGTATGTTGAGCAAGCAGCGTCGGTGCGGTGCATAGAAATGCACATAAGATGAATAGTCGTCG
>CAZVEP010000239.1:0-2157 GCA_964625635.1 uncultured Rhodohalobacter sp.
TGTCAACCGGTTCGCCCTTGTGCCGGATGTCAACGCCTTCATTCACAATCATTGTCACCTCTCCATTATCCAGGATGAATGTACCCGCATTTTGCGGAATCGAGTTTTCAGGGAACTGCACATCCTGCTCTTCACCACTTCCGAAGCTGTTTTCACCTTCTTCAAACCAAATCAGGTTTTGAAGCCTTAGCCATCCGGTGGTATCGGTGAGCACGCTGATACGGTAATCGAGCCACTCCTGGTGGAGTTGTTCATAGTTGTCAGGCAGAGGTTTCGGGCCTAGTTCAGCGCTGCTGCAGTTTAGCAATAATAGTGAGCTGGCGATCAATAAAACAGATGACATACGGTTCATAAAAGTGGCTGTATTTAAGGGTTTCCTGAATAACTGAACATATCCGATGGCAGAAGGTTCAATTTAGGGTAGTTTCGTTTATCTAATATCATTAATTACTGCTGCGGCCCGCCCAGTTTACGGGACGCTTTTCTCCGGCTGTAATAGCCAGGTTCAAACGGTTGTCTGAGGGCGGCAACTGGCAGGTTGAGTATTCAGTATAGGCACAGGGCGGATTGTAAATTTTGTTGAAATCAATAATAGTCCGGCCTGCCTCATCGGGCATGTCAATATACATATATCTGCCCGCCTGGTAAGTTTCGGTTTGATTGGTTTCGTCGCCGACAATTAAAAAGAGGCGGTCGTCCGATGCTTCCAGTGCCTCAAGCGTGAAGGTTCGGCTGTTGTACTGAAATGTAAGCGTGCCCGGGTTTGGTATATCATCAACCTGGCCAAGCACATTTGAAATTGGTATGGTTGATCCGGGCGGATTGGGTTCGAAATCCGCAGCCAGGTGCCATTTTGGATCTGTGGGATATCTCTCAAATCCATCAAAACGATCCACTTTCGGATTGTCTTTATTGTAGAGGCGAATAGCAATCAAATCCTGACGCTTAATAATATGCCATTCGAGCGAGCCATATTCCAAAACCGGGGCGTTTTCTCCATCAAAAATTAACATATCCGAGACGGCCTCACCCTCGTGGGTTATTGACACGCCATCGGCAGTGATGATCTGAACGCTGCCATCCTGAAGAAAAAAGGTGCCGGCGCGGTCCGGGATTGTGCCTTCAGGGAACTGCACGTCCACGTCACGTCCGCTGCCAAAACTATTTGGCCCATCCTCCAGGATAAACATACCGGCCAGCCGCATCCAGCCGGTGGGCTCCTTTAGCGTTTCAATTCGATTATCAACCCAGCTATCTATATCCTGGTTGTAACTGTCTGAGACCGGGGCCTGTCCTAGGTCTTTCTCTGAATGCGTACAGGAGATAACCAGCAGGAGAGCAAAAAAAGAGATGGAAATGAATTTCATGATAGCAGATCTTGTCTTTTGAAATACTCCGTGCTAAAGGGATAGTATAACAAAGAATCTGCCAATAAAGGAAAAGGCTCTGTGATTTACATCATAAATGTGTAAATATTTGGGCGAGATGAGCCCAGCTATTATCCAGCCGGGGAAGCCTGAAAACATTGTTACTGCCCGAATATTCGCACACCCGCAGTAAAGCCAATCCAAAACCGGATGTCGCGACCTGCTCGTTCTCCCTTAGAAATGGAGTACCAGGTGTAATCGCTGTTGCCGGCCTGTTTTGAAACCTGGAGGTTAACGCTTGGGCCCAAATAAAGCGCAGTCTTTGGAGTAATATTTTTACCCAGCAGATATTTATAGCTGAATATTGCATTGGGCGTATCATCCCAGCCACCGTCAAATATACGCTGGATGGTAAAATCATGGGTTGAAAAGTAATCCCTGAGATTTGGTTTGTTCCATGCGTCATCGAGGGTCCGGTAGGAGCCGATTGACCAGCTCAGTGACCAGACATCCCGGTCGCCGATAAGCGGATTAAACCCAACCGATATTTTATTGTAGACAGGATTGGTGCCGAGCGTGAGGCCAAGGTGTGTAAAACCGCCGTCCGTAAACCAGAGGTCAAGATTTCTTCGGCCGTTGCCGTAATAGCTGATCAGGCCAACGGGGATACCTTCAAACTCTCTGGCGTAATTAACAAGCCCGATTTGAATACCTTCACCCTGCTCCGCAATATTAGTTATTCCGGCAAACTGGATGCCCTGAAATGATTCGGTGATATTGGCGATTCCCG
>CAZVEP010000240.1:0-2154 GCA_964625635.1 uncultured Rhodohalobacter sp.
ACCATCAGTACATGATTTTTCCCATAAGAAGTAGAAACTTCTATAGACTTAGTTTTGCCATCGACGCGCTCAAGAAATTTTTGGTACCAATTCTCTATTCTTTTGCGGGCCTTCTCGTTTTTGAAAATTTTTTTACTCACTGTCTAAAGTTTGCAGGAATGATTAGTAGAGGTTAACAATCCCCGGCATACGCGGTTTGTGGATTAAGAACTCAATTTAGCAGACAACACTATATCTTCAATGCAAAGTGCCAAAAAATAAGTTTGCGCAATCCGCTTGCTGTATTTGTTATAAGGCGTATGTACTTTTAGCACTCTTTTTTTGCCCAAGCCAATAAATTATATCTTTCTTTACAATGTTGTTCATATTCGTCATTAGTCCAATGATCCAACCTTCCAGACTTTCTTAAACACTTACCCTCGTTCCGTTTTCAGTCGACTTTAAATACCAATTGTGGATTGCTTTTGCTCCAAATGATTTTCCTTTCCAACCAGGAACTGAGTTCTGATTAAAAGTATGAATTTCTGGTTTGATTTTACTCTCTATCGTCTTCCAAGTGAAATGTAATCCGGCTTTTGGCTCAACTTTTATATTTGAGTACTTAATTTTTGCATTCCAATTCGACCAATTTTTTATTTCCGTTGGCACTTCCAAAACCTTAGCTCGTTCAGCATTATTAATTATTTCTTTAGTCTGAACTACCGGTGCTTTTTGATTGATTGTCATATTAATTTCATTTTTAGCATTAATTCTGTCCAGAAGTATATGAAAAGAGGGGCCGTATCAGGCACTCACGCAGGCCAAGTGGTACCATAAGACAATACCTGAAGCAATTTGATACTTCTTTTTTCTTTATTGGCCACCCTGCCTACGGGGAACGTGAATTGGAGAGATGGAAAAAATCAATATATTAGCAACGTGTATTGAAAATACGGGTTATCAGGGCTTGAGCCCCCTGTTCTATCAATAGAGATCGTAAAAAAATACTGAGATGAAACTGATAACCAGTTAAAAGAACAGTTTCGCGCCGAGGTTACATGGAATCCCGTAAGTCCGTATCCAAAACTCTAAACCTGTTTATTATGAACCATAAACTATTTCTTCTTGTCATCATCGCCGTTGCTGTATTATTAATCTCTTGCAGTACAGGCGATGAGCAGGCAGCACAAAACAGAGACTTAAATCACATGAGCGTATCCGAGGCAACTCTTGATTCCCTGATTAACCTGATGACCCTTGAGGAAAAGCTGGACCTTATCCACGCCAGTTCGTCATTCACATCAGGCGGAATACCCCGGCTGGACATTCCGGAGCTTGTATTTTCAGACGGGCCGCATGGCGTGCGGCATGAACACGGGCGCGGCTGGTACGCCCTGGAGGATGCGGATGACCAGGCTACCTACCTTCCCGTTGGTATTTGCCTGGCTTCTACCTGGAACAAGGATTTGGGATACGACTATGGCGAAGTGCTGGGCAATGAAGCCAAAGAGAGAGGTAAAGATGTGTTGCTGGGCCCCGGAGTCAATATCATCCGAAGTCCGTTAAATGGAAGAAATTTTGAATATCTCAGTGAAGACCCCTTCCTCACCGGGAAAATGGGTGTGGGATATGTAAAAGGGCTGCAGGATCAGGGTGTGGCCGCCTGTCCCAAACACTATACCGCCAACAACCAGGAGACGGATCGCCACAATATCAATGCAGTCATCAGCAAACGAGCACTGCATGAAATTTATCTTCCTGCGTTTAAAGATGTGGTTCAGGATGGCGAAGCCTGGAGCGTCATGGGAGCTTATAACAAAGTGAACGGACAGTATGCGACGCATCATGAATATCTGAACAATGTTGTTTTAAAAGGTAATTGGGAGTTTGATGGTGTTTTGTTGAGCGATTGGGCATCGGTAAAAGATACCCGTGAGGCCCTGCTTTATGGAACAGACATTGAAATGGGCACTGAATTACTCAGAGACTTTAATAATCCGGTATATAACGAATTTTATCTTGCAAACCCCGCCAAAGAGATGATTGAAAACGGTGAGGTTGATGAACGTTTTGTGGACAATAAAGTGCGGCGAGTTCTACGTCTGATGCACCGGAGTACAGCCCTTACCGACCATGGGCCGGGGAAAAGAAATGTTCCTGAACACCAGCAAAAGG
>CAZVEP010000241.1:0-2149 GCA_964625635.1 uncultured Rhodohalobacter sp.
AATATGATTGGTTGATAAATGATATCAACTTCGATGAATTGGAGTTGGGACTCAAGAAACCAAATATTTTTGAAGTTTTAGGTATCTCAAACCATGAAATCCGACATTCTAATTTTCTTTCTTGGTTACTTAATCCTGAAGGGAGTCATGGTTTGGAGGATGTGTTTCTCAAGAGATTTCTTCGCGAAGTGTTTTCATCAGAAGTCAATGAAGAAATTGACCAGATTGAAGTCAGTGAATTAAATTATTCAAGTGTAGAAATAAGAAGAGAATGGAAAAACGTTGACCTACTTATAATAACTGAAACGATAGTAGTATGCGTTGAGAATAAAATTGGTTCAAGTGAACACTCTAATCAGTTGGAAGGTGAAGTCTTTATACTTGTGTAAAAATAGAAAAGGTGCTGCCTAAAGGTTAGATTTGGTTGTCATTCCACTGATAACCTCAAAAACCGATAGGACAACACCCATGAATAACAAAGTAAAACCTTCTCAAGTATTGAGCAAAACGATCGAAAATCTTTTAAACGGGAGCCAGCCTACTGAGGAGCTGTTAACCGATCTGCTACGCCTTGGAGCCGAGCGTATCCTTCAGCAGACGACCGAAGCCGAGGTGGACGAATTTTTAGGTCGCGGCTGGTATCAGCGAAACGATCAGGATCAGCCCCATCGCGGCTACCGAAATGGATACACCCCGGTAAGCTTCAAGACCACCCAAGGCCCGATTACGGTGCAGCGACCTCGCGTTCGCGACAATGAGCAGCCCTTTCAAAGCGCGGTGTTATCGCGTATTGACCGGCTGGAGGATCGCCTGGTCAAGCTGGCTACCGAGATGTACGTGCGGGGGCTGTCTACCCGCGATATTGAACAAACCCTTGTTGACGGGCAGGGAGAGGCGGTATTGAGCCGCAGCGTGACCAGTCGTCTGACAGAAGAGCTCTACGAGGAATACGAGCGCTGGGCGGGTCAGGATTTGAGCGGGTACGATGTGGTCTACCTGTTTGCCGATGGGGTCTATGAGTCGGTGCGCCGCTACACAAATGGCCAAACCATTCTGTGCGCCTGGGGCATTTGCTCGGACGGGCGGAAGGTACTGCTTGGCCTGCGGGCCGTGGCCAGTGAATCGGCGGAATGCTGGGCCGACTTTTTCGAGGATTTAAAAACCCGGGGGCTGGCTCATCCGCTGTTGGTGGTCAGTGATGGAGCCGGCGGGCTGAAAAAAGCCATTGCCCAATGCTTTCCGTTGGTTGATCGGGGGCGGTGTATCTCCCATAAGATGCGAAACCTGATGAATAAATTACCGAAAGACAAAGCCATTACCGATCCGATTAAAGCCCGTCTGAAGGCTGTGTATTACGCGGTAGATCTGGAAACAGCACAAGGACTGGCCACCGCATTCATCGAAGAGTATGGCCAGCAGTATCCATCGATGATCAAGTGCTTTAACGACGACTTGCCCGCGTGCTTGGTCCATTTGAAGTATCCACATGGCCACCGCCGCAGTATTCGCACAACAAACTTAATTGAACGCTCATTTGTCGAGCAGAAACGCAGAACCAAGATCATTCCCAATCATGTCAATGAGAAGGGAGCTATGAAACTGGTCTATGGAACCCTGATCAGAGCAGCCAGACGTTGGCAGCGGGTTAGGATGGATCAGGCAGACTTGATCCTGTTGAAAACCCTCAGACAATCCATTTGCAATGATCATCAAATAACTCTAAATGATAACCGAATCTCCTTTAAACTGGCAGCCTGACCGATTTTGTTTTTACACAGAACTTGGGACTTGACCCAGTTGGAAAGGTATAAAAAACTTGTAAATCAAGAGTTTCAAGACAAGAAATGTGTTTTTGTATATTTAACACCATTTGGTGACCACTCTTCAGATATTGATAATTATATACCAATTTCGTATGAACCAATTATTGATTATTTGGAAAGAATACTTAAAGTATATTCAGGTTCTGTCAACGAGTCCGTTTCAACATATATTCAAGATTACATTGTAATCCTAAAAAGAGAACTTATGGAAAGTGATAAATCAATAGAATTATCAAAGAGAATCTATAAAAATCATAGAGAGATTCTTGATTTCATAATTGAGCATAAACCGGATTCACTCGATAGAGTGAATAACTTACTGGTCG
>CAZVEP010000242.1:0-2142 GCA_964625635.1 uncultured Rhodohalobacter sp.
CTTTTTCGTCAAGTAATTTGGAAACAGCTTCTCTGTCCTGTTTAACAGAAAGGAAGACAATGGCTAAAGTAGGCTGAAAACCGTCTGCCATGCTTTGCTCCAATCCTGTTTGAATTTCATCTGTAGATATTCCCTTTATTGATTTTGCATTCATTTTATTTTTCCTTTAATGCCACTACGCAGCAGGTGTTATTGTGAAATTCATGTTTTCCCCGTTTCGATTTGCCATACTCTCCATAGCTGAAAAATCCTACAAGAGGGGCTTTCCATACAGCCTGCACCCGTTCAATTTCTTCGCTGGTCATCACGCCGAAAGATAAGTACCTGCTGATGCAGGAAAACATGATCACGGCATCTGCACCTTGAAGATGTTCCTCTTTTACTTCTGTGCACTCTTCCACAACGGTATCAATTACGTCAAAATCAGGCGGTAGTGAAAAGCGCACTTTCGAACCTTGCGGAACATTACCTGCACAAATCAGTGAACGATCTTCAACATTCCCCATCTGTGCAGTTCTCATCACCGCGGGAGCATCCTTTCTTTCCAGTTGAAGGGGGTAATAGGCGCCAAGATTGAAGACGGTGTTATTGAACTGCTCTTCCAGATCAAGACCCAGGTATTTTATAACGAGATCGAGTGCGGGCTTATCATCTATGGTATAAACAATGTTGCCCTCACTTTTGGTAACGGTTTTGGTGATCCCAATGGGTTTCCAGCCGCAGGTGGCTACACCTGACAGTTCAACCCTGTCCCCGTCAATAATTAGTGCTACCAGGCCTTTGGTGCTGCTTTTGCCATGAGTGAATGCTTTAGGTCCTGTCAAAGAAAGGTCATCACCGGCCATTCCGCCAAAAATTGTGGCTCCGCCTCCGAAACCCTCTTCAATACCTTTTATAATTTCCTCGCCATCCATTTCATTACTCCATCCTGAAGCAATGATAAATGCAGCATTCGCAAAAGCTGTATTTCCTTCCTTTCCGAGCTGGTTCGCTATTTCATACTCCGAACTATCACCAGCTTCAAGAAACAATAATTTGAAATAAGCCGGATTCATATCCAGAAGCATGATAACGATACTTTCTTCTTCGATTTCACTATTAATAAACTCACCGGAAGAAGTTGCCCCAAAAATCTGAATCCCTTCCTCATTCAATAGCTCACAAACAGCATCAATATCCAGTTTGAACGACATAAAGACGATCGCCAGAGTTGGCTTATAACCATCTGCAAAGCTTTCATCCATTGCAATCTTGACCTCTTCCGGAGTTTTACCTTTTATAGTCTTTGATTTCAATTGAGCATTCTCCTATATATTTATGCGGCCACTTCATTAATCTGTATAACCGGCTCAATATTGGTGAAATTTGGCAAATCGCCCATTAATATGGGTGCACCAGTTGAGAAAGCCTCACCGAATTCACCCATTGAGTTAAAAAAGAGGTTGGCTATAGCCACAAAGGGTGCAGAAGATCCCGGTTCACCGCCTGCCACTCCCTTATCATAGCTGGCACCTTTAAGTGCATCACCCAAGGTTTGCGATACAAGAGGAACATGAGTGTTCAGGTAGTAGTCCATGTCAAAATTTTTCCCGTCACCATTTGGATAGAGTACGCTAACTTTGATCATTCCTTTTTTCATATTTGATGCTTTTGTTTGGTTTTTGATTGTACTTTGCGCGTTATTTACGTTTCGCGTGTCAGTTGCGCTTTGCGCGTTGATTTGTTGCTATTTTTCAAATTTAGTTTAATCATCCTTTAAATGACTACCAATAACTCACTTCTCCTTTAATGCCACGCAGCATGTGGTTAAGTTATGCATTTCGAGGTTGCCGCCAGCCATTCTGCCCAGTTCGGCATTGGAGAACATCCCTGCCATCGGCACATTCCAGACCTGTTTAACCCCTTCTATCTCAGCATTCATCATGGGGCCAAACGACAGGATTCTGCCAGCACAGCTGAACACCACCAGCGCTTCTGCCTCGGGCATTTCGGTTTCTTTAAGGTTTTGAACGCCTTTTACCACCTTCTCCATCACATCCCAGTCGGGCGGCAATGAAAAGCGGATTTTTGAGCCTTGTGGAACGGATCCACTGGTGTAAAAGGAGCGGTCTGTCCAATCGACCACCAATGGCGGACGCATCA
>CAZVEP010000243.1:0-2142 GCA_964625635.1 uncultured Rhodohalobacter sp.
AATCCAAGCTGGCTGGTGAGGTAACTTCTTCATTCCAGTCACTATGTTGTACTAAGTGAATCCGATGTGAAATATTCATGTTTGGTAAATCAGCTTGAATAGCTTGTATCAATTTGGCAGAAAAATCAGATTGACCGGCATCTGCAATCCATATATCACCTTGATTTTCGAGGGTTGATACAGCAATCCTTTGAACTTGAGTAACAGCGTTTTTTAAATTTTTATGTGCGTCTGTCCAGTTGTCTCCAAATGCAAGGTTTAATAATTCATTAGGTGGAACATATAATCCTTCCTGAATGCCATAAGCACCCGCAACTGCATGGTAATTTATGTTTGAATAACTGCTATCAGACAACAGTGTTGCTAAAGCAGCTACAGATTGAAGATCATCTACATCAGTTTTAAAATCATAGTGGGCTAATAATAGATCTTTATCAATATCAAAGTTTCCGGCTTCTTGAGACCTTGTATCCTGGGCACTGCTATTGAAAGAAATGAAAATAGAGGCTATTGCAATGAGGATTACTGTTATTGATTTCATAGGATGTATGTTTTTTAAATAGTCTTTTCACTTTAATAAAATTTACTGGATTTCTTAATTTGTGCAAACTGCTGCCAATATTGGTATAACGGTTTGGCAAATAAGCGGCTTGGCTTCTTGATTAAAATGTAATTAAAACTCTGGGTTTCTATAAGAGAACAATTTTTGAATCAGCAAACAGCGGCCAAGTCCGAGTTGAAACGCTGGTTATACCTCCCTAAATCTACGAGTTCGACTCTAAGTTTTTTCCCAAACGCTTTGGCATACTTCTCAAAAGTGGAAAGTCGAATATCTTCTGCATGATTTTCTATGCGAGATAAAGCTGTCTTTTTAGTATTTAACAGGAAAGTCTTATTTCTTTTATGTTAAAATTAAACTTATCAGTTTGTTATCTGAAATAGTCGAAAAGTACTAATTTTCTTTAGGTTCGGTCGCTACAAAGAAATGCGAGATTGGATTATCACTTCTAGACCCTACAGTCAAATACAGCTGATTGTCAGGACTTCTGATAATTTTCATGCCATCATTTCGGTCAAGGAAATCAGCGAGTGTACTATCGGAGCCTGCAACCTTAATGTCCAGAGTCTGCCACTCTGTGCCATCTTCTGAAAGTATTAAGTGTTGGAATAGCCGGTCGAGAAGAAGATAGGAGTTGTTGGATAGAGGCGTAATTGCAGCTAAATCGTACGAAATTCCAATATTTGATCTCTTCCAGTCTTCTCCATCATCAGATGAAGTATATGCAATATGTCTTTGACCATCGTACTCTATACCAAGGAAAGTATTATTGGAATTTTTTGTGAGATGTCTAAACCGGTATCGATTTGCAGACCAGTGTTGCCCCTTATCTATGGTATGGTAAAGCGAATCGGCATTTACAAAAACTGAAGAGGTTGACTGTCCGAAATATGGCTTATAAATGTGCCTGTTTTCAGGTATTAAAAAACTATCCCAGGTTTTACCATAATCTGATGATTGATGTATATATTTATCATTAATACGGTCTTTTGACCCTACTAAAATATTACCTGAATAATCTGATGTAAAAGTAGCGAAATCATCGATATAAAAATCACTGGTTATAATCCAGGAACTTCCACCATCTTCAGAAAAGAGGAGAACTTCGGGTCCAGGAAAATTAATTGTTGCTAAAATGAGAAGCCGGTCCTGTCCAACGGGCTCGACATGATATACTTTAATTCGATCATGACTATAATCAGAATTGTTTATTGGAGCTGTTTTCAAATCAATTGTTTGCCAGCTATCTCCTTGGTCTTTAGAAACATAAATTAACGAACGATCTTCATCAGTGCCTATATAATATGGATAAGCATTTATTGCGTATAGTGTACCATCTGGAGAAACACTAACCGTCATCGGATCAGTTTCAGGAAGGGCTTTAGCTTTCCAAATCAATTCAATTGGCTCCTTAGTATCACCTGGATCCTCCGCATCAACCGGATTTGAATTATCACCACATGATGAAATAAATAAATTTATGAGAATCAACAAGCCGATTAGATTATGTCTTTTCTTCATTATCAAAAGATGTCTTGCTAATAGGGCGGATAAATTATTTAATTTCATTAGGTTATTGATTT
>CAZVEP010000244.1:0-2102 GCA_964625635.1 uncultured Rhodohalobacter sp.
AGATGCAATATGTTGAATAGTTGACCGGAAATCGAGGCTGGTTATAGTCAAATTCATTCGCACACATCCAGCTTGGTCCCAATCCAGAATGAGCCCCCAAGAAGCGCTTTCTCGGCTTGATTCGCTCATGAACTCCATGGGTGACCACGCGCGTGCCGTCTATCTTGCAGCCTTTCGGAACCTAATGCTCCCCATAGTCCGCACAGCTATGCGTCATGGGCTAGCTTATGACGACTTGCATGAAGCACTCCGTCGCTCCATAGCCGAATGTGCCCAAGAGTTACATCCCGAGGGTGCAAAATCCCAATCTCAATTAGCGATTCTAACCGGCATCCCCAGGCCGCAAATTAAGCGTTTACAGGCCACTTTGGATGTCGGCGCAGCCGAAGAACTAAGCAACCTCACGCGCGTCGGCCGGCTTATCGTGGGATGGCAGCGAGATTTTGTCGGCCCATATGGCGTGACCCTCGAACTCCCTTTAGAGCCCGGTGAGCACTCGTTTCCGGATTTGGTACGTCGTTTTGCTGGACAAGCTAACCCAGCGGAAGTTCTTGAAGATTTGAAACGAGTTGGTGTTGTGGAGATCACCGCAGCAGGTCGGGCGCGTCTAACTAATCGGCCCTACATCACGGGGCGTCTGCGTCCTGAAAGTATCGAGCGGATGAGTTGGGTCATACATGACCTGGCAGAAACGCTGGATTTCAACTTAAACCCCGACCGTAAATGCCCAGCCCATTTTGAGCGACGCATGTATACGCATGAACCGCTTGCTGGTCATCTTCTTGAGGGGTTTAGACAGCTGGCGACGGAGGAAGGGCAAGGCTTCCTAGCCCGCCTCGATAGTTGGCTTACAGAACAGCTGAAAGAAATTCGCAAACGACGCCGGAAATCAGGAGCCGGCAATGTCGCTAGCGAGGCACCTCGCGACGCTAAGCATGTTGGCGTGGGGGTCTATTGGTTTGAAAAAGACGCATTCTATGACGATTCGAAGGAGAACTAAGTCATGAGCAGCAGAACAAAATCGCCCCTCAAATTAGAACGAAAAAGGTGGGGACTTGCGCTGATGATCGTTAGTTCTCTCTCATTAACGACAACCGCAATCTCGGGTGCCGAACTAAAGCATAACGCCGTTGATGAACCAGGCCGGATTTCATCTAGCAAGCCCGTAATTCGGGGCACCTTGCTTCTCGGGCCTGTAGAATCTGTGACGAAAAATAGCACGGAAATAACCGTGCTAGGCACCACAATACCGACCGGAACTCTTCCGCGGCATATCCTACCTGCTGAATACGTTTCTGTTAACGGATCTGTGTCAGCCTCTGGTGTTTTTAACGTTACTTCAGTAGAGGTCTTAGATGCTGTTTATGCGCCGGGAAGCTCTCTCGTCATTAAAGCAGGCAGACTTGTCAGTAACGCTGCTCAAAACGGAGTGGCTCGGCTAGAGCAGGTTACGCTCAACGGCGTATCATTTCCGCTATTCGACGAATGGGCAAATTCCCGAAATAATCAAGTTGCATTAGCTATCGGCACCCAGTCAATCGCCGGTGCCCCAATTGACATCCAAACAATAGCGACATTTGAAGAAAAAGGCTGGGTTCGCCTCAAACAAAATAGTCGTAAAAGCAAGGCATCGAAATTGGAAATCGTTATCAGTGGCATAGATGGATCTGGTAACGCATTACTTTCTGAAGACATCCTTAATTCCGGCATTTCAGTTCAGGGTATAGATGGTTCCGGCGCCGCAGTGCAGGGAATTGATGGCTCTGGCGCATCCGTCCAGGGCATCGACGGTTCCGGCGCCGCAGTCCAAGGAATTGATGGCTCTGGCGCATCAGTACAAGGCATTGATGGTTCCGGCGCCTCGGTTCAGGGCATTGATGGCTCCGGCGCTGCAGTCCAAGGCATCGACGGTTCTGGCGCCTCGGTTCAGGGCATCGACGGCTCCGGTGCATCCGTCCAGGGCATAGATGGTTCCGGCGCCGCAGTCCAAGGCATTGACGGCTCCGGCGCCGCAGTCCAAGGCATCGACGGTTCTGGCGCCTCGGTTCAGGGCATCGATGGTTCCGGCGCCACAGTCCAAGGCATTGACGGCTCCGGTGCAT
>CAZVEP010000245.1:0-2100 GCA_964625635.1 uncultured Rhodohalobacter sp.
TAGCTGTGATGTATTATATCACATTTTTGATTTTTGGGCTGCCATTTGCTCTGCTTATTACACTTTTTGGAGCTTTAATTACAATCATTCCATATATCGGACCAATCGTCAGCGGACTGGTACCTGCCGGTTTTGCCCTGATTTTCTTTGAGGATGCTTCTTATATCGTGATATTTTTAATCACTCTCTTTATCATCCATCTGGTAGAGAGCTACTTTATTGAACCTTATATTGTAGGGAGAGAGGTTAAGCTCAATGCACTTGCTATAATAATTGCAGTAATACTGGGCGGAATCATTTGGGGAGTGGCAGGCATGATCTTGTTTGTACCCATTTTTGCTACGATTAAAATTGCCTCTAATCACAGTGAAGGCCTAAGGCCGTTCGGAGCTCTTTTAGGCCGATAATTTAAGGGCAAGCTTAAACTTTTTTTGGTTATACTGGAAACATTGTGGGTGGAGGGACAATTTTTGTTAATTGTTTTGGCTATAGACAACATTCTTTGCTTTTACAGATCCTTCACTTTGCCCTCAAAAACACGGACATCGTTAAGGATGACAAGCTCCTTGGCAAGAGAGCGGGCGGCGTGGGTTAGAAATCGACGTTCTTTGGTGCCGGTTCAGTACGCCGCCCTACATGCCTTGTAGAGCGTTGTCATTCTGAATTAAACGGTGCATTTCCGTTTGATGCAGAATCTGTAAAAGCAATACATTTCAATCTTAAAAAATCAACTATTGGCTTTTTTGAGTGAGTTACTCTCCAAATTTGCAAAGCCTGTATTGAAAGTTTTCTTTTTAGGATTATTTGATTTACCCACAATGTTTCCGGTAGAACCCTTTTTTCTTACTCTTCAGGATGCTGGAATGAACCGTTCCGGCTCCACTTCAGGTGATAAAACTGGCGTGAATAATATTGTCGCCTCTAAAGTAATGAAGACCCGGTTTTGGAGCAAGATCAGGGGCTGCCGATCACAGATTGGAAATTGGCTGTGAGTCCAATCTCCCATTGAGGGGAGATCATCCTGTTCGTTTAGAACAGGTTGCGAGGGGTGTTCACAGCAAGGTGCAAAGCTTGAAATAAATACCGAGATTTATAGAAATTTGAGTCTACACCCCTCCCGGCTAAAGCCGGACTCCCCTCAATGGGAGATTATCCTATCACCTCTTAAATAGTATTGCCCTTATGGCAAGATTAGTAGTAACCGATGGCAGATTGTATAAACGCTCTAAGCTTCCAATTACAACCTTAGCAGGTGATGTGGTTTTTTTCAAATCGTTACGTCGCATCGTCTGTAAATCAGAAATAAAATCTCGATCCATGACCTTTAGCTCTGCCCTTTCCATTTGATTTGACGATGTTTGAGATGTAACGATTTAGCGACGTAGCGATCTTTTCTGCCATAATGAGATGTTTGGCTATGTCAATTCTAAAGTGGTATTACCCATTTTTTTTGGCAAAATGTGGGGTTTCTGATGAGAGATTGGAAACAAAAATATTTTTAGCCCTTCCAAATCCCCTCTCGGAGAGGTAGTGAGAAATTAGAAGCTCAAGTTTTGATAATCTTAACTTTTTTAAGTTTTTGAATTTGTTTCGAAGCTCCCCTCTCTGTCAAGTCCCGTCAGGGCGCAGAGCTGGTCCGGCCACCGACGGAAGGGACGGGGGTGAGTCAGAAGAATTGGGAGCCATGAAACAACCAGGAATTTGTTTAACTGTCACGAATAGAAATCCCGCCTTTATTGAGAATAAAAAAACACGAGCACAAATGATTTTCACTCCCATTCGGTACATGCTTATTATTTTACTATGTTTTAACCTGAGTTCGATTAATAAAAAAATATGAAATAGTCTCCCCTAACAAGGGGAGATTTAGAGGGGTGTTCATTGAATTTTGCGATATTCTATTAAACATCCCCCTGTTTCCCCCTTTTTTAAGGGGGACTTTCGATTCCCGATTTATTAATCGAACTCAGGTTTTTAGAAACAGATAATTTATACCCGAGCACATATTGTATGTCTGACAGCACTAAAAATAATGAAGACGCCGGAAAAAATATTTTGCTGGTAGGAATTGGCGCATCAGCCGGGGGGCTTGATCCCTTA
>CAZVEP010000246.1:0-2100 GCA_964625635.1 uncultured Rhodohalobacter sp.
ATTAAGATATTACATATATATTTTATATAAGGTAAAGAATAGGTGAGTAAATGAGGAGAAAAAAATTTTTATATTTGATTATAATAACTACATTAATATTGTTGAATGCTAATTTAGTATATGCAGAAATGCCAAATGTAAATGCTAAGTCAGCTGTAGTTATGGATGTAAAAACTGCTCCGGCATTTGCGCCGGTCACAGACAGTGCAAGCTGACCCGCAGCGCCTTCGACCGGATTCTGAAAAGAATCCCGAACGGTGATAGTTATGACTGTAGCATCACCAGCTGCCCCGTTCGGAACTGTTGCTGTGGTTTCATTAACGTCCGGGCCGGCTGCGCTCACATCAAACGCATTGGAAGTTACCGTTAGTCCAGATGCTTCCGAAAATACAAGGTTATATTGACCTGAATCGTTAATTACAAGATCTGTAAACTCAGCTACGCCCTGACTATTCGTGGCAACCTTATCCGTTCCGCTTGCAAATGTCTGGCCATCCTGCTCAGCAACATCTACATCTAATCCAGTAATTATATTGTCGAATTCGTCTGTGACCTGTACCGCCGGTAGTCCATTAATTACCGTCCCGGCCACTGATGATTCCGGCTGTGAGATGATGACCATTAGATTTGGATCACCCACGGTAAAGGTTATTTGTGGCGTATCATCCAGAGAAACACCATCGGCAATAATAGTTACATCAACCTGTTCTGCCACGATGTTTGAAATGTTGACAGTGTACGTACCGGCCGTAGAAGTTTCATTAACCGCTCCTGATGTGGCATTTCCTGTTAAAGAAACGTTAAAATCTTCATTTGCAAGGTTTGTAATAGCATTTCCATTGGCATCTCTCAGATCAATAGTTACCTCCGAACTGTTTCCAACCACCACTGATACAGGGGAAGCCGTTACAGACGAAACACTTCCATCGATCTGACTTGTTGTTACATTGCTAATATATGGACTTCTTGAAATAGGGTTGCCATCGAGCGTGATCGCAATTTCATCGGTCCCTGAAGATACAGGAGTATATGTGGTGTTATATATGCCATCGCCTGATTCGGTTACACCCGGATTTTCGTTATTTGCACCACTAATATCTACCGAGAGTAGTGCAGCGGCACCAGTAACCCGATTGCCAAATTGGTCTTCTACAGTAATCGAAATCGAAGTTTCTTCACCTGCTCTTCCATCAGGGACAGACGCATCTGTAAAGTCCGGATCCCCATCAGCTGCCACCACATCGAATGAAGCTGACTCGACTGTGGCGACACCTGCCGCATCAATGTTAAAGGAAAGAGTGTAAGTTCCCGCAGATTCAATGATCAAGTTATTAAACTCGGCCAAACCATTCCCATTCGTACTTACAAATGTGATACTTTCCGCAGTCAGGCTTTCTCCGCTTGCAGCCACCAACACGTTGATTCCTTCAACTGGATTCCCTTGACTGTCTTCTACTACTACTGAAGGTGCAGGTAGTATTAACTGACCTGCAATTGTTTCGGTGGGTTCCTGAAAAATATTCGCCTTTGATGCGCCCCCTGCTCCAACATTGAATTCATTCGATGTTCCGCTGATTTCGCCATCCAGAGCTGATAAAGTGCGGTTATCTCCAGCCTGTGTAACGGTTATACTTACCAGAACCTCTCCTTCAATAAAGTCTACAGAACCCGGTAAAACTTCACCTGCAGTTGTGCTGAGAGTAGCTGTTCCGTTATAGCCAACTGCGACGTTACCATTACTATCAAAAGCTGCCAGAGAAATAACGAAAGGATTTCCCGCTATCTGAGGTGAGCTAACCGGATCAAACTCAATTGCGACCGCTCTGCCGGCCACAGCTGTGGCTACAAACTGTTCGGATCCAACACCGGAATTTGCAGAAACTATATAATTACCAGAAACGGTACCAAGTGAGAGCAACGAAGATGCGATACCGTTGATGTCTGTTGTGGTAGACTCCCGGCTCAATGTTGTGCCAGACGCTCCATCCGGTGTACTCTCAATTGCAAAATTAACGGCCTCCCCCTGAATCGGATTGCCAAACGCATCAGCAATCTGTACTTCAAATACCTGGCTCAATTCTTCACTGACCGTTGCTGTTT
>CAZVEP010000247.1:0-2099 GCA_964625635.1 uncultured Rhodohalobacter sp.
AACCAACGTTCATCAACAAGCTAAAACGGTGCCGGTTATTTGCAGAGCCGTTATGTGTTTTCATCAAACTATCATCAATATGAAATATCTACTTCTCTCTTTTTTCTTAGTTCCACAAATTCTTGTGGCTCAAGCAGTACATTTTTCTGGTAAAATTGTTTATGAATATCAGTTCCTAAATTCTGATGATAGTGAAGATATTACCGAACGAATTGCGCCAATTCTTGGACGTGAACAACATTATTACATCCATAATGACAGTTACAAAGCATTTGATGAGAACGATAACTTTGGACAGTTATACAATGGTAGTGATAATACATATTATTATTTAAGTCCAAATTCTGAGAACGTGATGCAAACTAACGCTTCGCTTCAAACCTCAGAGGTAGTTTCAATTACTCATACTAATGAAACAGCTGTAATTTTAGGGATAAGATGTAAGCAATTAATTGTAAAGACGACCACTGACGAAACCATTTATTTTTATAGCGATAAAATTTCAGTGAACTCGTCCAACTTTTCAGGACATAAACTAGGTGGGTGGAATGAGTATTTAAAAGCAAGCAATGGTGCTCTCCCGCTTAAATATATCGTAAAAGGCGAAAGTATTACTTGGGTTTCTACTGCCATAGATATTGAAGAGATGGATTTAGAACCGGAAGATTTTGACCCTAACTTAATAATCAAATAGGGCTAAACACATAACCATGGCTTCGTGCTGACCAGTTTAGGCTTCGGAGTTGACATTAAAACTAATCGGCTGGCAGCACAAGCCAAGAGCCGTTATGCATTAATAGTCGTAATAAATGAAGAATTATTTAAAATATTCAGTTTGGATAGTTTTATTCATTTTTGGAATTAATTTTCTTACATGGTTCTTCTATGGAAAGGAAATTGCTTTGTTAGAGGGAGGAAATATCGAGGACATCACGTTTTCTTTTCAAAAACCTGACACTCTCATCCTTTTTACAGGTGTAGTAGATGATGAGTATCATTTTCGATATTCTGATTACAACATTGAAACATTCGAAAAATTTGAAGAAAAGCTTAATTCTTTGGGAATCGTCACAATTATTGATAAACGACCCTATCCGCCAGACAACCATTATAGAATTGACAGCGAATTTTTTGATAATTTAAATTTAAAAGTGCTCGCATATAATGTCCTCATAGACTCCAAATTTCCACTATTAATTGAAGTCCATAAAGAAATGTGGGTACCTGGTTTTATAACATATGCTAGATCACTTAGCTTATGGTTCTTCGGGTGGCATCAAATATTGGGCACAGGTGGAGGTATAAGCTAAATTGGAAATGCATAACAATGCGCATTAACTGGGGACGCGGACGCGGTAGTTCGGTATTCTAATAGCAATATTAACAACTTTGACTTTTATTAAACTCATAATCCCCGCGCCCGTTATGCGCTGGGTCGTTATATAACTTTGATTCTAAATCAGCTGATTATAAAGTTGGTGGTTCTCAACCGGGCTTGTATTCCAAAATAGAGACGATGAAGGTTACAATCCCAAACGCCCATCAAAGAGAAACGAGAATGCGGTAAAGCGAGTATTATATTTTTAAAAGAATAAAGAATGAAATACTTAACCTTTTTCGTATTACTAATAATTTTCGTTTCAATTCTTACATGTAGTAATGATTCTTCGCTGGACTTTTCTATTGAAATTATAGAAATCGACAAAGAAGATGGAGTGATAAATCTAGAGTCAACACTTGTAAATAGGTCGAATCAGAATTTATTACTTTTTATGCCAATCAAGGGGTTTACAGCTAACGACAGGATTATAGATAGTGAAGGTGAAGAGTTTTCTTATGCTGCATCAGTTACACCTGCGATGAGTCCGGATCTTTATTTTGTATTAGGCCCCGGAGAAACGTACAAGTGGAATTATTCAATACGTGAGGAGTCGACGGGAATTCCAGAAGTGGGTGAAGAACCATTCAAATTTGAGGAATCTGAAACCTATTATATAAAACTTCATTACTGGATGAGTGATTATGTACATCCTTCAAATAATAATGTTGATTTAATAGTACAGGATGATTTCTACACTGGAAACGTAGAATCAAATACT
>CAZVEP010000248.1:0-2056 GCA_964625635.1 uncultured Rhodohalobacter sp.
TCTGTTATTCGTATTTTGAGTGAAAAAGCCGATATCCTTAACAGCCAGGGCAATCTTGTTGAAAGTATTGAGATGCAAAACAGAATCATAGAAATAGGAAAAGAGCAGTCTGACCCTTCTGTCTTTCTTGAAGCCCTTATTGAGGTTGCCGATCTTGAGATCACACGTCAAAATTACGGAAATGCCAAAACCCTTCTCGCGCAGTTCAAAAATCATGATATCTCTGTCGTAGACTTTTCAGTGCTTACAATGGCACAGATTATAGAGGCAAAGTTAGCCAGGGAGGACAAGGATTTTGCAAGAGCTGAACGACGATATCAAGAAACAACGGACCTCGTGATGGAACGTGCGCGTTATTCTGCTGATTCAGAGACAGGTTACTGGACGGTTGAAAGCGAATATCTCGAACTGTTTGAGTCTTACGCTGACTTTCTTATTGAAAGAGGTAATAATGAAGAAGCTGTACAACTATTGGATCGTGTAAAAACTATCAACGATGCCTCTATGCTTCAGAATCCTCTTATTACATCTCGTCAATTAACTGAAGAACAACTTGCCAAAGATCGGCAATTGACTCTTGAAATGGAAAGCTTACGCCGAAAAGCCTTTTCCGCAACAGGCGACGAAAAATTAACGCTTAACAATAGAATTGAGCTTTTACAGGCTAAGAAAAGAGAGCTTCACAGGCAGGATCGAAGCCTGACGAGTATTGATACATCGAATCCTATTTGGAGCGTTCAGCGTTCTCTGTCAAGTAATGAGATGTTACTTCATGTCACAGGTGTGAAAAACAACTATTATATCAGTGAAATTTCTCCATCATCAGTCTCAGTAGAGAAGCTGGAAATCACGGCGGAAATAAAGGAGCTGTTTGAAAGTGCTATTAAATCAATGATTACCGGCAGAACAGATCTTGAAAAGCTATACCAGGTAGGTCAGGCAATCGGCATTGATAACTTGCCATCAGCCGTCACTTCTATAATCATGATGGCTGATGGGTATCTCCACCAGCTTCCCCTTGATGTTATTCCTATTGAGAAACCAGATGCACCTTTCAGTTACGGATCTGTTAAATATCTGGTCGAAGTGATCGATACTCGTAATTTGAACCATTTGGGTGAACTTTTTATCAGGGATTCAATAGAACGGGAATTTGAACAGGATTTTTCAGGGTTTGGGGTATCTGACTTCCAGAATAGTGCTACTGGCAGAAATCTTATTAGTCTGCCGAGCGCCCCGGATGAAATAAAATCAATTTCGAATAATCTTACTCGATTTACTCATAAGCAAGAGTTTACAGAGTCTGGTGCCACTCCGCAGACATTCAGAAAAGCTGCGGGAAACAGTCGTATTCTTCATATGGCTACACACAGTGAAATATCAGATAGTGATCCGCTTTTTTCACGTATACATCTTGTCCCTGATGTGAATTCAGATGATCAGACAAATCAAATTTTTGCATACGAGCTGTTTGATTTGAACTTGAATAATGAACTCATCATGTTAAATTCATGCGAGTCAGGCGGTGACCGATCCATACAGGGAAGTGGGATTATGGGAATTAGCCGTGCGCTCCACTATGCCGGAGCTCAAAGCCTTATCTTAAATGCATGGTCCGTAAACGATCAGTTTGCTGCGGAGTTTGCAAATATATTTTATACACACATAAATGCCGGTGAGACAAAATCGAGAGCTTTGCAGCTGGCAAAAATTGATTTTATAAGAAATAGCAATTCCAATCCTCACTTCTGGGGACCCTATATCCTGAATGGCAATAATGAGCCTCTTATTCAAAAACGCGGCGCAAATTTAGGAAACGTCCTGGTCGCGCTCATATTTATTGCTGGTTTTCTCATAGTGTCTCGATCGCGTAAGAAGGCTGCATAAAGCGATAAGAAAGGATTCTATCACAATATGATAACAATCTGAAACAGAAGAATTCCGGATTCGTATCCACATCCCTTGCATTTCGATCCAAAGCATTTGTTTGATGAAACAGATTTCTTAGAAAATAGTTAATGATACCTCTGGGGACTTGTACCTACCTTAAGCACTT
>CAZVEP010000249.1:0-2050 GCA_964625635.1 uncultured Rhodohalobacter sp.
TACACATATGCTAAAAAAGCTCTCTCCCTCCAGGTGTCATTTGGCATTGGATGGATTGTTTGGTTTGCATCTCTTGTAGCAGCCGTATTATATGCCCTCGGATTTGGGGCGTTTGCAGTTTTCGCACTGGAACAAATCCCACTTGGAGTTTTTGAAAATATCGGTCAGTCAGGCTTTGTTGCGTTAATTCTCGCCCTCACGGCAATTGGATATTTCGCATTCACACTAAGCAGGGGAACCGGTGATGGCGGCACATTTATTAATATTGGTAAGCTGGTGGTATTTGCCATACTGATTGCCGGCGGACTTGCTGTATTTGTAAAAACACCCTTTTCACAAATCACACAAAGCCTCGACCCTTTCTTTTCAGGTGGATTCAGTGGTCTGATTGCAGCAATGGGCTACACGTTTATCGCACTTCAGGGGTTCGACCTGATTGGTTCGGCGGCCGGAGAAATTAAAGATCCCGAGAAAAATATTCCTAAAGCGATGATCGGGACGCTTGTGGTTGGCCTTGCCGTTTACCTTCCGCTGCTTTTTGTGATGTCAACTGTGGGCGTTGAACCGGGAGGCTCCATTGCAGGATTGAGCGACCGTAACCCGGAAACTGTACTGGCCGTTGCCGCTCAAAATTATTTGGGCGCATTTGGATTCTGGCTGGTGCTTATTGCCGGTATTTTCTCCATGTTGTCTGCACTTCAGGCCAATCTTTTTGCCGCATCACGAATCTCATTGCGCATGGCAAATGACCGGACCCTCACTCATCAACTCTCCCAGATACATGAAACGTACGGCACTCCCGTTATTTCCATCTGGACAACCTGCGGTATCGTTGCCCTGCTGGTTTTGATTTTACCTGATGTGGCCGCAGCAGGTGCTGCCTCCAGTTTGATCTTTCTCATTACATTTGCTCTTGCACACCTCATCATGATTTTGATGCGAAACCGGGGTTACAAAGAGAGCGATACGTTCCGGGCTCCCTTTTTTCCCGCCCTCCCAATTGCCGGCATCGTTGCCTGCCTTGGTCTCGCAATTTTCCAGGCGATCGTTGTTCCCGCCGCCGGACTCATATCACTTTTATGGCTTATTATTGGCGGCGTGCTTTTTGTCTCATTTTTTGTCAAAAAAGCGCAGGCCATTGAAGCATCTGAACAAGCGCTCGACCCAAACCTGGTCAGGCTGAGAGGTTTGAGTCCGCTTGTACTCCTTCCCATCTCAAACCCGGCGAATGCTGAGTCAATGGTGTTTGTGGCAAATTCGCTTGCACCGCCTGTAGTTGGGCGCGTCCTCTTACTTTCGATCGTAATTCCAAGCACCGAAGAAGATGATATCGACAAACGGCTCAAGTCAAGCCGGGATGTAACGCAATATGCGCTAAAGGCATCCTTTACGGCAGGTCTTAGACCTGATACACTTACGACTATTGCCGAGCACCCATGGGAAGAGATCGAGCGTGTTGCAAAAGTACACAACTGCCGCAGCCTGCTCCTGGGCCTCAGCGACCTTAACGATATTCAAACCAGTGAAAACCTCGAGAAGCTGGTGCATCACGTAAAATCAGACGTTGTTGTATTTCGCCAGCCCTACAGCAGATGGAAGATTACAGACGCCAAAAAAGTACTCATCCCGGTTGCAGGCCTTGACAGTAACGATCCATTACGTGCACGAATGGCTGCAAGCTTGTGGCGGGCATCGCAACCTGAAATTACATTTGTACAAATTTTGCCTAAAGACACACCCGAAAATACTATTAAGAAGAATCAGCTGCGGCTATCCCGATTTGCGAGCCGCATCATCCCGGGAAAAACAAACGTTCGTATAATTCCATCTGACAATGTAGTAAATGAACTGGTTAACCTATCATTGGAACACGACCTGGTAATTATGGGCCTTGGCAAGCCAGGCGTACACGAAAAAGCTTTCGGCAAAATTCCTCTCACGCTGGCCGATCAAACAAACAGTGCTCTTATCTTTATTAGTAAAAAATAGATCTTTAAGGCACTTGGCAGGATAACTCTTTAAAAATAACGCCGCCAATGAGTAACCTAGT
>CAZVEP010000250.1:0-2011 GCA_964625635.1 uncultured Rhodohalobacter sp.
ATGCCAGCTTCGATTCAATACCGAGACATGCCATGTTTAGGGACCTGCTTGTCAAAAATCGAACGCTGACAGATCCGGTGGGTGCTGTCAGGTTCTACACCGAGACCTGACAGCGTGGCCCGTGCTTTTCGGGTTTCTGTCAGATTTCTCTTCTAAATCTTTGATCTTGTTGAATTGGCAATTTTTAAAATTTTCTCTAGGTTTAATAAAATCATAGTTAGATTTTCTAATTTTGGCATACTGCTAAATATTTGAAAATAGGTGATCTGGTCGAATAGATCATCAATTTTTCACTTTAAACACTACTCATCGATAGAGAATGCTAAAAAAAGAATACCTCCTTTTTTCATTTACATGTCTATTTATATCAATGTTTTCAAATTGCAACTCTGCCGACAATAGAGTTGAATTGTCTTCGTCAGAAAATATTTCAAAAACTACGAGTATAGAGTTATCACATATTCGAGATTTTTATATAGAACCTACAAGTGAAGTCACCATTGATCGAGTCCATAATATCGCCTTATTCAATCAACAGGGTGATAAAATTGCATGGATAAATAGTGATAAAAATCAAGTATTTGTTACTGACACCATTGGTACTCATCTGTTTAATTTTGGCTCAACTGGCAGAGGGCCGAAAGAATTTTTAGAAATTTTCAGTGTGGGGTTCGATTCTGAGAATAATGTTATTGTCTACGATGCAAAACTTGATCTCTTCAAAAAATTTAATAGCTCAGGGGTTTTTGTAGTCACGTATGCTGGCATAAGAGATCACGGAATTTTTGCATCTTCAAGAAAATTACTTTTCGATGATGGTCATTTATACATCTCAGTCATGGAAATGGAAAAATCCAATGATAAAAATTTCTGGAAATCAAAAACTATTGCAAAGCTGGATCAAAACTTTGAACTAGTTGAACTGGTGGGACAATTCGATCCTCAATTGAATGGAACAACTTTTTTGTATAAGTATCCTATGGTAACGATCGACCCGGGCAATGAGAATATTTATACAACTCATCGAACTCTACCATTTATACAGGTTTTTGGGATTAACGATTTAAGATATAAAGATAGATTTGGTCTTACCTCTTCCTCATTCAAAAATGCTGAGGAATCAGCGTTAAGAAGTGATCCAATACATGTTCGAAGACAGAAGAATCTTAACCAAAGTTTTGTAGAAGAAAGTTTTGTTTCAGGTGAATTTTTCTTTCTTCAACATTCAACCTACAGTGCGGATGTAATTACCTACGGTGATACATTTTTAAGACAGCCTTATTTAAACGTTTTTGAAAAGAATCATCCACACAGGTTTTTAGGTGAAATGAAGATGGAATCAATACCTATACATATCACTAATGAAAATCAAATATACCTTTTGAAAGACAACAACCCTGATAATTTTACCGTGGAGGTTTATGACCTTGTCATTGATATTTAAGCATATTCCTTTTGTAGCCGTATTTTTTTACAGCATGTAATTATTCCGAGGAAACTTCTAATCAAAAGAAATCTGAAATCAGTTCAATCAATTCTTATCAAAATAAAACAAATTATGAGTTGATAATTGTAATGAATAAACTGGGTTTTGACGGTTCAATTAAGGATAGAATATTATTTATTACTTCAAGCTCACAGTGTGGCAGCTGTCTTCATGAATTATCCCTATGGAATGAGTGCGTTGAAAGGGGTGATATAGACATTGATAAAACACTATTGGTCGTAACTGAAAAATTTGAAAATCGATTGACTTTTAACAGTCATATTTTCAATCTAACAAATTGATCATCACTGTATTTATTTATGGTGTAATGATTCTCTTTGAAGTCCTGACAGCACTTCGGTGCTTTTCCGGTTTCTGTCAGCGTCGGGGGACCATTTCGAAGAAATACATGGCATGTCTCTTGTCATTAAAACGCCTTAAGTCTTGAAAGAGCTCATTGAGAAATGCTGGCTTCGATTCAATACCGAGACATGCCATGTTTAGGGACCTGCTTGTCAAGAATCG
>CAZVEP010000251.1:0-1994 GCA_964625635.1 uncultured Rhodohalobacter sp.
ATAAAAGTGTGGGAAGATGGGTTAGAAAAAAACTCATTGCTTTTACAGATTCTTCATCAAACGGAAATACACCGTTGGATTCCCCCAAGGGGCAGGCAGAATGACAGAGCCTTTAATTAATAATGGAGGCTGCGTGGCAAAGAATCAAAATAGAATATCGTTTCCGAAATCCACGCCGCCAATCTACACCTTAATACAATTGTCACCCTTAGACGAAGCCCTGTGTTTTCCAGGGCGAAGTGAAGGATCTGTAGAAGCATAAGACCTTTTGTTTACCTACAATTGAGCGTTGACACATCACTAGCAAACAGGACGCAGAACTGATATCCAGCGGGGTGCCTGAACCCTGCTGATTTGCTTTAGGTATTCCCTGCCTAAGTAGCAACAAGATCACCTCAGCCCCACCTTACTCAAACTGTTGGGAAGCGAATCCCGTTTTTACTATTTTATGTTTTTCAAACATTTGATAACCCACACTTACGGCCTCACTCCATGACCAATCAACGCGATTTGACCAAGAATATCATTGCCGATTTTGCTGAAGCGTACAGTAGTTTTGGACTCAATCCGCTAATGGGCCGTATAGTTGCCCTGCTCATCATATCAAATGAGCCACAGTCGCTGGACGATATAGCTGAATCACTGGAAATGAGCAAGGGGCCGATTTCCCAGATTTGCCGGCGGCTAAAGGATCGCAACCTTATCGAAAAAGTGTGGGTACCGGGCGATCGAAAGGATTACTACAAAGCCACGGCCGACATTTTTGGAAAGGCGTATGAAAATCAAATGGAGAAGATGAGTAAGAATATTGAGATTGCTCAGCGCTATTCCGAGGAGACCCAATCGATTGATAGCGCCGGAGCCAATCACGCCCACGCCCGCATGGAAGAGATGAAAAAATTCTATGAAATGATGGACAGCCATAACAAGGCTTTCCTGAAGGCATGGAAAGAAGTTCAGAGTAAAGAGTTCGGAGGCTAAAAAAAATTTTTACCATGAACATTTGATACTTTTCAAATATTTGATAACATTCAATGGAAACGCTTTTTTACTTATGAAATATCCTATCACACTCCTATTTAGCCTGTTGCTCATTGTAGCCTGCCAAGCTCAGGATCAGCGTCCGTTTAGCGGAATCGACTATCCGATGGAAGTACAGTATGCAGAGCTGGATAACGGACAAACGGTTGCCTTCCATGAAAGCGGGGCCGCAGATGAGACCCTGATTCTTATCCACGGGCTCGGAAGCTACATGCCGGCCTGGAAAATGAATATTGATTCCTTCAGTGAATCCTACCGGGTGATTGCTCTCGACCTTCCCGGCTATGGCAAATCAACAAAATCGGCAGATGATTACACCCTGCCATTTTTTGCAGAGTCTGTTACCCTGCTGATGGACAAGCTCGATATTGAACAGTCTGCCATTGCAGGCCACTCTATGGGCGGGCAGATTGCGCTCTACCTGGCCGCAACCTATCCTGACCGTGTAACCCAACTAATCCTGTCTGCCCCTGCTGGCTTTGAACAATTTACGGATCAGGACCAAATGGCATTTCAGGCTACGGTTTCTCCGGCAGGGATTGCGGCAACTCCTGAAACGATGATCAGGCAGAATGCAGCAGCTACGTTCTACAGCTTTCCGGCCGAAGCTGAATTTATGATCGAAGACCGCATCAGTATGACGGCTGAACCGGGATTCAATGATTATGCTGAAGCCCAGGCTGAATCTATTTTTGCGATGCTTAAAACACCGGTCTGGGATATGATGCCGGAAATTGAGCAGTCAACACTTGTCGTTTTTGGCGCACAGGATGCGCTGATCCCTAATCGTTATTTACACCCCGGCCTCTCAGTTGAAGATGTAGCCCGGCAGGGAACTGAGCGACTGCCAAACGCTACGTTGAAACTTATCGATAACGCCGGCCACTTCGTCCATTTAGAAAAATCGGGCGAATTTAATGACGCCGTACTGGAATTTTTAAATCAAAACTAAC
>CAZVEP010000252.1:0-1987 GCA_964625635.1 uncultured Rhodohalobacter sp.
CCGTTGTCTTCAATCTCGATGGTTACGTTTGTGTTAGATTGCATAGTCCGAATTGTAAGCTTAGGGGAGTAATTTTTAATTTTTAATTCTGAATTCAGAAGCTTTTCCTCGGTCGTCGGTCGTCCGTCCCCGGTCAGCTTTTCCCGCATTGCGTCAAACCCGTTATTGCACAAATTCAAAATTACCCGTGAAAAATCTTCGCCGATCAGCATCACCTCGCCAATCGAATCATCCAGATCAAACTCCATATCTAAATTGATTGGATCTTTCCCTGCCCTCATGCCATGGAAGGAGAGGTTGGTAAACTCTTTGACCAGGTCATTCAGGTTGGTCGGCTCCATCTTCCCGGACCCGCCCCGGCTGTGCTCCAGCATGGATTTGACAATGGAGTCCGCGCGGGAACCGTGTTTGTAAATCGTTTTGAGGTTGGCTTCGATGTCGTCGAGGATGTCGAGGATCAGGTCGGAGTCTATAGTATCATCAGTTGCCTCATCAGACACCCCTCGCCTGCGCTCCGCTTTGGCACTCCCCTCAAGGGGAGAACTCTCCTTTTCACGTTTCACGTTTGACCTTTCACTTTCTGTATCACGTCTCATATCTCGTATTTCATCTCTGACCTCCTCAACCAGCTCCAAACTCAGATCCGAAAAGTTGTTCACGAAATTTAGCGGGTTTTTTATCTCATGGGCAATTCCGGCAGTAAGCTGGCCAAGAGAAGCGAGTTTTTCTTGCTGGATGAGTTGCGACTGTGTGGCCTTGAGTTCGGTCAGTGCCTCCTCGATTCCCACTTTGGCTTTTTCCAGTTTTATGAAATCCTCGTATCGCGCATAAGCAATGGAGAATGCTTTTGCGAGAGATTCCGTCAGACTTATTTCCTCATCATCCAGCAGACCGGTTGATCCCACGTAGAGCATTCCCTGACTGAAGGGTATAAAGTGCAGGTGCAGGGATTCAGGTGCTTCTTCGGAGCCTTGGTACGATTCCAGGTCCGAAACCTGTCCCTGTTTCATCATGGATTGGCCCCATTCCAGAAACTCTTCCAGAGACCAGTGCTGTGTGTAGACACTGCCCTGTTGCCAGGCATCAACGGTTCGGCTGACCAGGTCACTGGAACCGAATGGTAGGTGCATTACTGCCAGGGAGGCACCATTGGGTTTCGATAAATAGACCTCGACCTGTTCTTCCTCTTCGTGGATTATAAACACGCCACATCGGATAAAGGGAATGCCCAAGTTGGTGAGCTCATCCCATACCAATGGGGTAATCTTATTGAGATCTTCCGCTGATCGCATGGAGGAGATGTCGGCGCGTACCCGGTCAAGCGAAGCCTGCTGCCTCGACCGTCGGGCGCTTTCCTCTGCTTTTTGCAGGTCACTGAAACGGGTATATGCAAATGAAAACGCGCCGGTTGCACGCCTCATCAGGTCCCAACTCTCATCAGAAATGTTTCCGGGAGAGGCTGCCCCTAAGAATCCGTTTGAAAATTTATAGAGATGGTAGGAACGTTCCGGAATGGTGTCCCCATAGAACTCACTTGTCCCAAATAAATCAGACATCTCCTCACAGTAACGAATCCACTCAACCCGGTGATCGCCTTTCATCAGGATGGACGTGCTGTCCTGACCAGAGCCATAAAATTGGTTCATCTGCCGGCCAACCCAGGTGTCCTGCAGATCGATGGTCATTTGATCGGTAACGGATTTGCCCGGATCATCTGCATCTTTAATAGTGAACCAACATTGGGTCAACCCGCTGGTATCATCGTGTATGTAGATAGAGCTGGTTTCAAGTTCCTCCACACCCAGAGCTCCCATCTCTTCGCGGAGAAGCTGCACTACCTCGACTAGTTCATTGGGGTGCTGCATGGCCAGTGACCGGGAGCGTACTTTCTCCAGTGCATTTTCTATTTGAGCTTCACGGGCCTGTTTTTCCGCTTTTTGTAGATCGAGAAAGCGGGTATACGTCTGTTCGAAGACGTTGGCAAAAC
>CAZVEP010000253.1:0-1986 GCA_964625635.1 uncultured Rhodohalobacter sp.
TCGACAGTTACTACCATACGCATACAAGTATTGGTAATGTTCCGGAAGCAGGACGCACGGTCATGCTCTCATTGCGGTATGAGTTTCGATGAGTATAATCGCACAAATACCGGGCGCATGTGAGTACAGTTTTCGGCGTCTATGGATGTCAAACTCATTTATAGATGAAGGGCAGCCTGGTCAGGAAATTTGTAACACTCAATTCCATTATTGAACAAATGGATTCAGAGACCTGTTTCGACAGACTTATTTGGTCAGGTAAATTACAACAGGAGTCAGATGGGGAGCTATAAAACATTAAAGCCATAATGACGGGTTCAAAAGTCGATCCAAGACCCGTGTCAGGTTTTCTCTGAACTATAGTTCGTGCAAATGCTTTCAATTTTTAGTACTATTTATGAGTGAGAAACTGAATTACTATCTGACAGCCTGATAAGGGAAAGTCATTCACCCTAAATGCTTTAGGGCTTTCGATTTTACAGAATTCAATGCTGCTCAAAGCTTTTATTCTGAACACTTCGGATAGTGGACACTCTCAGTATTTTTTATTGCAAATCATCAGCTGAATCAAAATTAATAATGGAGACTTTGTGATGAGCTCAGATACATTCATACGGACCGTAATAGCAGGTTTTTTTGCAACATTTGCAATGACCATTATATCATTCCTGCAGGGCGGTTTAGGCCTGCCGGTCATTGACGTTGGTCACATATTGAAAGAGAGCTTCAACCATGTGCATCCCGGGTCACCGTATACCATTTTCTGGGGTAATATGGCCTATAATGTTATCGGGGTAATGCTTGCGCTTATCTGGGTCGCTTTCCTGCATCATCGTATTCCCGGTAACTGGATATTTAAGGGTGTTATTTACGGCGTTATGATCTCTATTGTAGCAGGGGCTATTGTTTCGCCACTGGCTATGCTTGCCGGAGGAGACAGCGTTGGTATATTTTACTACGACACGTGGATCCCGGGAAGGATTCTAATGGCCGGACTCATCATGCATATCTTTTACGGGCTGGTGCTCTTACTTGGCCTGAGAGTAGCTGGGGTTGACGGAGAGCCAAAAGCAGGTTAAAACAGGTAGCCCACCGACGAAGGCTGACGAAGGAACCATCCTGTGAGACTGTACCGGGGCACGTTTGTCCTGAGAACTTCATGCTCCACGCAATCACTTTTAAACAGGAGAAGGCGCCTGGCTATAGGTTCCACCAAAATTTCATCCTCTCTTTCGTCAGAATCGCGATAAATTTTCAACTCACCGCCATCTCCGGGCTTCCAGTTTTCGTTGAGGTAAATAAGAACCGTAATCTGCCGGTTTGATCGCTCCTGGAACTGATCGAGGTGGCGGTTGTAACGCGAGCCCGCAGGATATTTTGCGATATGAAATTCGGAATCATTCAGACTCAGATAGCAGTGACGTCTCAGGTTCTCGTTGAGCTCATCCATCAGCTCAAAAAACGGAGCGAGTTCTTTGTCATGCCCCCGATCCAGCCAGTGGATGAAGTCCCCGCGAATAGCTGATTTTATCTGAAACTCACCTGAAGTTCCGATGCCCGCTTTTTGCAGCTTCTCCCGCCTCTCCATATCCCGGAAATAGTCCATGATTGTCCCATAGAGCTCTTCTGATATAAATTCGTCAACAATCACAAAATCCTGTTCAGCAAGGCGATCCATCCATTTAGCCCACGCCTCTTCCGATCTTACAACAGCACTCATTTTTCCCATCCGCTCCTCCTGTTTTTTTAAAGCAGACTTTAAGATACTGAGTTTAGAAATCTGTTAAAATAGCCCTGAAGCTTCTGGACGGGATCTCCAATCGTTGATATGGTCAGGAGATACCAGATCGGGGACCGTTAAAACGGAATGGATAGAATCTCAACAAATTAGCTCCACTTTTGGACAATTTTGGTTTTTAGAAGTGGAATCTACCGGAAACCTTGTGAATAAATAGAAATAATCTTTTTCATGAACGTCCCATAAAA
>CAZVEP010000254.1:0-1983 GCA_964625635.1 uncultured Rhodohalobacter sp.
GGCAGCGGTCCTTTTTACTTAATAAGTCCCTGCTCCAGAAGCTGATTAATTTCTGTTTCCGTATCCATTATTGAATACCCATATTTTTCACAAACGTCGATCAACTCATTTGTCCCATCAAGATAGTTTAATAATCTTAATCGCATTTTAATCAGCTCTGAATGAGAAAGCTTTGTTGACAAGTCTTCAAACATGTCACGTTTTCTTAAGAAGGGTTCTCCATATTTTATCTGATTGACATATTTGTCATTTAACTCGTAGGCCTTCACCATATTTGTGCAAAAGTGAATCAAATCTTTCATCATTTTAAAATCCATCAGCTCTTTATTGTCATACGATGTGTGGTATTCCTTGAACTGACTAAATGGAGTTCGCATCAAGACACCCACAGGCAGGTTAAATCCCGGTGATCCGTACTGTCGTTCATCGCTTCCAAGAGGGTCAAATGGTACCATCCGAAACCCGTTGCTCAATTGATTTAGGGTATGTTCTGTAATCTTATTTGTGAGTGATTCCTCTTCACGGGTTTTCTTGAAGGTAATTGGCCCGCTGTCCCCGCAGCAGGTAAACACATACCCAGCTTTCACTCTATTGAGTAACTGTTTTTTATTTTGATTAAGATAACAGATTGCACCGATCGTTTCAGGGGCAATGACAAAGCGATAGGTAAACTTTCTGTTCTTGATTTTCTTAATTTCACGATATAAAAATGCGAGTGTCAGCGGGCCCGAAAGTTCATTATTGGCCATACTGGGATGGCATAAATAACTGCTAAATAAAATTTCTTGATCCGTCTTACCCGGCAAAAGGATATCCCCGTATGTAAGTGAGCCCGGTTTCAATTGCGACTCTATATAAACCCTGAAAGTCCCTTGTCTCGGCAACTTTTTATACTGATCATAAGAGACGCAGAATCCCCATTTTTTTTCATAATAGGTTGTAATATAAGGAACGGCTCCGGGCAGCTCTTTTTTGTAGTGAAGATGTTTATCCAATTCTTCAAACGATACCTCCATGTCAACCGGGATCGAATAATTGACTACATGAAGGTTATTCAACCTAAAATCAGCAATTTTTTCACCATCCGGTGTGATAATATAGGCGTCATTTATATTCCACTCATCCGGGACCGTCCAGTCAAAAACCTCCGTACCACTCTTCACTTCAGATAACTTAAGCGGTATAATTTCTCTCAATATTTCAAATGACTCGCGCAATCCATTGCCGGTAATGCTCCTGCAAATAGGCCAAAGTCGATCAAAATACAACTCAATTTCTTTTGGGGATAACTGATCATTCTTTCCGGACTCTTTCAAAATGTTTAAATCCTGTTTAGTATTAAATAATGATATTTGCTTTCTACTCATCTTAATATTGATGTCACTAAAAATTTTTAAGAATTGCAGTCTGTTTCTTGGTCTCTCAGATAATAGAATGAAGATGTTGTTTAATCAACCTATTAGGCTAAACTAATGGGGATTTCTCCCGATAACTTAGACACGATTACTTTTTGCTAAAAATGATAAAGTAATAAACATTTATTCTTACATTTGATAGCTTAAGAGTTTGTCGCTACTATAAATGCACTTTATCAAAGCGTTCGCTAAGAAACTTTTTTTATCATCGGATTTTAAAAACTGAATCACCCAGATAATCTCGGATTTACAATGCAGATTTTTAAACATTTATCAACAGTTATCGTTTGCGCACTGTTAACATCATTTTTAACAGATACCGCATTTGCACAGCAAAAACAACCCACAGATTTATCATTTGGAATCACTGCCAGTATAGGATCCTCAACTCATCTTAAAAATTTCCGGTTCGTATCTGGGGATATTGATCTGGACTTCACACCAAACTTTACAACCAGTTTTAATGTCGGTTTCATTGTAAGGCAAAAACTGACTGACCGTTTGCGACTACAAGCCGAACCATCACTTGCTCGTTTTGGCGCAAGCTATAGTGAGGGTTTTGAACTCA
>CAZVEP010000255.1:0-1967 GCA_964625635.1 uncultured Rhodohalobacter sp.
TAATCTATACTCCATTATCTATAATCTTTTACCTCAAATCCACCCATGACCAACCAGGACGTTGCCGCAAAACTTCGCGAAGTTCATGACCTCATGCAGCTCAATGGCGAGAACCGTTTCAAGGTGATCGCATTCGATCGTGCCGCTCAAACAATCGAAGGATTGAAAACAGAGGTTGAAATGCATGTAGAAGAGGGCACGCTTACAGACATCAAAGGAATTGGAACATCAATTGCCAAGGATATCACGGCACTGGTAGAAACGGGAACGATGCCGGTTCTCGAATCACTGAAGGAAACAGTGCCGAAAGGGTTGGTAGAGTGGCTCAATATCTCCGGCCTGGGGCCAAAAAACATCGTGAAAATCCATAAGAAACTGGAAATCACAGAGATGCATGAGCTCAAGCAGGCGTGCCAGAGCGGTGCTGTTGCGGATCTGCCGGGATTAGGGAAAAAGTCAGCAGAGAAAATTATAAAGTCGATTGAGTACCTCGAAAAATTCGGTGAACGGTGCCGTCTTGATCAGGCGTACGATGTAGCTGAGCCTATGCTGGCGTTTGTACGCGGAATTGAGGGCGTGAGCAGATGTGAAATTGCAGGATCACTGCGTCGCTCTGCGGAAACAATTGGAGATGTGGATATACTCGCAGCGGCAGAAAAAGAGAAAGCCGGCGAGATTTTTGAATCCTTTGTCAATCACGAGCTGGTTGTGGAAGTGCTGGGCCGCGGTGATACAAAAAGCTCAGTTCGGACTGAGAATGGCCGGCAGGTAGACTTGAGAATTGTGTCTGAGAAAGAATATCCTGCTGCTTTAATGTACTTCACCGGCAGTAAAGAGCACAACATTGTGATGCGTCAGCGGGCCCGGGATCGCGGGATGTCATTAAATGAATACGGGCTCTTTAAACTTAGTGACGAAAAAGAAACCGACTTTGATCAGCCTGTAGAAACAGATTCAGAAACCGGCATTTACCAAAAGCTGGACCTCAACTTCGTGCCGCCGGAGCATCGAGAAGACCGAGGTGAGTTTGAATATTATGCTGAGCATGAGTCCATGGAGCTCCTCGAAGAAGATCAAATCAAAGGGGTTGTTCACGCTCATAGTACCTGGAGTGACGGTAAGTATTCCATTAAGCAGATGGCAGATGCCTGTATTGAAAGGGGATATGAATATCTCACCGTTACTGATCACTCCAAAACCGCGGCATATGCGGGCGGACTGTCGATAGATGAGGTAAAGCAGCAGTGGGATGAGATTGATGAGCTGAATGAAGAATATTCGAAAAAAGATTTCAGAATCTTTAAAGGCATCGAGTCAGATATTCTGGCTGATGGATCACTCGATTATCCCGATGAGATTCTGGAGGGATTCGATATTGTTATTGCCAGCGTCCACTCGGGACTCGAAATGGATTTTGATAGAATGATGGAGCGTTTCGAAAAGGCAATCGACAATCCATACACTCACATGATAGGACATCCTACCGGACGACTGCTTCTCAAGCGCAGCGAGAGCAAAATGGATATCAACAAACTGATTGAAAGGGCCGTGAACAAAGGAGTCGCAATCGAAATCAATGCAAACCCATGGCGGCTGGATCTGGACTGGAGATACGGCAATAAGGCGAAGGAGACCGGGCTGCTGACCTCTATCAACCCGGATGCTCACACCACTGATGGGATTGATAATATCCGCTATGGAGTGATGATTGCCCGGAAAGCAAAGTTTGGCCCGGACAGAGTCTTGAATACAAAATCAGCAGATGAGTTTGCTGAGTGGCTGGAAAAGGCTGGATGATAGTCGTGAGTCTTGAGTCGCGAGATATGAGATCTGTGAAGCAGAAGTGAAAAGTGAAAAGGCAAAAGTGAAAAATTGACTTGCTATCACTATATCGAGCAGATAATTTTAAAAGACTCAAAACTCAAAACTCAAAACTCAAAACTCAAAACTCAAAACTCAAAACTCAA
>CAZVEP010000256.1:0-1965 GCA_964625635.1 uncultured Rhodohalobacter sp.
TCCCCTGACTGGCCATCGCCCGAGCTTGCTACAATCGATGAGGCAGAAGCCGCAGATACATCAAATGTTGCCGACTCCACATCCGACACCCCGGAGGCAGCCGCATTAAAGGTCAGCGTATAGCTACCGGCCGTTTCAATCACCAAATTCCCAAAACTCGCAATCCCATCCAACCCCGTAGCCTCCGTGGCCGTGCTGCCGCCCGTCAACGACCCGCCGTTCAAGCTCGCTGTGACATCCACGCCACTAATCGGGTTGCCACCTGTATCCGTCACCCGAACCGAAGCTGGCCCGGCGACCGCCCCGCCAGCTGTGCTCGCACCAGGCTGAGTCTCAATCGTCATATCAGACGCCGCGCCAGCCGTCGCTGAGGCCGTAAACACCACCGATCCCGCTCCACTGACCGACCCCGTCACATCGTAGCTACCCACCGTATCACCCAGGGTCAGCGTCGTGGACGCCTCACCCGACCCATCGGTGGTGGCCGACGTGGTGCTCAGTGACTGACCGCTTGCCCCGGACGGTTCACCAGTAATCGAAAATGTCACCGTTTCCCCGAAAACTGCATTACCAAACTCATCGGTTACCTGGACCACAAACGGACTCGATAATGTTGTGCTAATTTCCCCTGACTGGCCATCGCCCGAGCTTGCTACAATCGATGAGGCAGAAGCCGCAGTAAATGTGATCGACGCGCTTCCAACAGACACCCCGCTGGCAGTTACACTTATGCTCACTTGCTCAGCCGTTGTGTTGCTGACCAGTGTCGAATAATCACCGGTTGAACCAGACTCCGTTACACTGCCCGCTGAGCCATTTGCCGAAACACTAATACCAAAGTCAGAATCTGACAGTCCCGACACAGGATTGCCGTTCGCGTCCCTCAACTCAATTGTTACCGTCGAATTGCTCCCAACTTGCAATGTGGAAGGAGACACACTCACACTCGAGGTGCCGGCATCAATACTACCACTCTCCACATCAAACGCATTCGAGGTCTGTTTATTAAGACCGGGTGAGTCGTATACTAAATTATATCGCCCTGCGACGTTGATAATTAAATCATCAAAAACAGCTAAACCCGACACATTGGTTTGACTCGTAAGTGTACCACTTTCAAATGTTTGCCCGCTCTGCTCGCTGACAGATACGCTCACGTTGGGTACCGGATTTTCAAATTGGTCTTCGACAACCACAGAAGGCGGGCCTGGAATAACATTTCCTGCAGTCGTATTTCCGGGATTGGTAGCTATAACCAAATCTGCAGGCTCTCCCGCAATAATATCTATTTGTTCAGAACTTATATCAGGCACTCCACTCGCAATTGCATCAAACACCAGAACGTATTGGCCGGTCGTTTCGATAATCAGATCGTTGAAAGTTACGACGCCTGACGTATTGCTCGTTAGTGTGATCGTTCCGCCATCGAATGTATATCCACCCTCTTCCCGCACCGTAATAGATACTCCGTTTACCGGGTTTCCGGCGTCATCAGTAATTAAAATTTCTGCAGATGGACTAATAACCTCGCCGGCAGATGAGTTTCCGGGCTGGGTCACAATCGTCATCTGAGATGGACCCCCCGTCTGTGCAGTAGCCGTAAAAATTGAACTACTCACACCGCTTGTGGCTGCTTCCACAATATAGTCCCCCGGAGTATCTCCAAGAGTCAACCTTGTAGACGCATTTCCGTCACTGTCGGTTTGAACTAAGCTACTGCTAAGACTCTGTCCGCCTGCTCCTGAAGGTGTGCTTATGATCGTAAACTGCACATCTTTACCCTGAATAACGTTTCCAAACTGGTCTGAAATATTTACAACAAAATCAGAAGGCAGCTGCTGAGTAACTTCAGCACTCTGATTATTGCCCGAAACAATTGAGATGGCAGCCGCTTCCGCTGCAGTGAAATCGATTATTGGTGTATCGTCGAGCGTTGTGCCATCTACGCTTACAGAAACACTAACC
>CAZVEP010000257.1:0-1962 GCA_964625635.1 uncultured Rhodohalobacter sp.
TTTTCCTCCGCTCGAATTTCGGCTGTCTACAACAAAAGGCACGAATGCTCTTCTCGAGAGAAAAGGTGCTAAGACACTGTTTATCATCACAGAAGGGTTTGGTGACCTGCTGAAGATTAAAAACCAGCAGCGTCCCGATCTTTTCTCGCTGGATATTCAGAAATCGGACCCGTTCTATTCTCAGATTATCGAGGCTCGGGAAAGGGTGGATGCTGATGGAGAAATCATCAAAGATCTGGACAAAAAGCATCTTGAAGACTGCATCAAGCCAATAAAAGATGATGTTGAGGCCGTGGCGATCTGCCTGATGAACAGCTATAAAAACAACAGCCATGAAAAAGTGATTGAAAAGATACTTCTGGATATGGGATTCAGATATGTCTCATGCTCGTCTGACCTGAGTCCCGAGATTAAGATTGTGCCGCGGGCTGTTACTGCCGACGTCAATGCATATCTGACCCCCATTATGGAGCGGTATCTTTCGAGGATCGCTGACGTTATCAGCGGCAGCTCGTTCAGGGTTATGAGCAGCGGTGGTAACCTGGTGGAGGCCAATCACTATCTGCCTAAGGATGGGCTGCTGAGTGGTCCGGCCGGGGGAGTGATTGGAGCTGCGGCGATAGGGAAGAGAGTTGTTAAAAAAGACCTCCAAGGTTTCTCCCGGGGGATCGCTTCGCGGCAAAACCTTGGAGGTCTGGAAGAAGGCCAAGAAACCAGGATAATCTCTTTCGACATGGGCGGGACGAGCAGCGATGTGTCGCGCTATGATGGTTCAATTGATTACGTGTATGAACACACCGTAGCTGATGCATCTCTTGCTGCTCCTGCAGTGGATATCGAGACGGTTGCAGCAGGAGGCGGATCCATTTGCGGCTTCGATGGCCGCAGCCTCACGGTGGGTCCGGAAAGTGCCGGTGCTGATCCCGGTCCGGCGTGTTATGGTCGAGGCGGCCCCCTGACCATTACCGATGTGAATCTGCTGTCGGGTCGACTGAACAGGGCGAACTTTCATATCTCCATTGATCGTGAAGCTGCCGATATGCGGTTCGAAGAACTGCAAAAAAAGGTGAATGAAAACCGGGACGAAGAACTAAGCCGGAACCAGATTCTGTCGGGTTTTCTGGATATTGCCAATGAGCGGATGGCACAGGCTATCGAAAAGATTTCTACGCAAAAAGGGTTTGATCCGATTGACTATTCCCTGGTCGCATTTGGCGGAGCCGGTGCTCAGCATGCCACTGCTATTGCTGAAAAACTGAACATTGCGACCGTACTTGTGCCGGCTGATGCAGGACTTCTCAGCGCATATGGCCTGCAGCAGGCAACGCTCGAGCAGATAGAAAGCCTGCAGATCCTAAAGCCGCTCAATGATGTAGAACGATCTTTAAATGAAGAGTTCAATAAACTTGAGAGATCAGCCCGAATAGGTCTGAATGAGCAAGGCGTAGACGATGCACAGACCGGAGCGGGACAAAAGCAGCTATTTTTGCGATTTCAGGGACAGGATAGTTCAGTGGCCATCGATTGGTCGGAGGGTTTGAATATTTCAGACAGATTTGAAGAAGTTTACAGGCAATCATACGGGCACTGGATAGAGGAGAGGGAGATTGAAGTGGAAGTGCTTCGGGTGCGTGTTTCTGAGAGTAAGCCTGAATCTCATTATAATGCCGGAGGGTCGACAAAAGAGAAGTTAACCAGCTATCAGCCAGACAGTAACGAAAGCACGATCTTTATCACCTCAAATAGAGAGGAAGAAGCGGCAGTTTACAATCGGTCAGATTTAAAAACGGGTGCTTCATTGACCGGTCCGGCCCTTGTTCTTGATGCACATAGCACCACGGTTGTGGAACCAGGGTGGACAGGAGAACTTTTGGAGGATGGAACCTGGCTGTTCAAACGAACAAATCTGGAGTCTGAAGTATCAATCAAAGCCGACCGATCAGAAGAAGTAAATCTTCAGCT
>CAZVEP010000258.1:0-1930 GCA_964625635.1 uncultured Rhodohalobacter sp.
GGTAGATGTCCGGATGACGGGCGATGATTCCCACATTACTGCCATTTCCTTTATCACCGCTTCGTCCGTGTGCTATCTTCAAAAGTTTTACTGTAGCCATAATTTTCTGAGCTGTAATGTGATCCGTTTTCATATTTAAATAAGAAGGTATTGAAAACCAGTGATTTTGTCACAGTTCGAGGCCAGAGTAAAATTGGAACCGGAGCGTAATTCCTTACGTGAGGATTTCAATTTTGCGATAACGAAGAAATGTGGTAAAAGCGCGGTTTTGTAAAGCCTTCTTCAACAAAAGATACCTAATCCGACAGATAATACACAATCGTAGACACCACACGCACTTTCTTGATGTGTGGCGTATTATTGTCCCTTGGCATGATGCTGAATTGCCCCTGGGAAGCCGTCTTTATCTTTCCCAGCTCACTGTTAGAATCGTCCGCAAACTTCTCCGCAACCTGGCGCGCCTCAATCGTTGCCTGCTCAATCATCTCCGGTTTGATCTCATTCAGCCTGTTGAACAGGTATTCTGGCTGCACCATATATTCGTTACCGCTGAGGGTCACACCCTGTTTTCCAAGATCCACCAGGCGGCTCATCACATTCCGTACAAGCTCTACATTTTCAGAATAGAGCGTAGCCGTCTGACTGGCGATATACCGGAACTCCGGATTTTGATTACCTCCATAAAGCTGAGCAGAACGGTCCGTTAAAACCGGCGTGGAAAAAGAGAGTTCCTCTTCGGAAATGCCCTGATTTACCAAAAAAGCCCTCACTTTCTCAGCACTCGATTCAAGAGCTGTGTAGGTGCCATCAAGGGTGTTGCCTGCCTCGGTGTATTGAATAGGCCAGATCACTACATCAGCCGGATGCTCTTGCTCCGCGAGGCCTTTTACCGTTACTGTTCGCTCGAACTGCTTGAAGCTGATGGCTGCATCCCTTAAAAAATATCCCAGGGCCGAAAGGCCGAGAATAATTGATACGCCAAGCACTATTAATTTTTGATCTTTCATGACTTCAACTTAATAAAGATAGATTTGATACGAATTCTGTAAACACCTGCCAAAACTTTTTGTTTCTAAAATTAGCTCTAATTCATCTAAACATTACTGGTGCTGAAAAATTTAATGACTTGAATACAACCAACGCGCTTATGTATATAATTGTAAACCAATTGGGCTCACCCCTCAATTTGTTTAGATTCCTTATCTCAACTTAATCCAATTTATTCTTACAATGACACGCATCGCTCACTTTTCTTACGGTTTAAAATATTTTCTCCTTTTTCTGATAGCAGCTTTCACTCCGCACTTAATGCTGGCACAGGATAGCGATGCTGACGCCGACAGTACGGATGAAGAAAGCAACAACGAGCTGCCACTCGAGCCCGGCCGGGAATTTTCTTTTGATCTTGATGAGGGGTCATGGATAGCGCTTGATGTCAGCCCTGATGGTGAGACCATCGTTTTTGATTACCTCGGTGATCTATATACGATACCTATAGAAGGCGGCGATGCCACACAAATTACCAGCGGCATGCAGTTCGATAGTCAGCCGCGGTATAGCCCCGATGGAAACAAGATCGCTTTTATTTCAGATGCATCAGGCGGCGAAGGCGTATGGATTTATCATGTTGAAACGGAAGAGAAGGAGCAGCTGACCAAAGGTAAAGACAATGAATACCAGTCGCCGGAGTGGATGCCGGATGGCAAGTACGTCATCGCATCCAAAGATGATCCGGGCAATCATAAGATATGGATGTATCATGTGGATGGCGGCTCAGGTGTTCCCGTAACAGATGAACCGGGTAACCTGAGAATGCTGGAAGGGGCGTTTGGAGCCGATGACCGATACATCTGGTTCTCCCGCCGCTTTGGTACATGGAACTACAACGCCAGCCTGCCGCAATATCAAATAGCAACCTACGATCGGGAAA
>CAZVEP010000259.1:0-1925 GCA_964625635.1 uncultured Rhodohalobacter sp.
CCCCGCGAGGCGTCGTACGGGCCCGCCTGAGGTTTGACATCATACAGGTTCCCGCCAATCAAAATATCATCCGCGCCGTCACCCGTCAGGTCGGCGGTATGTATGCCGTACATCGGCGCCAGCTGAGCACGCATCGGCAGCGGCTCCCCGCGGAATCCGTCCGGCTCGTTCCAGAAGATCATGCTTTCCAGAATCGTGGCACGTGCTTCCAGCGCAGTGTCCAGCTCTGCCCCTGAGAACATCTCCTGCACCGACTGCCCCCCGTAGCTCGCATAGTCCGGGTACCGGCCGGCCAGGCCCGGAATCTCCGCAATCATGTCATGGCGAAGGGCCACCGGGTAATCGGTCCCGTCTTTCGGGTAGCTCAGGATCTGCTGGGTCATCCCATTGCCGGCGATACCCCCCACCCACATGCGCACCGGCTGCCCGGGGCTCGCCCGGAAGATGGAGTTGCGCCCGTGGTTGCCGCCAATCAGGTCGGTGCGCCCGTCGCCATTTACATCGCCGGCGGCTATGGCATTCCACCACCCGTGAGTGTCCGACAGCCCAAGCTCGTCTGAGATCTCCTCCAGCCGCTCCCCGGTGTTGGCAAACACCCGCACCGGCATCCACTCGCCCGCGATCACCAGTTCCGTTGATCCGTCGCCCGTCAGGTCCGCCCACACCGCATCGGTGATCATCCCTGCCTCCAGCAGGCCGGGCGCCCACTCATCCGTCACGTCGGCGAAGGTTCCGTCGCCATTGCCTTCCAGCAGGTACCCGCTGGCCGGCAGGCCCACCCCGAACGGCTGCAGCCGCGTGCCTACAAACAGGTCCATCGTCCCATCGCCGGTAAAGTCGTTAGGCGCCACCACCGATCCCGCATCATACCCGCGGATCGTGGGCAGCAGCTGCGGGGATTTACTCAGACCGCCCCCATCGCCGGACAGGTACATCCGGTCGGCCAGCAGCGACGAGCTCGTCGAATAGGAATTGCCCCCGCTTACCACGTACAGGTCATCGGTCCCGTCGCCGGTGGCGTCGAACATCGCGCAGGCAGTATCTTCGCTGCCCGCATCGCCGTCAAACAGCTCTTGTGCGGCTGGCGTGAAGCCTCCATCCGGGCCCTGCACCCACAGGGATCCGGCCTGCCCGCGCGCACCGCCGGTATACACATCCTCCAGCCCGTCGCCGTTCACGTCGCCCGTGCACAGGGCCGGACCTTCCGTAGAGCGCATGTGAAGCAGCAGCCGCTCGCGGTCGAAGTCGCTGTAGGGATAGCCCTCGTGGCGCCAGCCGGACAGGCCGGGAATGGTTGCCGGTTGAAGCAGCGGACGACCTGACAGCGTGTGCTCAGTTGCACTCCTGTCAGCGTCGGATGGTTCGTCTTCAGACTCCGAACGCTTCAAGGTCTCGCTGCCGCTCCACGCTGTCAGGTCCTCAGCTAGAAAATCTCCCGGCATTCTGGCAGGCGGCGGTGGTGGTGCAGGCTGGTCGGTGGCCGCTGATTGCCGCAGGGTAAGCCGGGACGGGACGTCTACATTCGTCATCCGGCTGGTGCGCCCGTCCGGCCAGCGCAGGACGAGCGAGTCCACGGTGGCAACTTCACCCAGCCCGACATGCAGGCCGGGCTGTACGCTCGACTGGAAGCCTCGCTGCAGGTAGTGCTCGCGGTACCAGTACCCATCACCGCCGGCCCATACCTGCAGGCTGGCGCCAATGGCCTGCGTGTTGGGCGCCTCGCCTTCAAGATCCACACGAAGCCAGCTGCGGTCAGGCAGCAGTTCCGCCGCGCGGTTACGGTAGATACGCGCGGGCCCGTTCACCTGGCTGACCACCAGATCCAGCGCCCCGTCGCCGTCAAGGTCACCCCAGGCCGCGCCGCTCGAAAATCCCGGAGCATCCAGTCCCCAGCTATCCGTGCTGTCGGCAAACTGAAGGCTTCC
>CAZVEP010000260.1:0-1915 GCA_964625635.1 uncultured Rhodohalobacter sp.
AAATGGGCGATGTGATTTTCAGGGTGCAGGGGACAAGGTACAGGAAAAACCTTAGCACCGGCGTCCATCGGCGTGTTGCATACTTGGGATACTCAAACGCCGGTTACCTTTACCCTAGCGAACTCTGTCATCTCGAGTAAGTGATCCGCCGGCTGGCGGAGATCGCATCGAGAGATCTCCTTGTTCTTGGATCCAACTTAAACAACGCCTCACCACGCTCCTTCCGATTACAAGGCTCATCTTTTCCCCACGGAGCGAAGCGTAGTGAAATGTCTCGACTTCATCCCGACAAAAAAACAGTCGGGATTACGCTCGACATGACAGTGGCTTTTTTTAATTGGACGCAGCGCGCTACATTTTCACCCATTCACTACTTCTTTCACTCTCCGTTTCTTCGGTGCCGGCACGGACTCCTCCACATCTTCATATTCTTTTTTGGAGATAAACGGGTCTTTCGATATAAACTTGGGTTCCGGATCTTCCCCGAGCCCGGTTTTGGTGAGAATCTCCCGCTTTATTCCTTTGGTGGGAAACAGCAGCAGCATTAGAACAAGTGTGCTAAGCAGAACCAGTTGAGCCCCGGCCTCAAAAAGGAAGATGATGCTCATTGAAAAAGCCGCAATTGCGGACATTGCGCCATACAGATAAACAGCGGCGGCGCTATGGCTGAACCCGGACCGCAGGAGGACGTGGTGAATATGATCCGTGCCGGGTGTGAATGGAGAAAGTTTATAGAGAATGCGGCTGGTAAATACCCGAAGCGTGTCATAGAGCGGAATGATAAGAAATACGACGGGAAGCACCGGGGAGGTGTTGCCAAAAACGTCGGTGAAAGCAGTGTTGCCGCCAAGCCCCACATATCTGACGGCCATCACGGCAAGGGCAAAGCCGATCATCAGGGATCCCGAGTCTCCCATAAATATAGACGCCGGACGAAAATTGTGTATTAAAAAGGCGGAGAGCACAACCGCTGTCATCAGGCAGAATACAGCCATGGGCATTTCACCCGCAACATAAAAGCCGGCTCCAAAGAAAAGGGACGCTAAAATTCCAACGCCGCCGGCAAGCCCGTCAATCCCATCAATCAGGTTGAACGCATTCATCACAACAATCATCGTGAAAAGGGTAAGCGGTACCGATACCCAGCCAGAAAGCTGCCCTATTCCAAGCAATCCGTAGAAATTATCAATCAGCAGCCCGCCTCCAATAATGACAATTCCGGATGCAAATATTTGGATCATCAATTTTTTTACCGGGGAGAGGCGCATAAGATCATCTTTCAGCCCGGTAAAAAAGAGCATCGTCAGACCTGCCATAACATACGAATAGCCCGGCATCTGCTCTGCATAGCCGCTGATTGAAAAGCCGCAGATGAAGGCAACAAAAATAGCTATTCCCCCAAGAGATGGAATATGCCGATCGTGAAGTTTCCGCTGGCCGTCCGGTATATCGAAAAGATTTTTGTTATAGGCCACACTAATAAGCAGCGGCACAAGAAAATAGACAGCAAAAAATGAAAGCACCCCGGATGAAAGTAACATCAGTAGTTGTAAATCCATACCCCTTTAATTCCCCTTAACAAAAAAGATCTTGCCGTTCGATTTATCGCAGTTGTGACAAGATTTTTTACAGACCTCTTAGATGGAGAACTAATATAATTACATTTTTTTACGTTGCATAAACTTTTTTCCATAAACATTAAGGAGTTTTTGAATTGGATGACTAATTTTCTAATATCACAACGACTATTTCACTGTTTTTAAATGACTTACGCATTAAGGCTACCTGGCCTTTTGACTCGCCCCCGGCCCCTCTCTATGCAATAGAGATGGGGAATTTCGTGCTTCAATTCCAATCTAATGCTAATGTATCCGGGCGCCGGAGATGCATCATGGTTTCTTTTGCTTCTTGGCTT
>CAZVEP010000261.1:0-1913 GCA_964625635.1 uncultured Rhodohalobacter sp.
GCGGCTCAATCCAAATGTGGAAGCTAAAACGCACAAGTATATCACCACCGGGCTGACTGAGAATAAATTTGGAGTGAATCCCGAGCACCTGCCCCGCTTATTTGAGATACTTCCAAAGTTGGATGTGATTAACCTTACCGGCATCCACTTCCATATAGGTTCACAAATCAGAGACTTAAAAGCCTTCAGAGATCTTTGTGAAAAGGTAAATGAGATTCAAACATGGTTTGAAGAGGAAGGTTTTCCCCTCACGCATGTAAATGTGGGCGGTGGTCTTGGCATCAGCTACGAGATACCTGATGATGAGCCCTATCCCGATTTTGAAGCATTTTTCAATCTGTTCGAAGAAAATCTCAAGCTAAGAGATGGCCAGCAGGTTCATTTTGAGCTGGGGCGAAGTATTGTAGGTCAGTGCGGCTCCCTGATATCAGAAGTACTCTTTGTGAAGGAAGGCATTACAACCAACTTTGCCGTGCTTGATGCTGGCATGACGGAACTTATACGCCCGGCACTCTACCAGGCGTCGCACAGCGTTGATGTGCTCACATCAGACAAACCTCTCGAAACTTACGATGTTGTCGGGCCTATCTGCGAGACGTCCGATACGTTCCGAAAAGGAATCAAAATGCCGAAAGTTGAACGGGGCGACCTGGTGGCGATCAGAAGCGCCGGAGCCTATGGCGAAGTGATGAGCAGCGGGTTTAACCTGCGTGAAAAAGTACCGGCTGTTTATTCAAATGAATTGTAATCAGTCGTTTCGCAACATTTAACATACTCCATCCGTACTTTTCACTTGGCTCCAACAGTAATTCAGGCTGTAAAAGACCAGTTTTAATAATGCACAAAATTAAATATGTCTGACAATCTATACTCGGAAGAAGAAGTTGCAAGGCTTATACGCAGGGCTGTAGAACTTGAGGCAGAAAGAAATGATAAAAGAGGCCTCAACGATTCGTCAGGCTTATCCATGCAGGATCTCGAAAAAATTGCTGCCGAGTCCGGTATCGACCCTGAACTAATGCGCCGGGCAGCAGACGAGCTTCATCAGGGTTCAGCTTCAGGCACTCTGGATGAGACAACTGTTGTAAAAGATACGGACATCTTAGCCGAACACTGGATTAAAGCGAAGGTAAATAACCGGCTTTTAGACGATCTGATTCTTGAACTGAATCACCATTTTGGCACATCACAGAAAGAGATAACCTGGTGGAATAAATTTTTTAATGATTACTCCGGAAAGGCAATTGTCAATAAAACCTCGACAAGTGTTGAATGGAAATATACTGATGAGTTTTCGTTGTACACCACTCGCGTTTTAATCCAGCAAAGAGGTGAGAAACTCAGAATTCGGGTCAGCAAGCGTCAGACCATGAATTTACCCTGGGATTCAACATTTACGAATATCGTTATTCTTTTCTTTGCCGCAATTATTCTAATACCTATCGGAGGTGCAGCTGGTTTTTCTGTGACGGACAACCCCTGGTTTGGTATGATGGCCGGACTCACATTAACAGCACTTCTATATCCTCTTATAACCTGGGTGCAAAAACAGAGACTTTCAAAACATGTTCGTGAAATTACAGAAATAGCCGAGAATCTTGTTATCCAGGCTAAGCAGATAACAAGCGAAACCTCAAATAAAAATACAACCAACAACCGATCAGGCTCTACTGATACCCAAGCTATCGAATTGGACATGGATGAAGCCGATTCTGACAGTAAAAAATCTGAATCTGGCAACCGGCTTAGAAATCATCTGCGTGAATAATTGTCAGCTCCTTTTAAAACTATAAAAGATTCGATACTACTCAGCATCCCCAATTAACATTTCGCTAGGCTCCTCCTCAGCTTGCAGCCTTTCAGCTACCTCCTCCATTCCCCGCATCACACGCAACATATTGAGTCCCGCGATT
>CAZVEP010000262.1:0-1909 GCA_964625635.1 uncultured Rhodohalobacter sp.
TTCTCGTTCTGTTCATGGTTGATGCGATCAATCGCGGCGGCCTCGGGCTTGATGATACAACCGCCACCGCTATCTACGGACTGTATACGATGTTCGTCTACCTGCTTGCACTTCCCGGCGGATGGCTCGCGGATAAGTTTTTTGGGCTGCGAAAAGCAATTTGGTACGGCGGTATCATTATCACTGCCGGTCACTTTAGCATGGCCATCCCGGGTAACGTCACATTTTACTTCGGGCTTGTTCTGATTGTCATAGGAACCGGGCTGCTCAAGCCAAACATCAGCAGTATCGTTGGCGGCCTTTATGGTGATGACGAGCAGGCGCGACGTGATGCCGGCTTTTCGATTTTCTACATGGGAATAAATATCGGGGCGTTCCTGGCACCGCTAATCACCGGGTATCTTGGCGAGGGAATTAACTGGCACTATGGATTTGGCGCCGCAGGCATTGGGATGCTTCTTGGGCTGATTCAGTATAAAGCCACAGAAAAATATTTAGGCGGCATAGGCGCAGAGCCTGAAATGACCGGAACACCTGCAGAACAGCAAAAGCTCTTTGGCCGCATCAAAGTCGGATTATGGGGACTCGGGCTGTTTTGCCTGGCTGCTTTTGTGTCCATCAGCTCGGGCTGGATTACAATCAATCCGGTTGCCATTGCAGATGCCTCCGGCTTTATCATCTTCCTATTAGTGCTCGCCTACTTCGCCTACGTCTACATTGCTGAAGATCTGACAACCGATGAGCAGAAAAAGATTGGTGTGATCGCTGCACTGTTCATTTTTTCAGCAATTTTCTGGTCGGGTTTTGAGCAGGCCGGCTCATCGCTAAACCTATTTGCAGAACGCTACACCGACCGCGACATCTTTGGATGGCTGATGCCGGCCAGCTGGCTGCAGTCCGTGAATGCATTTTTCATTATTACACTGGCGCCTGTTTTTGGATGGCTTTGGGTCTGGCTTGCCAAAAAGAATCTTGAACCATCAACCCCTGTAAAATTTGCACTCGGTCTGATTCTTCTCGGGTTTGGATTCCTTGTAATGATGTTTGCCTCATTCTACGTGGTAGGCGGAAATGAAGTGCTCCCAACCTGGCTCATCATGACCTACCTGTTTCACACATGTGGCGAACTTTGCCTGAGTCCGGTTGGACTAAGTGCCGTGACCAAACTCTCCCCCAAAAAGCTTGTGGGGCAGATGATGGGAGTCTGGTTTATGTCCATCGCATTCGGGAACCTCATCGCCGGACGAATTGCCGGCCAGTTTGATGATGAAGCCATCCAGGCTGATCCATCCCTCCTGCCCGATCTGTTTTGGCTTATTGTGATTACCACCGTAGGCGGTGGTTTAGTTCTTCTGCTGTTCAACAAGCCAATTAAGAAACTCATGGGTAATATCCATTAATTTGGTTTTTGGTTGATTGGTTATTGGTGTATTGGTTATTCGGGGATTCGGATTTCCGGACCTGCAAGCGTCCGAAGCAGGGGGACAGACCGATAAAAGCATACATTGCAAGCCTTTTTGAGGTCAGGTGTCAGGTATGGTTTTCATTAATTCGGCAATCCTTAAGGCGTATTAGCTGACGTAGATAGGGCTTCTCTATTTTTTGAAAAGAATGTTCAAATCACTTAATAATCTTTCGTGTCCTCGAGGCTTCGTGGCCATCCAGCCGATTTCTGGACAACAACAACGCTCCGTTTATTTACCACGAGGACGCCAAGACGCGAAGTACACGAAGGTAAACTCATCCATATCTGCATCTCAATTCTTTGAAGTATTCACATCCTTCGTGCTCTTCGGGCTCTCGTGACTTCGCGGCCAACCATCCGATTTCTGGACAACAACAACGCTCCGTTTATTTACCACGAGGGCGCTAAGGCACGAAGTACACAAAGTTATTTCATCTTTTACTG
>CAZVEP010000263.1:0-1895 GCA_964625635.1 uncultured Rhodohalobacter sp.
AAATCATCAGAACGGCCCGCAAGCATCTGGGTCATATACTTGAGCAGAAGCGCGGTGTTGATAGGCTTCCACTCGGCCGGGGCTGCATCCAGAATTTTATATTCCAGCGGGTAGGTTTCATAAGACAGGGAGCTGATATAGGCATTTACTCCATCAGCATACGATTCAATGACGTTTCGAATGGTGTCATTTTCTGTGATGAAGTCCATAGCCTGTTCAGCGCCATACATCATGCCGAGCCGGCGCTGGTTCTGGTCATATTCAATAGTGCCTTCACCAAGCCACTCAGATAGTGTGCCGCCTGCGGCCCTTATCTGTAACTCCATCTGAAAGAGCCGGTCGCGCGCAGATACATATCCCTGGGCAAAATAGAGGTCGGCATCATTTTGGGCAAAAATGTGAGGAACTCCCCGATCGTCGTAAAATACCTCAACAGGATCGGTGGTGCTGGTTGTGGGAAAGATAATGTCTCCGCTAACGCCAACCGTTTCGGCATTGGCCCAGAAACCCATAGTTGGGTGAAAAAAATTTCCAATTGGTGGCAGAGATCCCAAAGGAACTGAGAGGATATAAATAAGCAGGGTTGTAAGAAGTGCCGTGACGGCAAAAGAGAAAAAGCGATGCATTGAAAAACAGTCTGTTTAGTAGTGAATAACTGAAGAGTAACTAAAAGTGAGGAATGATGAAAAGGTGTTTTTGTGTGAAGGTACGAAAGGTAGCTTGAGAATAGTTGATTATACATCCAGCGGACTTTTTACCCCGTGGCCGCCTTTATTCAGCACGTGGGTATACACCATTGTTGTTTTTACACTTTTGTGGCCCAGTAATTCCTGAACCGTTCGGATGTCATAGCCATTTTTTAATAAATGTGTTGCAAACGAATGTCTGAAGGTATGTGGTGTGACATGTTTTTGAATGTGGTGCTCCTTTGATGCGCGTCGTACCGCACGCCTGATATTTCGCTGCGATATATGATAGCGATGAAGAATCCCTGTTTGGGGATCAACCGACCGTTTTTTGGACGGAAAAAGATATTGCCACAGGAGCTTTTTTGATGCCCCGGGATACTTACGGGCCAGAGCTTTTGGAAGTATGGTTTCGCCGAACCCTTTCTGGAGGTCCAGATTGTGAAGATTTTTTACCTTTTGAATATGATGAGCAATTTGATCGACCCGTGACTCTGGTATCATGGTAATTCTGTCTCGCAGTCCTTTTCCATTTCTGACGGTTAGTTGTTTATAGTCTAAATCGAGATCCTGAACGCGTAATCTGAGCGCCTCTGATATTCTCAGGCCCGACCCGTAGAGCAGACTCAAAACAAGTTGGGGAACGCCTTCCATCGATTTGATGATGGATAATGCTTCCTTTTCGGTGAGTACCACCGGTAATCGTTTTGGTTTTTTGGCCCTCTTAAGGTTGTCGAGCTGCTGCAGCGGTTTACCTAGTATATTTGAGTATAGAAATACAATTGCTGATAGCGCCTGATTTTGTGTGGATGCTGCCACGTTCAGATTGTTTGCCAGGTGATTGAGGTAAGCAACGACATCATCTTCAGTCAGAGATACGGGGTGGGCAAGCTTATGAAACCGTATAAATCTGACAATCCATTGTGCGTAGATTTTTTCAGTGCTGTAACTGTAATTTCTTCGTCTTATTTCTTCCTTAAGGCGCGATAGTATCTTCTTCTCTTTCATCTTTTTTTTGATGTATGATCCCAAAAAACGCGATCACTTACATAGGACATCAAAATAATTATCGGCACTTTAATCGGACACTTTTTTACGACCGATAAATATTAATCGGACAATATACTGTTCTCAGTTGCGTGCATAAGACAATTATACTATTATCAGACAACGTTCAGGGTTGAAAAGCCTTAAGAGAAATACATGTTA
>CAZVEP010000264.1:0-1864 GCA_964625635.1 uncultured Rhodohalobacter sp.
GTATAGGTGTTAGTTGTGCCTGGCCATAGGAAGTCGAAAATTCGGTCCCCGTAGGCTATTTGCCGGTTCACAGGTCCCTGGAAAAGATCGAGTTCGATATCAAAATTTGATACTGCTGACTCTGCGCTTACGTCGATAAAATAGGTACCAGTCTGAGATATAGTTTCAAATATATTGCGAGTATAGCTATTTCTGTATTCATTTTGCTCGAGTATATCTCCATTTGGGTGATAAAGCGTGACAGTACCCCTGCCTTCAAAGCCGAGCCCTTCTCTTAGTTGAATTCGAATATAGTCATCTTGTTCTGCTTCAAATTTGTACCTTGTTGGCTCTGAAATAGCTGACCTGCCCTTTAAAGCGTCACCGTATTCAATAAGTATCGCATCCGATGTAACTCTTGGGCTTAAATCAATAGTTATTCTGATAACCTCGTTTGGATCATTTACCGGAGGAATTTCTGCAGTGCCTGATAAGCCACCTGCCCCGTTGTACCCAAGCAGTTCAAACCTCCTGTTTATCGGAACCTGCTGACTTCGCTCTGATCCCACGGGAACTACGATAGTGGGCGCATATCCAGCAATGGATCCATCTTCGTTAAACAGTGTGCCACGAATCGAACAAGAAATATTCTCGCCCGTTTCTGAATTTCTACAGCTTGGAATAAGTGTATAGGTATCCACATCGTTGCCAATTCCAGTACCACCGAAGAATACATCAACATTCTTCCATGAAAAATGACCGGTCGTGGCTTTCATGGCCAGACCGGACGGGGATTCCGGCGATACAATAATCTCACCGGACCCTTCTTCTATCCACAGACCGGTCTCTTCATCGAGTGTCCAGAGTGGAATAATATCACCAGTATTGACGTTAGCGTTGGTTACAGGTATTTCGATTGTGGCCGTCTTACCTGGCATCATCTGCAGGGTTTCGCCATTCTGGGTAAATGTGTAGTCTGCAACCCCAAAGCTTACCAGCTGCCCCAACTCACCAGTAGGTCGCAATCCGTCGAACCCGCCCGGGAATGCGAATATTTCATCTGACGAAACATCCAGCGGCGTCATCGACAGTTCTACATCACCGGTCACCACATCTCCGTTTGAATCCACAAGAGCATCGACCGGAAGGCTCACGCGAGTTCCAAATTTGCCGGTTCTATCCGTACCAGTCTCTATGGCTGTTATTACTTGTGGTTCTTCAAGTGGCACCATTGAAGCTGTAAAGAAGTTTTCCCCGCTGTCTTCGTCTGGTGTGATCCGAACAGTTTGCGTGGCGTAGCCATCTTTGGTCAATTTCACTACGATAGGCACTCCTGCCGGGATGTCCGGGAGGATGATCCGACCGTCAGTGCCGGAAATTGATTGCAGGTCATCGTTGACCACCTGCGCCGTTACGCCTTCAATGGGCGACTGATCGATCGATGTAATCTCTCCATTAATGATGGTAGAAGAAGTTGTTGATGAACCGCTTATGCTTACCTGGTCCGTTGCAATGTCAGAGGCTCCAAATTCACCGGCAACAGTGAGTGTGACATCATAAGAGCCGTTATCGGAATAGACAAATGATATCGTTTCACCAAACCCTCTCTTACCATTACCAAAATCCCATGAGTAAACAAGGTCTTCACCCGATACACCTGTTGAAGCTGAAGCATTAAAAATAAGAGGCATGTTGATTCTTTGCTCACCCGTAACCGAAAACGACGCCGTTGGGGCAGGGGCGGGTTGGAGGGCTGACGTCAGATCGAGCGTATCCGGCAGCGAGACAGAGGCTGACGTTTCAACATCCGTATATCCGGATTTTCGGTACAGGATGGATAGGTCGAGGTCCGGGCCGTTATCCAAATTTGCAATCGCATCAAGCA
>CAZVEP010000265.1:0-1846 GCA_964625635.1 uncultured Rhodohalobacter sp.
TGCTTGATGCGATTGCAAATTTGGATAACGGCCCGGACCTCGACCTATCCATCCTCTACCGGAAGGCTGGGTATACGGATTTTGAGGGAACTGCGTCCGTGTCGCTTCCCGATACACTGACGCTAACCACTACCCTTCAGCCTGCCCCGGCTCCCACTGCTTCTTTTATTGTGTCAGGTGATCAAACAGCAGGGTCACCGGTTATATTCGACGCTTCGGCATCTGTGGGTGCATCAGATGAAGACTTGACTTACTCATGGGACTTTGGAAACGGAAAGCGCGGATATGGTCAGTCGTTATCACATGTCTATACCAGCTCTGGTAGCTACAGTGTGACATTGACGGTAGCTGGAGATTTTGGGTCCATGGGTACGATAACCAAATCTGTAAGTGTTTCCAATGCTCCCTCACCTCCTGCTCTGACTATCATCACCGGGGAGATTACGTCTGTAGACCTTGAGCCTCTTGAAGGAGTAACAGCAAATGTGGTCAATGATGACTTCATATCTGTATCAGGCACTGACGGAAGAATTGTCCTGGGTGACGCCCCATCCGGTGTTCCGATTGTCGTTCAACTAACGAAACCCGGATATGCTCTGCAAACGGTGCGTATCACCCCGGATAAGGACAGCGACGAGAACTTTTTTGCGGCTTCCATGGTGCCACTTGAAGAACCGGTGGTGGTTCCAACGATCGAAGCCGGCACGGACATGACGGGTAAATTTGGAACACGCGTCACCCTGCCTGTAGATGCCCTCGTGGATTCAAACGGGGATGTGGTCACAGGCAATGTAGAACTATCCATGACGCCGCTGGATGTCTCCTCTGACGAAATATTTGCATTCCCTGGCGGATTTGATGGATTAAGACCTACAGGTGAACTCGGCAGCCTGATCAGCTTTGGAGTTGCTGACTTTACGTTTACACAGAACGGGGAAACATTACAGATGATGCCCGGCAAATCAGCTGAAATCGAAATACCGGTCACGAATGCAGATGTAGAGTTAGGAGACATCATTCCGCTCTGGACACTTGATGAAGAGACCGGACTCTGGATTGAAGAAGGAACCGGAGAGATCATTGCTTCTTCAGAGTCTCCCTCAGGTCTGGCAATGATAACATCCACAGGTCATTTTTCATGGAAGAATATTGATGTATTCCAGAATGAAGGTATATATACATTAGTCCCTCGTTGCAGAAACGGTGAAACCAACATATTTATTAGCTGTACTATCCGCGGTAACTCGGTTAATCCGGACGGCACGTCATCAGGATATGCACCAGTATTTGTGGTTCCGGCAGATGGAAACTATCAGATGCCTGTGCCTTTAAACCGTGATTTTGTGCTCGAAGCATCATCTGGGTCAGGCTTTTTCAAAGGATCTGCTACTATCCTCCCCGTAAGCTCCCCAGGTACTGTGATAGAAAGGGTTGTCGATTTATTTTCTACTGCTACAAGTGAAGAAATATCGATTGCCTATGGCGATTTACTAAAGGGCAAGTCTACCAGTGAAAAATCATCAAGATATGTATTCGAAGGTGAACAGGGCGATTATATTAAAATCAGAGTCAGAGAAGCATTAGGATTTGAAGGATTTGGTGATGTGATTCTTTTAGATGACCAGGAAAATGTTCTGTCAGAAGGTAACTATCGAAATAATTTTTCAAGATATCTATTTGAGACGTTACCGAAGACAGGTACTTACACCATTGTTGTACTTTCAGAATCAGAAACCTCAAATTTTGACATTGAACTTGACCTGTTTGATGGTCCTGTTAACCGCGAAATTTCCTACGGGGACCGAATTTTCGACTTCCTATGGCCAGGCACAACTAACACCTATAC
>CAZVEP010000266.1:0-1834 GCA_964625635.1 uncultured Rhodohalobacter sp.
GGCGTTGACATCGAGGCTGCAAACGACGGCGGCTACGACGTCTACTGGATTACGGCAGGGGAGTGGATTGAATACACGTTTACGGTCGAAGAGGCCGGCGAATATGATATTACACCCTATGTGGCCACTGTTCCAGGTTTTGGAAACTTTACGCTTCTGATTGATAATGAAGATATCAGCGGGAAACGACCGGTAACCGGGACCGGCGGGTGGCAGAACTGGACGCCTATTCCTGTGGAGAATGTTTACCTAGACGTGGGCGAGCATATCCTAAGGATTGAGGCTGACTCAGACTCCGATCCGGACGGCTGGTTATTCAGCGTCAATTACTTTGATATAACTCAAAATACGAGTGTGTCAAATGAAGATGTAGCCGGTATTCCTAAAACGATTGAGTTGAATCAGAACTATCCGAATCCGTTTAACCCTTCAACTTTGATCAGCTATTCGTTACCGAAAGCATCAAATGTGAGAATTGAAGTATATAACATGCTCGGGCAGCGCGTAGCGTTATTGGTTGATGAGACCGTGCAGGCAGGCAGACATTCCGTGACGTTCGAGGCGAGCACATTGTCGAGCGGAATGTATATTTACAGGTTACAGGCAGACGGATTTACGCAGACCCGCAAAATGATGCTGGTGAAGTAAAAAATGAACAGGAAAATTGTTAAGGCCTAATCTTCGAACTGTTTAATTCGCCTTTCGCCCCCTCTTTATGCGATAGGTAAAGAGACATGGGCAAAGGGGAGTTCAACTCAATACCATTCAAAATCCTCAATCTACTGATCACCAGCAGGCGCTCTACCCATCCGAATAAATTTTTTGCACATAGGCGCATTCCTCATCAAGAAATAGTCACTCTGTACTGCAGGGACTTGAATTTCTATTAGTGATAGATCCCTGGTATCTGTTGCAGAAAAGGCGGTCTTTTCAGACGATGATAACTTAATCTCCTATCTCATCATGTATCACGTTAGTAACGGCCCAGTCAGTTGATATATCTTGTATAAACTGAAACAGATTCGGAGTTGTAACATACTTTTCTGACAGATCTGCCACCATTTGTGTCGGACTTTATAAGATCTGGCACCGTGTTTTTTCCTCCCGTACACCCAATTGTTCGTAAAGCGCAAAAGTGATTTTATCGAAATATTGAGGACTAAGGTGACAAGTTTTTTACCTCATTAGAATAGAAATAATATAAAAATATGTAAGGCGGCAACTTAAATATCCTCATACAATCAAATGAGTTAGATCGCAATAGAATAAAATCAAGAGATGGAAAACAAATATTCAAAGTCTTTAAAATCTTTAAAAGCAGAAAGAGCACTTTCATTACTTAATAATCGAATTGAAGAGATTCATAGTGTGCAGAAGTGGGCAAGTGAAGCCAGAATGTCGAGAAGATGGTTGTGCAAAATAATGAAGCAGGAATATGCCAAAGATCCAAAAACCATACTTCGGGAGATGAGATATAAAACCATTAAAAAGTCTCTAAAAGAAGATTCAGAGATGACAGGTTACTGCGCTGCTCTTGAAGCGGGACTAAAAGATGAGAAGGCGTTATACAAGTTTTTATCGACTCACTATGATACGAGTTTGACCAAATTAAGGAAAAGAATACTAAACGGAATTAGTTTGGCTCGATCAGCCGAAAATGAAATCATGATTCTCAAAAAAGATAATTTATTGCCAAATAGGATAATAGTTTCTCAAACGGGAGATAGACAACAGTAGCATGTTATCTTGATAAATTTTAAATGTTAGTAGAAACATCTACAAGTAGTGTAGATGATAATTAACATCAAAAATAAACAAGAGGATTGATATGAAA
>CAZVEP010000267.1:0-1780 GCA_964625635.1 uncultured Rhodohalobacter sp.
AGTAGGGACAGATCCGGAACATGGCGATGATGACCAGCAGATCTTAGATACAGCATTCATCAACTTTGATCGGTTAAAAGATCTTTCAATCATCCCTGAGTTTCTAAAAGTTACCAGGGAAATTCTTGAGTCTTCGTCAGATGGAAAGGTAATGCATGTAACCGATTGATTAGTCGCTAAATATTTTTCAATCATAAATGCTGTTCTATTTGTGATATAATTTTACCTATCCGATCTCTTTTTGGTCACGATGATTTATTATATTGTCAATCCTAATCAAATGATCATCACCACACCTGATTTATGAATCGCATATTTTTAGTCTTTGTTTTTCTATCTATTCTTATTGCTGCCTGTACAAGCCAACAGCAGGGCACTCTCATCTATAATGTTAACGGTTATACTCTTCTGGATGACGAGCTTCATCAATTTGAGGCGATTGCCTTTGATGGTGATGAAATTCTGGCAACCGGAACGACAGAAGAGATCACAGAACAGTTTTCAGAATTTGAACAAATCGATGGAGAAGGCAATACGCTTCTACCCGGATTGATTGATGCTCATGTTCATGTTATGGGGCTTGGCTTCCAGGAAATGAACGTGGATGTTTCAGGATTGGAATCGCTGGATGCGACACTCCAGAAAATTGGTGACTACGCTGAAGCAAATCCGGATCTGGAATGGATTCGAGGCAGAGGCTGGAACCAGGTGCTCTGGGAAGAAAATGAATTTCCCACAGCGTCTGATCTTGATGAAGTGGTAGGAGACAGGCCGGTTTGGCTGACTCGTGTTGATGGCCACGCAGGCTGGGCAAATAGTCAGGCTATGGACATCGCAAATATAAGCCGGGATACACCTGACGTACAGGGCGGTCGTATCATCCGCGACAGCCGGGGTGATGCAACCGGAGTGTTTATTGATAACACGATGAACTATATCGAAAACAACATTCCTGCATGGACTGATCAGGAAGAACAAATGGCATTGACACTTGCCCTGGACGCAATGGCTGAAAATGGGCTTACCTCCGTACATGATGCCCGAACAAGCATCGATACCTGGGAACTGTATAAGGATTTTGCTGATTCCGGAGCTCTGAAAACACGGATTTATGCAATGGTAGCAGGTACAGGTGATGAGTTTGATCAGCTATCTGAAGAAGGTCCGGTTGAGCAGTATGCAGATTATGAACTGTCGCTTCAAAGCGTCAAAATTTCTGCAGATGGGGCACTTGGCAGCCGTGGAGCCGCCATGCTCGAAGATTATAGTGATGATCCCGGAAACTCAGGATTACTCTTTTTTGACCAGGAAGAACTTAATAGCATGCTGCTTAAAGGTGCTGAAAATGGCTATCAGATGAATATTCACGCTATTGGCGATGCGGCAAACCGGCAGGTTCTGGACGGATTCCAGTATGTGGAAAATCAGTTGGGTGATCAATCAGATATGAGGCACCGGGTAGAACATGCGCAGGTTGTCGCACTGGAGGACATTCCCCGGTTTGTAGACCTGAGCTTAATCGCTTCAATGCAACCCACTCACGCTACAAGTGATATGAACATGGCAGAAGACAGAGTTGGTTCGGAGCGTATTCAGGGTGCATACGCCTGGCAAACATTTTTGGATCAGGGGACTGTGATTGCGGCCGGCTCAGATTTTCCTGTTGAGAAAGTGAATCCATTTTATGGCCTCTATTCTGCAGTGACCCGAAAGGATCATGGTGGAATGCCTCCGGGCGGATGGTATAGTGAGCAGGCGATGAGCCGGATTGAAGCTCTTC
>CAZVEP010000268.1:0-1779 GCA_964625635.1 uncultured Rhodohalobacter sp.
CTTAAGAATCTTTTTGCTGGTCACATTTTTTACAATTCAAAATATGACCAAGCATGGTTTTTCTCCCTTCTTCCGTCGTAACCCACGGCCGAAGCTGCCAGGGTGGATCATGGCGAACATGCTGTGTGTGGCCGCATTTAAGATCCGCAACCCAGTCGTCGTGTTCATCTTTGTGAAACCCAACGATCGGTTGTTTCATAGTCTCAGATTCGGGTTGATGACAGATTTCAAATAGAGCTATTCGCGGTCTTCACGACACCTTCCAAGTAAAGATCCGCCGGATATGTTCGCCGAGATTAATGGCGGTATCCATTTTAGGAGTCTTATGGTTTATTTTGATGCTGTTGTCTTAATCGCTCATTCCTGATCTCCTGTTGAAATGCTGTGTGACAGTTAACGCATCCTTGCTGAATGATTCTGTAGTTCTCAAGCACCCGGCTCATACTCTGTTCTTGTGCAGCATTCCGCAGGGTGTCGGCCCGGGTGTGAACGATGTGATCGAACTTTCCAAAGGACTCCATTCTGCTGCCAAGCGTTTCCCGAACCAGTTCAAGGCTTTCCTCGGAAAGTGCCGGATGCTCATTGATCCCGGAAGCACCGAGTTCGATCAGACTGAAGTCACTCGTATAGATCCCTTCGTTAATCCGGTCTATATCCGAGAGCAGCAACCGCATGATGGTCGGCAGTTCAAGAGTTTCGGTCTGTTCAGTGGAGCTGGTACCCTCTTGTACAGAGCTGTAATGGTTGATTGCAAGACCGGATGCAACCATCAGAAAGAAAGAGGAGATAATAATTGTATGAATACGATATTTCATGACTCTATGTTTTGGGATTCAAATTTACCTTCCATCTTAAATCTCAATGAAAATGAAGCCGCAATTTTACCCGCCATCTCTTTTGTGTATTCTGCACGCGGGCCTTCAAAACAGCAGTCTACCGTTTTTGTAAAAAGAGTGTACCATCTATGAAAATCCTCTTTTTCTAATGGGAGCGGCAGGTGCTGCCGAAAAGGACGACCTTTATACCGGCCGGTTTGAAAAATCAGATTTGACCAGAAATCAACCATTCGCGGCAGATGGTTGTCCCAGTTGACGCCGGCAACATCGTTGAAAATATAGCCGAGACGTTCATCATCCTGCACATTTCCGTAGAAGGTGTGAACCAGCCGTTTTATATCTTCGTCGTTTTGAATGTCTGGCTTGGTCATTAGTCGGGTTTATGTGTGTTTGTAGTTAAACCTCTGAATCCGCGCATTTAAGGGGAGGATTTTCGTTTACAGATAAAAATAGTTGTGTCGGTAGATTGGAGCGATACAAAAGATAGGGACAATAATTAAGATAATAAACTCTTAAAATGACAAGCCGCTAACCGAGGGGAGGTTTATTAATGCATAAATAATTATATAAAGAACATTCATTTGAGTGCACTATGTAGTTAAGTAAAAAGACTTCCAGATCTTTTTTTGATTTATCTCCTCCAATAATTTATTGTGATTTAATTCCCCGATTCTCCGGGTAGGAAAAGGATAGAAGCCCCTCTTCGTGAGGCTGTGAGAAAATAGATATCCAGAGAAATTGCGCCTAAACAAACTATGTATTGTGGCAAATACAGCCCCCAATCTTTTACCCGTTACCTTCCCTTGAAAACGGGCACGCTTCTATCGTGCCCTGGCGGGACTTGACAGAGAGAGAAGCTTCGAAATAAATGTACGGTCTTAAAAAAGTCAGGTTTACCATTTTGGGGAGATCGCATAAATGTTCAGCGAAGTGGGTGAGGGGG
>CAZVEP010000269.1:0-1730 GCA_964625635.1 uncultured Rhodohalobacter sp.
TGTAGGCTCCCCCGAAAGTTGGCCATTTGAAAGTAGAGAAAAACCTTTACTTTTGAACAATGAAGAAATCACGTTTTAGCGAATCACAGATTATTTCCATTCTGAATAAACAGGAGCAGGGACTGACCGTTCGAGACATTTGTCGGGAACACGGCATCAGTGATGCCACCTTCTACAATTGGAAAGCCAAGTATGGTGGACTCAGTGTAAGTGAACTGGCCCGGATCAAAGAACTTGAGGCAGAGAACGCCCGGCTCAAGCGGATGTATGCTGATTTGAGTCTGGTCCATTACGCGTTGAAAGATGCGGTAGAAAAAAAGCTGTAAGTCCTGAGGTAAAACGGGAGATGGTTGACCTGATGCGAGACGAACATCAGATTAGCCTTCGTCAGGGCTGCAAGGCAGTAAACCTCCCACGAAGTAGTTATAGCTACCAGCGAAAGCCTAAAGATGATCAGATGATTATTGACGTGCTATTGGGGTTAACGTTTAAACATCCGGCTATTGGATTCTGGCAGAGTTACCATCGGATTCGGTTGATGGGACACCGATGGAATCACAAGCGCGTGTATCGGGTCTACACGGCCCTGAAGCTGAACATTCGGCGCAGGGCCAAGAAACGACTGCCCGCACGGGCCAAACAGCAGCTGTTTCAGCCAGAGGCTGCCAATCACGTGTGGAGTCTGGATTTTATGCATGACAGCCTGTGGGACGGACGTCCCTTTCGTATGCTCAATGTGATGGATGATTATAACCGGCAGTTGCTTTGGGTCGAAACGGACACCAGCCTGCCGGCCCTGCGCGTCATACGGGTACTAAACCAGCTTAAGGAGAGCCGCGGACTGCCGGAGATGATCCGGGTGGATAACGGACCCGAATTTATCTCCAGAAAGCTCGACAACTGGTGCAAAGACCATCATGTAACCCTGGCCTTTATCCAGCCGGGCAAGCCCACACAAAACGCCTATGTTGAACGACTCAATGGAAGCATTCGATCGGAGCTGCTGAATGCGTACATCTTTAAAACTCTGGATGAGGTACGAGAAAAAACCAAACAATGGCAATACGATTATAACCATAAACGACCACATAAATCGCTGGGTTACAAAACACCCGTCGAATGTGTAAATTAACCAAAACTCTCTACTTTTAAGTGGTCCGAAAAATGGGGAAGCTTACAGAGGGACTTACGAATCTAGAACTTATACGGTAATTAAATTTTGGCTTTATTTCATCCAGAACAGCTCTAAACATCAATTAACTAAAGCTATCACCAAGCAAAGTAATTTTTGTGGAGCTGGATTGAAATCATATTTTTAAAGTTCTTTATTGAAGCTCTATCTAAATATAGGTGGTCTTGATAAGTAAAGTGCTATTATGTTGATTCTCAAGAATAATCAGCGCTCAGTCAAGTAAAAAAAATCTCTAATTGCCTTAACCGGTTTAATAATAGCGTTGCCAATTAATTGTGAATAAGAATTTTCGAATTTTGAAACTTTTTCCTTCAATTCATGAAGCTGGAGCTCCCTATCGAGTAAGATTTCTTTCATATTATCAATGAAAATATCTTCATGTTTATTTATAAGGTATTTGATAATTTCAGGCCTGGAAAGTAGGTCTTTGCTATACTGCGAATTTTCGATTCCACTATAGAAAAACAAGTATTCAGGAATAGAATGTACGGTCCAGCCCTGCTTTGTAACATTTAAAGCAAATTCCCAATCTTCAAAA
>CAZVEP010000270.1:0-1727 GCA_964625635.1 uncultured Rhodohalobacter sp.
TTATTGAATAAGCCTTTTATTTCTCCATTCTCAGAAAGTAAAAGCCAGCGCTCTTGCTCTTCTTCCATCAATTCAAGCCAAATTCCATTTGGTAAGTCACACTTAACGCTTTTTACTAATGGCTTAAAGTCAGGCATTTCGGTAATTAATTTTTCTCTTACCCTTTCATCCCATAATTCACTTCCGTTATCAAGTAAGGAATCAATAACGGATTCCTTTTCTTCTAAACTTAGACGTTCTGGATCTTGATCATAATTAAATTTAAAAAGTTTCTCTCCGTTCATTGAATCATAAACACGAAAACCTAAGCTGTCAGTGCGTACATGGTATAGACGATTATCTTCTACACAAAAAATATTTCGTGTATGAAACTCCGTTGACGTCTCTAAATTTAAACTAAGTCCTCCCATGTTTGCGGTCAAAAATATTTCTTCATGTGCTGGAAATTTTAGTATTGGTTCTTCTTCAACATGATCTTGTATATCAACAACTTGAATGGTCTCAATACTTTTTTCACCATTATTTTTGCCTGATCTTTTTAGAATTAATTTATAATCCTTTTTCAGAAAATAATTTTCAAATGATGATTCCAAAGCTACATCAGTTAAATGGTCAAATTTGTTCTCGATTATTTGATATAAAGAAATTTTGTACATCATATAATCATCGATTGCCACTATATCATCAGTGGCTATTCGCAATCTTTTGGATAAATTTTGTATTTCACCTGGTCCCCTTCCCCGAAATTCGAGATTTTTTTCATATGCACCATCTTTTGATAAAAGATGGACAGACATTTTTTGTTCATCCAGAACGATTATTTTCCCATTTTCAAGGATTTTAACGTCAATTATATCTCCGAAAAAGAAATCAGAAGTTGATCCAACAGTTCTAATATGATTTGGTATTATTTTAGGTAAGTCTTCCCTATTAATGAAAGAAAAGTGCTCACTGTCTTTTTGTCCAGTACAAGAACTGATGAGTACTATAATAATTAGCAAGCTCATTAAGAGCTGTAAATTTCTGACAGATAATAATATTCTGCTAAATACTTTTAGCAACTTATTTGTATTCTCTCTCAATTCCATTTCGATTTATAGTAGTTGACATGTTAGTTGATTTTATAACTGCACCGCTCTGCGAGATTGAAGATTCTAACCATTCTACAAATTCTTCTATGATTATTTTTGGATCATTTAACGATGCATATTCCTCTATATTCAATACTAATTCTTCTTCAAAAATTAAACTATCTTGCGAAAACTCATAGGGAATTGTCACAGAGCTTAGTTTGAATTGGACGCCTTGATCTTCGTCCATAATTTCAAGAATTAGCCCGGGTAATCCCTGAAATTTCCATGGTCCTGCATTAACTTCGATTTCAGGTGCATACCATGCTACATAGTTTCTTCCTCTAAATGTTGAGATAGCTTTAAAAGCTTGATAAGAACCAATTTTTTTGCTTTCGTTAATTAACTCCCATTTAATTGTACCAGAAGGTTCAACTACAATGCTCGGTACATATTGACCACTTTTGTAGATTGTTTTTTTGGACCTAATAAGGTTTTGTTCTCTATCAATATTTACTGCATGGATAATCGCATTTTCAGGTGGTTTAATCTTTATATTGAGTTCATTTGCCTCTGATAATAATAGGTTTTCTTCATTCTTCAAGTTCTCAGATTCATATCCATCTTCATTTTCAATAAAAAAGAAAGACGACTTAT
>CAZVEP010000271.1:0-1722 GCA_964625635.1 uncultured Rhodohalobacter sp.
GTGGATCGGTATTCCGTTGAGTTTTGAGGCTAACTATGTATATCCGGCGCCTTAACAACTACAACTCACCCGACGACTTCCTGTCATCGGATGAGGATCTTCACCGGATGAATTTGCTTCATCCGGTGAATCGTGTGAGCAAGAAATCAACCATGGAATAGGTCTGAGAAGACTAAAAATGAGCAGGAGAGAATAATATGTGATCCAGCCTGAGGATGGATATATCTGAATGGGGGGTCTTGAAGTTTTAAGAAGTTGAATTGAAATGGCACGAGAGCTATTCGAAAAGGATATCAATATTTCTTACTAAAAATGAGAGAGTTTACTTTTTTTTTGCGCACTTATAGTAGACACACTCAAAGAGATTCATCTATTCGAGTAGAGCAGTATATAAAATCAACTGTAACATCATATAAATACCATGAACGTCTTATCTAAAATAAGTGCCCTTTGTAATAGAATTCACCAAAAAAATTTACGGAAATATTATTTATTTGAAGTGCTGCTCGCATTGATATTACTACTTGGCTTGGTCCCTAATGCTTTCGCCCAGTTTGAAGTTACAAATACCGATGATTCTGGTAATGGCTCGTTTCGCTGGGCAGTCGATCAGGTTAATGCATCATCGGGAACTCAAACAATTACCTTTAATATACCCGGATCTGGCCCTCATGTGATTCAGCCGGCTACTCAATATATATCCTTTACGAATTCCGTAATTATCGATGGGGCCTCGCAGCCAGGATACGCTGAAGGAGCACCAGCAATTGTTTTCGATGGTAGTCTTGGGGGAGATATTTCAGCACTTGTGTTTACAAATAGTGCTGACAATAGTACGGTTAGAGGTCTTTCAATTATCAATTTTGAAAGTTATGGGATCAGGCTTGTGGGCGGATCCAGTATCATTGAAGGGAATTTAATTGGACTCGAACCCTCTGGAAATGTTGCCGGCAATGGAACCGGGATAGGGGTAAAAAGCACAACAGGTAATCAAATTGGCGGTACAGCAGCTTCCCAGAGAAATGTTATTTCTGGAAACAATATAGGAATAGATCTGCAAGCTGGTAGTGGTAATAATATTGTTGAAGGAAATTATATTGGTACCACTTTGGATGGTGCTGCTTCAGCAGGGAATAAGTTTAACCTTCAGATCCGGGGTTCATCTAATAACATAGTAGGCGGGAGTAGTCCAGGGCAACGAAATATCATAGCAGGTGCTTTTTTTGAAATAGTTGATGGAGAAAATGAGGGTGGAAGTGGAATTGTAATAACCAGCGGTTTTCTCTCTCCAGAGAATCGTATTCTTCCAATAGGTAATACAATTCAGGGAAATTATATTGAGACTGACATAACAGGAAACGTTGCGTTGCCAAATGAAAGGGCAGGCGTTCTTCTATTATTTGGATCAACTGAAAACACTGTTGGAGGAAGTGCATCTGGAGAAGGCAATCTCATATCAGGGAATGGGCAATACGGGATTTTTCTACAAGGTGATCAAGATGCTCCAGTAGAATCCAATGATATTGAAGGTAATATAATTGGATTAAATAGCAGTGAAACTGCTGCATTAGGCAATACAGCAGGAATTTTTCTCTGGGGTGAGAATAATAGTAACCAAATCGGTGGAATCAATTCAGGGGCATCAAATATCATAGCTGGAAATAGCAATTCAGGTATCGTTTTATTTGAGGGCGGTAACGGTAATTCGATTGTTGGAAACCG
>CAZVEP010000272.1:0-1698 GCA_964625635.1 uncultured Rhodohalobacter sp.
TCGAACTCAGGTTTTCAGAAATTCCTTTGGCGTGAGCCCGGTTTCTTTCTTGAAATAGGTATTGAAAACGGTTTTTGAATTGAACCCACAGTCGTAGGCAATAGACATGATGGTGAGGTGTGAATTCTCAGGAAGATGAGCTGACGCTTTAAACTCCTCTACGCGATAATGATTGATGAATGTGTTGAAGTTCTTTCCCAATCCATCATTCAAGAGCCAGGATAATTGGTTTGCATGAATACCCAATTGTTTCGCTAACGTACGTAACGTAAGGTCCGGGTTCAGATACGGTTTTTCGGTTTCGAAGAGGTGCTGCAGTTTAGCTTTGTGAGCAGCCACGGATTCCTCATCAAGAAGTTCCTTTTTATGGTCTGTTTCTTTGGCAGATGGTTGTTTAGTCTGACCATTATTTTTGTATACAGGTTCTGCCGTTATCTCCGGATAAATCTTCTGATGATATTCCCGATATCTTGGATCAGATTGGATTGGCTTTCCCATAGGATCACTAAAGGCAAGAAGGAGGATGGAGGAGGCCTTTTCGAAAAGTTTTTCTAAGATAGCAAATGCTTCGTCATAGCGACCCAGATTGGCATAGGTAAGGAAAAGATAGGAATGGGCATGGTGGGCTTCTGACCCCTCTGCATTCTTCTCCAGCTCTTGTAATTGCGTTGTGCTTTTTTCATCCATAGCATTGATCAGCACATGGAGACCCAGTCTTTCATCCGGGGTGAAGGCCTGCTGAGGAATATCATCTATTGTTTGGCGAGCTGCACTGAATTGACCTTCTCGAATTAGGATATAGATACTGACGAGAATTGCCGGAAGGTTTTTATCATTTGATTCCAGCAATTCCTTTAAAATTACTTTGGCTTTATCATATTCACCCGCTCGATAAAAAAAGTTGGCCTCATAAAATTTGGTCTCTGGATTTAGCGGGTCTGACGATTTAGCGAATAGTAAGTGCTCCTTTGCCTTTTTGAAATCACCTTGAAGCGTGTAGAGAAAAGAAACAAATTGATGGGCTTCAGAGAATGTGGGTTTGGCGGCAATTGACCTCATGGCATACTGCCTTGCTGATGCAAAATCTGCTTCGGTAAAGAATGACTGCATGCCCAACATGTAGTTTAGTCCGGCATGCTCAGGATCAATGTCCTTCGCTGATTGAATTGCGGAGATACTTTTTTGCCAGGCTTCTTCACGGGGAGCAAAACCAGCTACGGCCATGAAGCTGTATGCATCTGCAATGCCCAGATAGCTGTCTATAAGTTTTTCGTCTAATTCTACGGCCTTTTCAAAGTAGTTTATAGCCAGGTTAACATCTTCGGGATTCCACCGATTGAATTTTTCTTTCCCTTTTAAATACAGTTTATAGGCGTCAATACTTTTCGTGTTCGGTTCTACCAAATGATCCTGAATCTCGAAGTGACCGAACCGCTCGCGTAACTGGTCAGCTATCAAAAGACTAATCTCATCCTGTACGTCAAAAATATGATCAACTTTTCGGTCCCAGGTTTCCGACCAAAATTGAAAATCATCATCAGCATCTATCAATTGTGCTGTGATACGCATTGAATCTCTAAACAGTTGAACACTGCCTTCCAGTAAAATGGAAACACCTAACATCTGACCTATTTCCGGAGATGGTAAATGTTTGTCTTTAAAGTAAAATGAGGACGTTCTGGAGGTTACTTTCAGACC
>CAZVEP010000273.1:0-1686 GCA_964625635.1 uncultured Rhodohalobacter sp.
CCGCATGGAGGGGAGAGACGCCGGATCGCAAATCTAAAATCGGAAATCTCAAAAATCGTTAGATCAGAAAGAGGGTAGATGGTGGATGAAGCTAAAATACTTAGACCTGACACGGTCAATTGATTTAGCGATTTGTAAGACGTAGCGATGTAACGATTTAGCGATTCTGGCTCACTCTTCCGCATCTCTTTCTTGCATCTAAAACACCTTTTTATGGAGGTGATGGAAACCTCTCCTCCCGCGGAGGAGACAGCCACAAAGCGACTGCCGCAGGCAGAGCAGCGACGTGTCAGAGGTGGGGCGAGGAGCATGGCGATTGTGTCTAAACAAGGGACCCACCCCTGGCTGCCAAAAGTCTCGCGTTGCGATCTTTTGTCAATCTGTCCCCTCCGTGGGAGGGGAGTTATGAACCTCTCCTCCGCCGGAGGAGACAGACACCTAAGCGACTGTCGAAGGCAGGACAGCGACGTGGCAGAGGTGGGTCCCGCTGCCTCGAAGTTTTTTATAATTCCCATTCTCTAGTATTTTAAATAAGTTCGACTCAAGAGAGTAAACAAGTCGAATAGATCAAGAGAGAACTATGAAAAGACGAAAGAGAAAAGGGAGAATTGATATTATTCCGTACAGATCAGGTCTGGTTGAAAAGGCAAGAGAGCTTCGAAATAACGCCACACCAGCAGAGAAATATCTCTGGACATTTCTATCGGGTAAACAGATGAATGTTTATGATTTTGACCGCCAGACCCCAATTGACAACTACATCGTAGACTTCTGCTGTAAGGAGTTGAAACTGGTGATTGAACTGGATGGAAGATATCATGAGCTACAGCCTGAGAAAGATTTGAAGAGGCAGTCTCGACTCGAGTCTCTCGGTTTAAAAGTGATTAGGTTTGAAGAGCAAGAGGTATTGAATGATATTGAAACGGTTTTGAAAGAAATCAGTTATTGGGTTCAATTGAGAGAGAATCGTAAGTAGGGGTAAAAATTTAGCCTCTTCTCGCCCGGATGGGAGGAACAGACCTCTCCTCCGCCGGAGGAGACAGACACCTAAGCGAGTGCCGCAGGCAAGGCAGCGACGTGTCAGAGGTGGGTTGAAGAGCCCGGAAATGACGCCAGGCCACTGGACCCACCCCTGATCGCCAAAAGTCTCGCGTTGCGATCTTTTGTCAATCTGTCCCACCGTGGGATGGGAGTTGTAGAGATCTCAAATCGGAAAGCGCAAATCTCAACAATCGTTACATCAAAACGAACACCTTGTGTGCCTCCGAATATCGAACGATTGATTTCTGATTTATAAGACGTAACGATTTTCGATTTACGATCTGGTAAAAAACTCTTCTCCACGGGAGGAAACAGCCACCAAAGCGATCCGTCGGCTGACTGTAATCGCTACAAAAGCTTAGATCGACAAAATCAAACAGATTGCTAGTCATAAAAAGGCTCGGTCGCCGTTTACTATCCTCGAATCAGTTTGAAAGCTGAAATATAGGTTTAGACATATTTTAGCTATCTTAATTGAATTGGCTATTTAATTCAGTTCTGAAAAATTCTATGATCAACCATTTGTTGGGTTCTGTAACTATCATTAATCGAATGTTCACTCCTGTAATTGTATGCATGATCATTGCAACAGCAGGAACAATTTTAGCTCCCGCTGAACTTCATGCACAGGTTCAGTCCGTCGGG
>CAZVEP010000274.1:0-1667 GCA_964625635.1 uncultured Rhodohalobacter sp.
ATATTTTAGAATCGAACTAAGGTTTTAACGAATTTGAATTAAACTAAAAGCTACCTAACAATATGCGAATAGGAATTTGTTCTGACTCTCATGATCATGTAGAGAACATCAACAAAGCCGTTTCTTATTTCAAATCTCAAAATGTAGAACGGCTGATTCATGCCGGAGATTATTGCAGTCCCTTTACAATCCCTCTTTTTGACGGATTGCCGCTGCACGGTATTTTCGGCAATAATGACGGGGATACATTTCTACTCATGAAAAAGTTTGATGAAATTGGTGCCACCCTTCATGGCGATTTTTTCAGCTTTAATGAAGACGGGTTGAAATTCGCCGTCTATCATGGAACATATGAAGAGATTACACGCAGCCTTGAAAAGTCAGGGATGTTTGATGTTGTAATCAGTGGCCACACGCACGAGACCAGTGTTGAAACCATCGGTGAAACAATTTCGATCAACCCGGGAAGTATTAACGGTTTTGATGAAGATGCGATGCTGGCAATTTTTGATACCAAGACCCAAGAGGTGAAATTTAAAGAGATTGATCAGATTTAATCTGGTTATTAGTTAATAGTTAATACTGGATTGGTTTCTTGAAAAAATTCAAAAAAAGAAAATGAGTCATCGCGGACCTGATCCGCGATCTCCAATCGTTTAAAGCATATCTTTTTGCTGATAATGGGATATCTTTTTACAGAATTGGGAGATCCCGGCTCGGAGGCCGGGATGACTAGTGTTATGCTAGAAATAAATGTCGGTAAGCAATAAATAATTAGTAATAAGAAAATAGCGTACACTTTTATAGATCCTTCTACTTCGCCCTGAAAATCGCAGGGCTTGTGTTCAGGACGACAATTGTCTCGTAATATGGTTGGGCGGCGTGGCTTCAGGAAAGGAAGCTTCATTTTAATTCGTTGCCACGCCGCCCTTTACCCAGTAAAGCAACTGTCATTCTGAATCAAACGGTTTCAGTGTTTTACTTATCTCTATCTTTTCTTTTCGGGGCCGTTTGATGAAGAATCTGAAAAAACCCTCTTTTACAATTATCAAAAATCAACCGTTTACCCGACATTACATAATTGACACCATACGAGTTGATCACTAATCTTCCAGAATATTACAGACAGCATCCGTGAAACTCTTGGTTGTTCCTCGTCCGCCAATGTCCTGCGTGCATTTATCTTTATGGTCCTGAAGTACAGCATACACGGCTGATCGAATCCGTTCAGTTATGCGATGTTCTCCCAGATGCTCCAGCATCATCAGGGCTGAAAACAGCAGCGCAATGGGATTCGCTTTACCCTGACCTGCAATGTCGGGGGCCGATCCGTGAACGGCTTCAAACATAGCTGCATCATCGCCTATATTTGCTGCGCCGGTAACGCCAAGCCCGCCTACCAGACCGGATGCAAGATCTGAGAGTATATCACCAAACAGGTTGGTCGTCACGATCACATCAAACTGGCCCGGGTTGATCACCATCTGCATCGCCATGTTATCCACTATAAGATCCTGGAATTCAATATCAGGATAGTTTTTAGCCACGCGCTGGCCAACCTTCAAAAACAGGCCGGTCGTCAGTTTCAGGATATTCGCTTTATGGACAAGCGTCACCTTCTTGCGATTGTATTTTTTTGCGTATTCAAACGCAGCTGTAATAATCTT
>CAZVEP010000275.1:0-1664 GCA_964625635.1 uncultured Rhodohalobacter sp.
CGTTATCTTTCACCAGGCCGGTAACCTCACAATAGTTAAGCGCTGCGCCACCATGCTCCATTACCGTTTGTGCCACGTTCACAGACAGCCGGGAATCATCAAACTGCCCGTCGTGATAAATTACACCTCCCTTCAGGCCATCCTGCTTAATGGTTGGGACTCTTGAAATTGCCTCATCTTTTGATATGCCCTTCGATTTTCCAAGGCTGAGCTTTCCGGATAAAAGATCGTAAACCTTCAGCCCTACAGAATAGAAAAATTTATCCCACCACGAGTAGTTTGGAATGACAAATACTTCGTTCTGCACGAGGTGAGGCGCATTTTTCTGAAGCAGTCCTCGTTCTCGAAGCGCTTCCCTGACGAGGTCAATGTTACCTTGCGCAAGATACCTTACCCCTCCGTGTACCAGCTTTGTACTTCGGCTTGATGTACCTTTGGCAAAATCGGCCTGCTCAAGCACCAGGACTTTAAATCCACGACTTACACCATCAAGTGCAACACCTAGACCGGTTGCTCCACCCCCTATTATTATAAGGTCCCAGTCAATCTTGGAACCGCTTTCAATCATTTCTAAGCTTTTTTCTCTTTTCATATCAGTGCGGGACATTCATTAACGTTCAAAACCTATCGAATTGTTTCATTATTAAAATAAATAAAATAAAACGAAATCAAAATAAAATATTATGAAATGTTAAGCCTGGATAAATTAATGGCTTAAAAGGCAATAACGGCATCTTCCGCTCAGATATTTTCCATAGCCCAACCAAGGAGGTTTCATTTTGTTGCGTTTCACCCAATAAATTGAAACAGAAGACAAATGAAAGTATATTTCAAAGAAAAAGAAGCCGCTCCAATGACCATATCTGAACGACACGAAATAATACTAAAGAAACTGAAAGATTCAGGAAAGGTTTCAGTTCAGGATCTAAGTGATGAGCTATCGGTCTCTGAAGTTACCATCCGAAAAGATCTGAGAATTCTTGAAGACAAAAACCTTCTGTTCCGAACACATGGAGGAGCAACACAATCTAATCCGTACACAAGCGACCGTCATGTTGAAGAGAAAGCAAAAATAATGGCAGAAGAAAAAGCGGCCATCGCTAAAGAAGCTGTTAAATTGATTGGAGATAACGACTCAATAATTCTCGCATCCGGGACTACTATTCTTGCGCTGGCCCGGGAAATTAATCCCAGCAACAGCCTGAATGTGATCACATCAGCACTTAACGTGTCGCTGGAGCTCTCTGGCCGCAAACATGTAGAGATAACTCAGCTGGGCGGGCAGCTGCGATCAAGCTCAAACTCCGTGGTTGGAAAATACTCAGAAAGCTTCCTGGAAAATATAACCTGTGGGGTTCTTTTCTTGGGTGTTGACGGAATAGATCTGGATTTTGGCATCACCACGTCAAACCTGCTTGAAGCGAGTCTTAACCTGCGCTGTATCGATGTTGCCCAGTATACCGTTGTACTTGCCGACAGCACGAAATTCGGGAAGCGGGGTTTCAGCCGAATCTGCACTCTTCAGAGAATCCATCATATCATTACTGACGATGGTATTTCATCCGAAACAGTTCGAGAACTTGAAGAAGCCGGGGTTCGCGTTTCAATTGGGTAATGATTATTAATTCAACTTTACGGCCTAATCAGGCATTAATAAAAGGAAA
>CAZVEP010000276.1:0-1656 GCA_964625635.1 uncultured Rhodohalobacter sp.
CCGCGCTTCTGCTCAAGTATATGACCCAGATGCTTGCGGGCCGTTCTGATGATTTCCGGACCAGTAATACCATCGCACATTTTGGCGAAAAGTTCGTTAATACCTACCTCAGCGGCCGTTCAGACCTGATGGATCCCATCATACCAGATGCAAAAGAGTGGATGTTTGACCCCATCACGGCGAATCCGCCAAATACGATTTATGAACCGGGATATGCCGATGAAATTGAGCCCTGGAAACCCGACCCGCTCAACGGCAGCAATAACTGGGTGGTGGACAGTTCCAAAACGGGCGGCGGTTACCCGATTCTTTCTAACGACATGCACCTGAATATGAGCATGCCATCTATCTGGTACGAAATACAGCTGACCGCGCCCGGCATAAACGTATATGGCGTGATGCTGCAGGGAGCCCCGGCTATTATCGTGGGTTTCAATGACAATATTGCCTGGGGACTGACCAACAACGCAGCCGATGTAATGGACTGGTACGACATTACGTTTCGCAATGAAGAGAAAAAGGAATACATGCATGATGGTGAGTGGCTCCCTGTAACCGAACGGGTAGAAATAATCAATATTAAAGGCGAACAGGCTATTAATGACACCATTCTGTTTACCCATCACGGACCGGTGTATAAATCTGAGCAGATCACGCCTACTTCGGAGGTTATTCAGCAGAATCATGCCCTCCGATGGATTGCCCATGATTCTTCCAATGAGCTTCTGACGTTTTATAAGCTTAATCGCGGAAATAATTATGCAGATTTTAAAGCATCATTCTTGACATATAAGTCTCCCTCCCAAAATATAAATTTTGCGTCCACTGAGGGCGACATTGCACTTCAAACGGTTGGGCAGTTTCCGGTAAAATGGCAGTACCAGGGACGAAGCGTCAGTAATGGTGCCGACTCGCGTTACGACTGGGACCAGTTTGTGCCCTACGTTCAGAATCCATTTGCCCTCAACCCTGAGCGCGGCTTTTTGAGTGCAGCCAACCAGTATCCCACCTCACCTGATTACCCCTACTACCTGGGCGAAAGTTTTGCACCCTACGAGCGCGGAAGACGGATCAATGATTTGCTTAGGGAGATGGATGAAATCAGGGCTGACGATTTCGAAGAGATGCTGATGGATAACTTTTCCTATCATGCTTACAGACTGCTTCCTGCGCTTCTCGATTCAATACCACGTGATTCTCTTCAATCCGATGATCGCGAATACCTCAGCCGACTCGAAACCTGGGATTATTTTAACAGGGCAGATGCGGTTGAACCATCAATTTTTTATTACTGGTGGCAGGAACTTTATGATGCCATCTGGGATGATAATTATGACACACCCTACCCGATGCGTCAGCCCGGGAGAGACTTGACCGTTGATTTGATAGTAAACGATCCTGAGTCTGCCTGGCTTGATGATGTACATACAACTGAGGTAGAATCCCTTGATGATTTATCGCTTGATGCATTCTTAGCCGCCATCGATTATCTCGAAAGTAATTACGGCTTGTTGACGGCAAACTGGCAGTGGGGAACGGTTCGGAATACAACCCTTGGTCACGTTGCTCAGATCCCCGGAATGGGTTCCGACAATCTGTTCACCGGTGGGGGTGCTGAATCGATCAACGCCATTCGCGGCAGCCACGGCCCATCCT
>CAZVEP010000277.1:0-1650 GCA_964625635.1 uncultured Rhodohalobacter sp.
AAATTACCATCTACTAAAAGTAATTCTACTACGGCCAGATTAATACGAATTTAATTCGGTTTCTGCACCGCTGCCATGATTGAATAGTTCACTTCTATAAATCATAGATTCATCTTCAGAGTTTTGAGTCAAATATTTAGCAACTCCGCCTGGAACTTCAGAGACTCTCCACAGCCTAAGGGCAACGGACGGAGAAACACCGAATTCAATCAGATCGGCTGAAAATGATCCGGCAGGTGTTTCTACTGAAATTCCTTCTTCAGTCACTCCGCCTTCAATTGACTCCTGGGTCAATTCACGGGGTGAATTGTACCAGTTTTCGGTAACAGGCCTTTCTCTGGGCTCTTCATCGCCAATTTTTTCACGAATACGGCGTATCGAATTGCGGTCTTCACTAAAGAGAACTTCAACAACGTATTGATCCTCAATTTGCTCACCTTTCATTTTAATCTTCCACCACTGCCTGCCATTTTCCATCTCTTTCAAAAAGGCCTTTCTGAAATGTACTGGATTTTCGGAATCGGGAGTATGAATCCTCCATTCAGTCCATTCTCCACTCTCGTAGTCCGATAAGTCCATCTTATATCCATAGGAACTGAACATCCAGTTAAACATCATATTATAAAACTGACCCATGTTCCCGGTTCTAAAATCAGCGTAACCTGTGTAAGTTACCTTCTCGGCTAACCTGGCAGTCATTTTTTCGCCTTCATCAGTCGGCATAGTAACTGTGAATGTAGATGGAGCTCTGTTGTCTGCCATCACAGTTACTGTATAAACACCAGCTGCTCCAAATTCAAGAGTAGCCGTTCCGGTAGAATCTGTTGATGTCTGTTCACCGTTAGAAGCTTCTACTACAGCTCCGGGTATAGGATTACTATTTGTGTCCACCGCTTCAACTTGCACCTCGAAAATGCGGATTTCATTTACGATTTCTTGGGTTGGAGAACAGGAACTTATTGTGAATACTGTTATAATAAATATTATGAATACAGATAGAGAAAAATTTGCAGAATAACTCTTCATAAAAAGCCTCAATCGATTTCTTGAATGAAAATTTCCACTTTAAAAGCGTTCCTGCCAAAAGATCGGACAGTTAAATTCCGTGAAACAGACGCTTCTGTTTGTCTCACAAACAGTTAGGCATTTCACTTCGTTCAAAAAACGGGATTTATATCAGTTCTAAATTAGAGGCATATTTGCTTTTTTAAACTGTTCCCAGTCTTATCCGAAATGGAATCGGCTTTCTTTCATAGAGTTCGTCCGTAAAATCGATGCATCAGTAGCAAGTGCGATATACTTTATATTGTAATAACAGAAACCGCAATTTGGCAAGGAAATTCGAGCATTAACTCGCTTGTTAACTGAGTGAGATTGTGAGCAGATTCTCAACAATATTCTCAGGCTAAAAAGAGAAGGTTTCCGCCTCCTCCTCTTTGCCTAAGCGGCCTGTCCATTTTTTCCTGCTGTTTCAATCTCACCAGAGTGTAGCCATTGCCTAATTTGGGTTCCAGTCTGCTCTGTAATCTGAAAGATATTGTCAGAGAACAGTTGCGTGCGGTCCTTAGACGCCTGCGCCTGGTGGGCAATGTCAAGGTCGAAGAAGGTTGTGAATTCGTATTCCACCCCGTCCCGCATGATCGGTGCCAT
>CAZVEP010000278.1:0-1645 GCA_964625635.1 uncultured Rhodohalobacter sp.
TGAAATAATGAAATCCAATATCAACAGTGAAAGAAGCTCCAATATTTATTCTTCTGATACTACTAGTCTTTTCTTGTCAGAATGGGCCATCGCAATGGAAGGGTTCTGTCCTGACACAACCCCGAGAGCACTTGACAGTTGAAGAGTTGCTAGCAGGTAAAGAGCAACCTTTTATTGATATGAGTTATTTTGCAAAACCCGAATGGGCGAAGAATGCAATAGATTCATTTTCCGGCACCATAACCCTTCATAGCACCGAATTGAATTACCCCAAGGAAAAAGAATATTATCCAGGAGAGAATATTTTTCCTAAACTGCATTTAGATTTCATTTCACATAACGGAGAACTGATTCCATTAATAAAGGAAAAAATCAGTACAAAGAATCAGCTTAGCAGCTACTGGGATGTTATGGTTGGAACGGGGAAATTGTGGCTTGAAGAAAAAGATGGTGAATGGGGTCGTGCTTCGTTCCCTCTTACCTTAACAGATAGGTGGATAGGTACAGCCAGAAATTGTGTCGCAAGCTTCGTTTATAAACCGGATTCGATAAGCAATGTTTGTTTGCAATGCAGTCAAGAGACCGCAGATATTGATGATAAAGGACTTGCCAATATCAATGGCATATTATCTGCTAGTTTTCAAGCAAAGCAATTCGCAGATTCAATTCAGATAATTGAACAACATAATCTATATGAGTCAAGAAGACTACCAATACATCCTCTAAGTGAAATTGATTTAAATAATGAAGTTGCTGACTACTTTGAGAAAATGATAGTTACCAATGCACCAACAAGTTTGGGTGCTGTTTTAATGGATAGTACACTTTACTTGCATCCACCTAAAACCCGCCATGGAATATATCCCTATCCGAGTGAAATGCGCCATGGTTTATATTCAGTTACCAAAAGTATGGCTGGAGCTTTGGCGTTGATGTATTTTGAAGAACGTTACGAACAAGATGTTTTCAATGAACTCGTCTCAGATTATGTACCAGCACTAGCTGACCATGTGGGTTGGAGGGATGTGACCTTTTCTCAAACACTCAACATGGTTACAGGTACTGATGGAGGCGAAGACGCAGCACGCCTATTTAATACATTAATCATTGCAGAAACAGCAGAAGATGCCATCAATAACGTTGCTAAACTCGGTGACTTATCAGAATCGCCCGGCCAAAAATTCCATTATGCTACTACGAATCTCTTTGTATTGTCTTATGCCCTGCAGAAATATGTAGAAGAAAAAGAAGGTGCTAATGTCAATTATTGGGATTTGGTGCATGAGCATGTACTTGTTCCTATTGGTGCAGATTATTTCACTGTGCTGCATACCATCGAAGAAGATGAAAATGAAGCAATTCCTATTTTAGGCTATGGTGCATTACCAACCATTGACGAAGCAGCCAAAATAGCTTTGTTGTTTGCTAATGAAGGGCGCTTAGAGGGAATGCAAATCTTGCATAAGGAAAGGGTAAAGGAAGTTTTTGGGGAAACAGATTGGAATGGATATAACACCAATAATGATTTTCGAGGGTCGAACTATCAACACGCATTTTGGTCAAAAGAAATAAAGACAGGGGAATGTAAAATAAAGGCAACTTATATGTTGGGATTTGGAGAAAACTATGTAGTGTTTCTACCTAG
>CAZVEP010000279.1:0-1642 GCA_964625635.1 uncultured Rhodohalobacter sp.
GTGCCGCCGGCAGCAATGTCTCACAACATCGCCATCCTTCCCCAGGATATGGATACCGACGCATTCGCAATGGCATCGATGGGCGCAAGAGAAAATGAATACATCGCACCTGATTATGAAGATAAGCTGATCGCCTATACTGAAATGATTGGCGGCGGAGAAACATCAACCGTGGAGTTCACCGTACCGGAAACGGCCGGCGACTACGACTTTATCTGCACCTTTCCCGGACACTATCAAGGGGGAATGGTTGGTATTCTCCGCGTAAAATAGAATACGAATCATACCGGGATACAGGTGAGGCTGTGTTCCGGATTTTTACCGGTTGTGTCTTGAATAAAAAAACAGATTCGGCCAAATAAATAAATTTTTTCTAAAAATGAGTTCATGCTTTGACAGATCCTTCCACTTCACCCTGGAAAACACAGGGCTTGTGTCATGTCAATGGTGAGATGCCGTTAGCGAGTCATCGGATGAGTCATCCATGAATGATGTATTGATCCGATACGACTCGATTTTTCGAAAAACTCATCCGATGACTACACGACATTTCATCGATGACACTACACTAGTGTCAGGATGCCAATTGGCCTGTAGCGTGTGGCAAAGAAACTGAAGAAGTAATAAGCCAACCACAAATTTGAAAATAAAATGTTGTAAGAAACCTGTCAGCACCCACTGGATCTGACAGCGTTGGTTTTTGACGCTGATCCCGAAGCACCGGGAATGCTGTCAAATCATTTTCCGACAATAATTTAAAACGTTCACAATAACCAATTAAAAAAACGAATAATGCATACCATAAAAGAAAACCAGTCACCCATCTCAAAGCAGAAAATTGGAGATATCGTCAGCGAAAATTATCATGCCGCCGGTGTTTTCAAAGCTCATGGCATCGATTTTTGCTGTGGCGGAGGTCGTCCGCTTGATATCGTTTGTGAAAAACAGGGGATCGAGCTTTCCGCAATAACAGAAGCCCTGGAAAACATCGCGTGGAAAAATCAGGAATCCGGAGATAACTACAGCGACTGGTCTCCCTCATTCCTGATTGATTATATCATTAATACGCATCATAACTTTGTCCGGCAAAAGACGGAAGAGATTCCAATTTATGCGGCGAAAGTGGCACGTGTTCACGGGGAACGGTATCCAGAAAATGTAGAGATTTTTAAGCAGTTTGTGTCACTTGCAAACGAACTCACCGAACATTTAAAAGAGGAGGAAGAGACGGTGTTTCCGATGATAAAACGGTTATCAGGGAAGCGTGAGGCCGGAATAGTACTGAGTGACGAAGAGAAAGAGTCTCTGAAAAAAGAGCTTGAAAAAATGGTGGATGACCATACAGGGGCCGGGAATCTAATGGCGAACATCAGGAAGCTTAGCGGAAATTTCACTCCGCCTGAAGACGCCTGTAAAACGTATCAGGTACTGTACAGAAACCTCGCTGGGTTTGAGGCGGACCTGCACAAGCACGTTCATCTCGAAAACAACATCCTGTTTAAAAAAGCTGAGCAGCTGATTGCAGTGTGATGGATACACCTGAGCGATTCAAGTGCAAAGTTCATAAGAGATAAGTAAGAGCTTATATGCCGCAAATTACACGATGGCTCATAAAATCCGGAATGATCTGGTTCTGCCTTGG
>CAZVEP010000280.1:0-1631 GCA_964625635.1 uncultured Rhodohalobacter sp.
GGATATCCTGATAGAGTGATCCGTTGAAGTGCACGTTCATCAGCTGCATGCCGCGACAAATACCCAAAACCGGTTTTTTATAGCGCAGGGCATTTTTCAGGAGCTTAAGTTCAAGTTCATCCCTTTTGGTATCGATGGCGGCAGATTTGGTGTGCTGAAAATATCTGACCAGCCAGTAGAGTGGGAAAAATAGTATTGATAGAACCCACTCAAAAATGGTTCGGCTGTCTTTTGTGAGTACAGCTTTTTCAATGCGTTCCTGACCATATTTAAGAGGTTCCACGTCTGCCCCGCCGCCGATAATTAAACCGTCGATTTCATCAATAACGGCCGGAGATTCAACCGTGATACGTCTCGGTTTACCCCCGGCAAGGCGCACCGACAGCGCTGTAAATAGCCAAGCTCCGGTGCCGCCCTCATCGGGCCCTGTGATGCCAATAACGGGGCGCTTACGAGACATTTTTCACCCAGCGGTTCATCAGTTCTATCCATTTTGCTTCAAAGCCAACCAGCGTTTCTTTCTTTAGCTTTAGATATGTTCTCGAATATTGGTTCAGAATCTTTGTGTCATGAGCGAGCTGTTCAACAAGTACCCACCGGTTCCACTCATCCGCGAGCGACCACTTCGGATCTTCGATAGAGCAGTTGGGCAGCCGGTAATGATAGGTTGGCCGGGCCGTGGTCAGGGTCTCTTCCAGGTATATTTGTGTCGTTTCAGGATCAAGGTACATGAATACGGGGAGCATATCGAGAGGCCGGTTGCGGCTGTTTTCATATCGGAAATAATCAAGGATCAGCTCTTCAAGTGACGGTTTGTAAGCGTCACTCAGAATAAGCTGAAGGTAGTCTTCTTTATATTCGTTGATATAAGGCGTAAGCCGGCGGCTGATATCAATTTTTGAATCTTTTCGAATCCATGGATCCATCATCACATAAGCCCGAAGATGGTTGAGCAGGCTCATTGCAGAATCATCAGGAATTTCGGGATTTAGATGAAGCCCGAACGCATAAAGTACCGAACTGCCGGTTCCTTTAGCTTTCCATTTGCGAAGTTCATCCACCAGTTGTTGAAGTTCGGGCATTTCTGATAGCAGAAGAGGCGGCGTAATAATCTCAAAAGGAACCACAGACGATGCCAGGTTCTTTAACTTGTCTTCGATGGACTCAATATTCTTGTATGTTGATAAATCAATACCTATAGACCTGAGCGTTTTTTCATATTTTTTTTCACGAAGAAGCTGTGCATCAAGTTCGAGCCTGAAGGTTCCAAACGCAGCATCTTTAATATGATATTCATAGGTGCTTATACGTGATACTGTTCCACCAAACAGCTTCTTAACCATTTCGGCGGCCTCAGAAATCTCGATCCCCGTGAACTCTAACTCAAACCCAACAGAGCGTTCCTTGCCCGAAGCGTTAAGGGGCTGAGGTGGAGATTTGAATTGAGTTTGAATCATTTTATTCTCAATGCTAAACCTGGATGAAGGCGTTTATTTATCGTTTGAAATAAAGCTGGTATTGAAAGATAGCGCAGATTACGGCGGAGTGAAAAATAAATATCAATCAAGATAAACCGAGCGGTCTGATGGATGCCTTACGTCATATGAGATAACGATTGATCGTGTTTCGCC
>CAZVEP010000281.1:0-1598 GCA_964625635.1 uncultured Rhodohalobacter sp.
CATGGAGATTGATTCACATCCCGGACAGACTACATTTATGATCAAACTCAGAGGCTAATGTAATGCTAAAATTCGTCCACAACATTCGTGACAAAATTATCGGGCTGAAAAATGCTCTTATTTATCTGCATTATAAAGTTGGTGAATTTCTACGAGCCTTCAATGAGATTTCGAAATCGTGTCCCGTTAGGGACGAAATATGGGTAGAAAGAACGAATTATCCCCTCTCCTACCGTGCCGTCAGGTACGGCATATGGCGGAAATTGCAACAAAATACATTACCCACCGCTAACCATATTGCGTACCTACGGCACGCCATGGTTTGTAGTAGTAGCGCATCTTTATCTACCCATATACAGTCCCTACGGGACAAATTGAACCATGTGATATTAACTCTGAAGCCTCGTATCGTAGATACGGAATAAAGAGGATAGCACCATGGCCAACACATACACACAGATTCATATCCATTCCATTTTTGCCGTTCAAAACCGGCAAAGCCTGATCCAGTCATCATGGGAAATTGAATTGTACAAATACATTACAGGAATTGTCCAAAATAACGGACATAAGCTATTACAGATAAATGGAATGCCCGATCATGTACATCTTCTAATTGGCATGAGACCTGTTCAATCTTTGTCTGTACTGATGCAACAGGTAAAACAGGATTCTTCAAAATGGATCAATGAAAAAAGATTTGCTGCTGGCCGATTTTCATGGCAGGAAGGCTTCGGGGGCTTTTTCGCATTCAAAATCGCAGGTGCAAACGGTAATTACATACATTCAAAACCAAAAAGAACACCATAAAAATAAAAGCTTTCGGGAAGAATACCTTGATTTTTTAGAAAAATGGGAGGTGGATTATGACGAACGATATATTTTCAAACCGATTGATTAATCATATTGCGTGTCTGACGGGACATACCAGCCAGCTTAATTGGTTAAAATGTAATTTTAACTTGGAATCATATCCCTACGGGAAAAAGGTCATCCGGGAAAACATCATACAACTAACCGGTAAATAATGAAATTAACCAAATTACAAGAATCGGAAATATGGCAGGTATATAGTACCTGGCTGACAGCCTATCTCAATGCTGATGTCAAAACGTACGATGCTTATCTCGATGATGATTACCACTTTATTGGTTCTACAAACAACGAAGAATTTTTAAAGCGAAATGATGCCACAACGTTCTTTGAACGTACAGGTGATCAGTTTGCCGGTATTATGGATCTCAGAAATGAAATTAAAATTCTGGAGGTTTTTGATACGTCAATTTTCATAACCCATTTCTGCGATGTATGGTTTATAAATGATGAGGATCGGACCTATTATGGCAGGTTCCGGCTTTCTTCCGTAATGCAGAAAAAAAATGAAGGCTGGCGCTTTATTTACCAGCACTTCTCTATGCCCGATTCAAAATCTGATGAGGGAGAAAGCATTGGCTTCGACAAAGTAACCGCAGAAAATATTGAGCTTAAAGAAGCCATAAAGCGCAGAACAATTGAACTGGAAAACAAAAACCGTGAGCTGGAAGTTGAAGCCGCGCTTGAAAGAGTACGGACACAATCTATGGCGATGCAGCATCCTG
>CAZVEP010000282.1:0-1596 GCA_964625635.1 uncultured Rhodohalobacter sp.
TGGATGCTCCATGGGACAATGGGCTGACCGTCGTTGAAAACGAACTAGGCAAATCTGAAAGAGACCGGATTGAAGCCAATTATCTGGCGTCAGTTGATGAGGTATGGTCTTTCATGTATCGCAAAGTAGATGAACTGAGCCACAGCGCGAACTAATAAAATTTCTTATCAAATCAAGAAAGAGTACCGGTCCGGTTCTGTTTGAACCGGGCCGGTTTATTTTAGTGCGTTTTTTCCAGAACGAATTCCTGGCGTTTATCCGGGAGGGAGTGAAGGATTTCTTGTTCTTAGACCCATCACTCATAAAAAGCCTGCTATTTGACCGGCTTACCCATATAAACCTGAACGTTAATAACTCTTCAAAACAATCATGAAAAAAGGAGAGATCTACGTAAAGCTATCGCACAATCTTTAACATATAATCAACCAAAAGGATAATAACATGGAATTAAAAGTCATCGGTACCGGAGTAGGACGAACAGGGACATATTCAACGAAACTGGCTCTCAATGAGTTGGGATTTGGTCCGTGCCACCACATGGAGGAAGTGTTGTTCAATATGCCCACGCAAGTCCCTCTTTGGATGGATGCTGTAAACGGCAAGCCCGATTGGGAGGCTATCTATAAGGGCTATAACAGTACGGTGGATTGGCCGACAGCAGCATTCTTCCGCGAGTTGAGTGTGAATTATCCGCACGCGAAATTCGTGCACACCGTTCGAAGCCCGGAAAGATGGACAGCGAGTTTTACTGAAACGATCTATAAACTCTTGGCTAATAAAGATCAGGCCCCCAAAGAAATGCAAAACTGGCTGGACATGGCCGCCCGTGTTATTGAAAAGACAGGGTTTCCCGCTGGCCTCAATAAAGCAGAGTTAATCAAGGCCTTTACTACACATACTGAGTCAGTGAAGAAGGCTGTCCCTGAATCAAAGCTCTTAGTGTTTCAGGTGAAAGATGGCTGGGCTCCACTCTGTGAATTTCTCGGTGTACCCGTGCCAGACAAACCGTTTCCCAACACCAATGATCGCGGCGAATTCTGGGATAAGGTCTCTGGAAAGTAGTAACCCCGTCAATAGTCAGTCCAAACCCTTTATTTGACTGAAAAGTCCAAATATTTGCGTGGATAGTCCAAGACTGTATCAGGAAATAACAGTAGAATAAGTTTGAAGCGGGAGATATGTGATGGTGACTGTCTTATCTCTTCAGCGTGAAAACCATCTATTTCTTTTTCTTTCATAGCCGGCCCGGAGGGAGGCGTTAATCAATCAAAAATTAACTTTACAACCTTATGAGAACACAAACAATAATCACTCTATTGATTACCATGATAGCCTTTACGGCTATTGATGTAATCGCACAGGAAACAGAAGAAAACGTACGTATGGAATATCTTCTGTGTACGCTGAATGAAGGATTTACATTTGAGGATGTGATGAACGATGCGAAGGAGTATGGCGAAAAAGTCTCAGCCGATGGAAGCATGTATAATCAATTTCTGCTGCGGCCGATGCTTGTGGGACAACGCCTTGTTGGAGAAGGCACTGAGAGTATCACCCATATTATCGCCGGCATGTGGCCCAATGGCGAAGAGATGT
>CAZVEP010000283.1:0-1594 GCA_964625635.1 uncultured Rhodohalobacter sp.
TGTGGCTGGCCCACAGCGCTTTACGTCAAATAATCCAATTTTTGCCACGCAATTGATGACCGGAATAACCAGTCCAGGAGCCATATTAGGCGACCCTGCAATGGGGAACCTAATACCCTCACAGCAATTCCTTTCATCTTATACCTTCAGTACAGTTGGGGGTAGTCTTTTTGCGGAAAATTGGTTAAATATTGTCGCACACAATGATGATATCTCTGCAGGAAGTGTTTTCCTAGACGGCTCAGCAATATCTGCTAGTTCCTTTTCCCCAATACCTGGTACTGACTTTTCATATGCTCAAATACAATTAACTGAAGGGTCGCACACAACTTCTTCTACCAGTCAACCTCACGGAATCTACGTGATTGGATTCAATCAAGCTAACTCATACATCTACCCTGGCGGTGCAGGGATTAGTGATTTATAAATCTTTAAATTAATAGTTATCCAAACCTCTTCAGGATTTAGTTCCTGAAGAGGTTTTTTTATTCTGTCTGAGTTCAAGTAATAAGTGCAACACGAAAGTAAACCCTGAAGGGCGAGCCCTTCAGGGTTTTCGGCCAAGCGGCTTATATTCGTGTTATCATGCAAAAATACAAACAACTTGACCTTAACGATCGTCACAAGATTAAAGCTCTGCTCGAGGCAGGCCACTCTCTTACCAAAATCGCTGAAATAATCGGTGTTCACAAATCGACTATCTCCCGGGAGATCTCCCGCAATGTCCCAAACCGTGGTCGCTATGCTAACGAGTATCGCCCGGAGGCGGCGCAGCGAAAAACTGACAAACGCCATGCCACTAAGCGCAAACATCGCCGGTTTACCGAGGACTTAAAGGAAGACGCCATACGGTGGCTGGAAACCGAAAAACTCAGCCCGGAGCTGATCAGCGGTCGCTGGGCCGTCCGCGGCGTCGATGGCGTCAGCCACGAGGCGATCTATCAGTGGATCTGGAGAGGCAAGCGCCAGAAAGACCCGGCGACCAAAGAGCTTTACAGGTACCTTAAACATGGCCGTCGACGCCGCAAACGAGGCAATTACAACGACGCCAGGGGGATTCTCACCGGCCGCGTGGGTATCGACCATCGTCCGGAGGTAGTTGACAGGCGCACCCGCCTGGGAGATCTTGAGGCCGACTTCATGATGGGCAAAGCCCATAAATCGGCCCTGCTGGTCATCACCGATCGGGCGACGCTTCTGACCCGGCTGACGAAGGTCCCCACGCGCCAGGCCGATCACACCGAGGCCGCATTTGAGCAGATGCTGGCACGGGTCCCGAAAGCATTCATCAAAACCCTGACTCTCGACAATGATAAAGGCTTTGCCAACCACCGGTCGATTGGCCGCACATTAGACGCTGACGTGTACTTCACCCGGCCGTACACATCGCAAGATAAGGGAACCGTTGAAAACAGAATTGGCGTGATTCGTCAGTTCTTTCCAAAGGGCACGGATCTCCGGCAGGTGACCGATCAACAGATTAAAACCGTCGAACGTCACATGAATAATCGACCCATTCGAAAATTTGATTACCTTTCACCCATTCAACAGACTCTTAAATACCGCGCCGTTGCATTAATGACTTGAACACGGC
>CAZVEP010000284.1:0-1578 GCA_964625635.1 uncultured Rhodohalobacter sp.
AGCGGTCTGATGGATGCCTTACGTCATATGAGATAACGATTGATCGTGTTTCGCCGGCCGGTATTTGCAGGCTCCATATGACGATGCCGGTATCTTCATCCAGCTCACCATCACTCAACTCCAACACACTAACCTCAATGTCATCACGCATACTAACAGGGATCTGGTCCTTGATCTCAAGGTCTATCGAGGAAGGCTTCGTGTTTCTAACTGATATTTCATGAGAGATGGTTCGGGTGACCCTATTGCCGAAAAATGATTTATCGGATTCATCAGACTGTTTCGTGCGTGTAACCGCAATGGCATCATCTTTACCGAAAGAAACCTGGAGCGTGTCAGAAACAATTGATGGATCGATGTAAGTTTGCCCTACATAGGTTCCTTCAAGGTGCAGCATAGCAACTCCGGGAAGTGGAAAAAGGCTTTCCCACTCATCTATATCGGCTTTTAGTACTGCATCGGGATTGATTTTCGGTATTGCCAGGTAGGAAAGATCAGAGTCAGCGGAACTCTCCTCAATTGTAATTCGCTGCACATTGCCATCCGAAAGAACTGTCTGCTTATCACGTATAACAAACTCCCGCGACACCATCTGTTCATTACGTGTTGACGGAGGTGCCATTGCCCGCATCATGTCACCTGATTGAACATCAGTAACGGTTTCAGAGAGCTGAGTAGTACTTTTTAATGACTGACCGGTTTCATTCGCGGGGTATCTCTGACCAATGTAATCAAGAAACCAAGGGTTCATTTCGGGAATATCGGTTCCTGCCTGCGGTGTTTGAGTTGAAAGAATCAAATCCACACTGTTCCAGGGCTGGCGTGAATTATTATATAATGATGCGCTTAGCTTTCCCCGAACAGGTTCACCGGCCGCATCAACATGCAGGTCGTATTCCGGCGTCCAGCCCGCGGCATCGATGGGATAAGAAACATGGGTGGCTGCTGAGATAGGCTGATTTGCCTGAACTACTACAAGCAGCTCACCGACCGCAATTTCTGGCTGAAATTCAGGCTGGCGGAGTGTTTGGTTGATTTCATTCATCCGGGATCTGAGCGTTTGAAGAGAATCTGAGAGCAAGCCATTGTTCAGCTCAATCGATCGAATACGCTCTCTGTGAAGCTCAAGGAGCTGCCGGAGGGATTGAGCATCAGCCCGTTCAGGATTCAGATTTTCGCGGAGCATATTCAGCTCATAGCTGTTTACATCAAGGTCAATTTGTAGTTCTTTGATGTGGTCTTCGATATCTGACTTCTCCGAAAGCAAACGGTCAATTTCATCTCTGTTTTGTGGGTTGCGGACCTGCTGCGTTCGATGGTTGACCGATACTACTTCCAGGCTTTCATTATTTTCGCCATCAAACCCTACGGTAGCCCGCCTGGAATCTACTTCTGAATTTAGTCCTGTGAATATAAGTGTGTGCCGGCCTTCCGGAATCTCAAGATCAGAGCGATGTGTAATCTGGGCGCCCTGCAGATACACCGTTACCTCTTCGATGGAGGGTTCAGTTGTTATCTGGCTGTTGGTGGTTTGAGATTGATCCGCAGCGAGGGTTAGTAACCCTGCGTTTAATCCTA
>CAZVEP010000285.1:0-1569 GCA_964625635.1 uncultured Rhodohalobacter sp.
ATCTCATGATCGACATCGAAACAAACCTGACTGGTCTTGCCAATATGGTTTAATCAAGCGTTAAGGCACATGATTGATCAGATGGATCGGATCCTGTGTGGAAACATCTGGAAAATTTGGAACTGAATCGGGTAGATTTGGCCAAAAGGGTTCCTGTTCTCCGGTTGAAAAATTGTACTTGAAGGGTATGTATCGCGCACCCTCTCCTTTATGGGTGTCGCGGTTAAAAATAAAATAGTCGTGTTCACGTACCCAGCGAACCTGGTGGCCACCTAATTCAGTAAGCTGTCGTACCGTCTCACCATGTTGGTTAATTTGAAACAACTGCCAGGCGTTATCCACAAACTTTGGGAGAATAATTTCTGGTCCTGATGGATTGGGGATTGGATAATTCGAATATCTGCGGAGAGAATCACTATCTGTGTGATAGGTTGTGAGCCAGTTGAACTCTTCTGTCTCAAGATTGTAAAGTGCTTTATTTGCACTAAGGTTGTTAGTGGTATATTGAATTCCAACTATCCATCTTTCATTGTTACCCAATAGTGAGCCTTGAAAAAACTCTTTAACTGGCCCAATATGTGTAGTGTCAGAAGTACTTAATATATAGGTTCCCCTTTCATATTCTTGCTGGTATGCTTTTCCATGTACTCCAAAGAGTAACCTGTCACCGTCTTGAAACCAGCCACGCACAGACGAAGTATATTTATTGAAAAATTGGTATTCTTTGCTGTTGTGAAGCTCTAAATCAGATGAGTCAAGGTTCAAAGTAAAAGCATATAAGTACGGCGTTGTGTGAGGGTTATATGTGAATGAAATTTTATTCTCTGAAGGATGCCAGTCAACACCGCGTGTATTGTACGTAATAAGCCTAGTATTAGCCCCATTCCTATCCATCACCCATAATTGATAAAGAGGATCTGACTTACCAGGAGTGCGTTCTCTGATTAGAGCTACTTTTTTACCATCAGGACTTGGGCTAATCTGGAATAGTCGTTCAGTGCCCGCCAATTGTTCGCCGCCATATTCACCGGGCTGGAAGTAGGTTTCTTTTTCTTCAGGGTCGTCTACCGGTGGATCTTCTATTCCGGTTGTGCAGGATGCAGCGGTTGCTAACATGGTAACAATGATAGCCAAAAGCCTGATGTTCCTCATAACTGATGAATGATAGTTGTTGGCGGCAAAGAATGTTTATTAACTCAATTCAAGATAATAGAAATCTGGTTGGAATAAGAAACTGAAGTACCTGCATGATTATGTGATGGAGGTGAGACATGGCATTTCTATTGCTATTGAGGTGATAAGTTGCCATATCCTAGAATTCAGAACAGAGAAACCAAGAGACAGCCGCGAGAAATGCTATGTCTGGCGGAACTTTGAATCGATATCGAAACAAGACCTGTCAGGTTTTGAAAACCTGACAGGTCTGGCCCATTTGATTTGAAGAAGCGTTAAGGCACATGATCGATCAGATGGATCGGGTTCTGTGTTGAGAAATCAGGAAAGTCAGGAACTGAATCGGGCAGATTTGGCCAGATCGGCTCCTCCTCTCCCGTTGAAAAATCGTATTTA
>CAZVEP010000286.1:0-1530 GCA_964625635.1 uncultured Rhodohalobacter sp.
ACTTCAGTTGGTCTCAGTTCGATTAACTCCTCATACCATTCTGTTCCTCCTATAAATCTTGAGTAGTTTTTTAAAAGGTTCTCTTTATCATTGTAATGTGCAATTACATGAATATGGTATCCAGGTCTGTGGTCTTTTTCAATTGAGAATTCAATGTAAGATTGGGGGTCTTCTTTTCTTAGTTTCTTATGCAATGTTATCATCTCTTTCCTCAATTCTTTTTTGCTTGGATGAATCTTTTTACCATTCTCTAATATTCTGAGTTTTCTGATTACTACTGAATTACTTTTCATTATATATCTATTTAATTGTTTACTGGATATTCGATACCCATTAAGGGTTTTATACCCTTTGTTTCAATTATTAATAGTAACCGCTCATCTACCTTCGCAGATATATTGGGTATACTACCATATCAATTTGGTTTGATTAAAAAATTGAGGTGAGTTATAAACCTTTGATTCGATTCTTTGCTTCTAACCAAAGTTCATGTGTTGGAGAGTTATTGTTCTTCTTTTTGTAATACTCCAACATCAAAATCTTAACTCCTTGATGATTCATATTCATTATTTCCGAAATATCTCGGACTGAATAGTATCTTCTACCGTTTTTATTTACCCCTCTTCGTTTACCTAAATTCCGATTCTCACCCAGATACTTTTGTAAAGTTTTCGGGTCGATTTGAAACACATCTATGATATCCCGCATAGAAAATATCTCAACTATATCCAGAAATTTTAGCAGTAATTTTTTTTCTTTGTCTTTCATTAATCTCCACCTTTTATAATAAATAGTAGGTGAAGAAGATTTTCCCAAAAAAACTTATTTAAGGTTAACAGAACCTCATTTTTCCGTTTTAATCATCGATATACATCAATCTAATGACATCTTGACAAAGGTTCGAATATAACGGCAAATGCCTCTCTTAGACGTTTAATCCTGTTCTACAGGTAAGATTTTTATTTGTAAACCCGTATTAAGCAGCAAAAATGGATTGCGACATCTGAACGGTTCCCAGTAACGTCAAATTTTGCTCAGGTCTTCGAGTAACACGAAAGGGGGGTAAGGGTATTTCGACACTAAGAACTTTGCGACCTGAGTGATATTCACTGAATCTATTCGAAATCTATGCTGACTTCTTCAATCATAAATACTTGACCAAATACTCCAATAGTTCTTGTCCTATCATTGATTTTCCCTAATGACAACACCCCATAATTCTTTACTTGTAAGTTGTTCCCTATTACTCCTCCGATAAACTGCCTTCTTAACATGAGACCAAGTTCTTCCCCGACAGTTCCATCTCTTTGTTCATTTTGAGCGATAGATTGAGTGATGTGGTTTTCAATTGCAGTTTGATGTTGCTCTCTATCCGGATTACTTATAAATCCAAGAACAACAACTAATACTATTATGATGAGTGATGTGTTTATTTTTCCCATTTAGATTTTATCTAATTTCCGATACAAAATGAGTAGTTGCTAACGCTGAAAGTGCATCTGTCACGTTAAATTTTGCTCAGGTCTTCGG
>CAZVEP010000287.1:0-1522 GCA_964625635.1 uncultured Rhodohalobacter sp.
GTGTCTCTGATAACTGATAACATCAGATACCGATGAAAAACCGATTGAAAGTTCTAAGAGCAGAAAGAGACTGGACGCAGGCTGACCTCGCAAAGGCACTGAAAGTATCCCGGCAAACCGTAAATGCGATCGAAACGGGGAAGTACGATCCCAGTCTTCCATTGGCATTTAAAATATCCGACCTGTTCGGGAAACAGATAGAGGAGATTTTTGAAAATGAGCAAAATGGGTCGTAAAACAACTAAATACAGGAATTGTGTTTCCTGGGGAAAAATCGAAGCATAAAAAAAGGCAGCCTTCCGAAAAAGGCTGCCTTAATTTTATGAACAAGACGTTATAGCTACCTGCTATCAATCATATGATAAAGGTTGCAATAACCATCGTTATTTGAGATCAAACCGATCAAGTGTCATGACCTTGTCCCACGCTTTCACAAAGTCGCGGAGGAACTTCTCTTCTGAGTCTGCACTTCCATACACCTCGGCAATAGCTCTTAACTCGGAGTTTGAACCGAAGATTAGGTCTGAGCGTGTGGCTGTCCACTTCACCTCTTTTGTGTCGCGATCAAGCCCCTCGAAGGTTCTGCGATCTTCTGACACAGGCTTCCATTCATTGCTCAGATCGAGCAGGTTCAGGAAGAAATCGTTGGTAAGGGTTCCCGGCTTATCGGTAAAGACACCGTGCTTAGATCCATCCCAGTTAGTATCCAGAACACGCATTCCACCAAGCAGCACCGTCATCTCAGGTGCCGTCAGTGACATCAGCTGTGACCGATCTACAAGCATTTCTTCTTCCGTTGCGTCACTTATCGTGTTGAAGTAGTTTCGGAATCCATCCGCATGCGGTCTGAGCCATCCGAATGATTCTTCATCAGTTTGCTCGGCAGTGGCATCTGTGCGGCCGGGTGTGAAAGGTACCGTGATATCATGGTCGGCTTTCTCAGCTGCTTTTTCAATGGCAGCACAACCTCCAAGTACGATCAGGTCAGCAAGAGACACTTTCTTGTCACCTGACTGGGCATCGTTGAAATCTTTCTGAATGTTCTCGAGCTTATCCAGAACTTTGGATAGCTGCTTCGGATTGTTGATTTCCCAGTTTTTCTGAGGCTCCAGGCGAATTCTTGAACCATTGGCACCACCGCGTTTGTCTGAGTCGCGGTAGGTTGATGCAGATGCCCAGGCTGTTGAAACCAGTTCCGAAACGGTCAGACCCGAATCCAGAATTTTGCCTTTCAATTCTGCAATATCTTCATCATTGATCAGCTCATGGTCTACTTCAGGAATGGGATCCTGCCAGAGCAATTCTTCCTCAGGTACTTCAGGTCCTACCAGCAAAGTCTTGGGCCCCATGTCCCTGTGTGTAAGCTTATACCATGCCCGGGCAAAAGCATCGGCGAACTCATCAGGATTTTCAAGAAATCGGCGAGAAATTTTTTCATAGGCCGGATCTGCCTTCAGGGCAATGTCAGTTGTAAGCATGAACGGAGTCGTTTTCTTATCCGGATCATGAGCATCGGGGATAG
>CAZVEP010000288.1:0-1509 GCA_964625635.1 uncultured Rhodohalobacter sp.
CAGTTTATATGGGGGCAAGTGATAAAAGAGCAATTGACGAACTCCAAAAAATGGGAGCTAAAGTAAAAGTGTCTTATGACACTCGAAGAACGCGTTTACATGCTAAAGCTTGGTTATTTCACAGAAATACAGGTTATAGTACTGCATATGTAGGTTCATCTAATCTTTCAGCAAGTGCTCAGACTGAAGGATTGGAATGGAATGTTCGAATCTCAAATATTGAATCGCCACATCTTATCCAGAAATTTGAAGCGTCTTTTGAAAGCTATTGGAATAGTGAAGAGTTCAGGATTTATGATGGAACTGCAGCTGAAGGAAAGATTCTAAATGAAGCGCTTAACCAAGAATCCACCATTGATTTCAAACAGACTTTTTTCGATATCAGACCATATTCTTTTCAAAAAGAAATTTTAGAAAAACTCGAATTAGAGAGAGTTGTTAAGGGAAGAAAAAGAAATTTAGTTGTTGCAGCTACAGGCACGGGTAAGACTGTTATTTCTGCTTTTGATTACAAACGATTTGCAAAAGAAAATACAGGAAGCCCTAAATTACTCTTTGTTGCACATCGTAAAGAGATATTGACACAAAGCCTTCAAACTTTTCGCCAAGTTCTAAAAGATTCAAACTTTGGAGAATTAATGGTTGACGGTTTCCATCCGAATGAATGGAAACACGTCTTCGCTTCTGTACAATCACTACACTCTAAAAATCTCGGTTTTGAGCCTGATCATTTCGATGTAGTTATTATTGATGAATTTCATCATGCAGAAGCAAAAACGTACCAAAAACTCATAGAATATTTAAAGCCGATATATCTGCTGGGTTTAACAGCTACACCTGAAAGGACAGATGGTGTTAATGTTATTGACTTTTTTGACGGAAGAGCTGCAGCTGAACTTCGAGTTTGGGATGCCATAGAAAAAGGTTTGCTAGCACCATTTCAATATTTCGGTGTTCATGACAATACAGACTTATCTAATATTAATTGGACAAGAGGTCGCTATGATCAAAGTGAATTAGAAGGTTTATACACTAAAAATAATGATAGAATTGTATTCATTGAAAAAGAGCTAAAAGATAAGGTAAATGATCCCTCAAAAATGAAAGCTTTAGGATTTTGCGTTGGCGTTCAGCACGCAGAGTATATGGCAGAAAAGTTCAATCAAATGGGGCTCCCAAGTATTTCGCTTTCTGGAAAAACAGATACCCATAAAAGAGCCTCAGCAATTTCTAAACTTCAAAATGGTGAAATAAATGCAATCTTCACTGTCGACTTATTTAATGAGGGTGTTGACATTCCAGATGCAGATACCATCCTTTTTCTTAGGCCTACAGAAAGTGCTACTCTTTTCACTCAACAATTGGGTCGAGGGTTACGATTGGCAGAAGATAAAGAATGTTTGACTGTTTTAGATTTTATTGGCTATTCAAATAAAAAATTCAGTTTTGCTAATAAGTTTCGTGCACTTACAAATGTACATGGTAGAAAATTGCAAAGACATGTTGAAG
>CAZVEP010000289.1:0-1507 GCA_964625635.1 uncultured Rhodohalobacter sp.
TTTGACGGCTGGGAGACGAGGATTGATTTAGAATAACGAACTTAGAACACGGCCAACCAGCAATTAATTAAACCATATCAATAGTCATAGCATAGTTCTCATTGTATAAATGTCATTAAGTGCTGCCTACCACAACGCCATTCTGCAAATAACAAAGCTTGATGGTGCATTTCCAGCTTATGAGAAAAATAACCATCAACAGATCACGTCATTTTAGAGGCCAATAACCCAAAGCCTAAGGTCGATATTTAGCTGGTTTTTGTGTATATCGAGATAGGCTTTAATTATATCGTGTTCATTGCAAGGTTAATCAAAAAGAATAACGTGAACCGCACATTCCGAACGATAATCACAGGCACCGGCTCTTACATTCCGGACAGAATAGTACCCAACACTGAGTTCCTCAGCAGGTCATTTCTGGGAAAAGACGGAACTCCCTTTGAAAAGAGCAATAAAGAGACCATTCAGAAATTTAGTGAGATCACCGGAATAGAGGAGCGCCGCTTTGCGGATGACTCTATGCTGGCCTCAGACATGGGGGCCCGCGCCGCGGAAGACGCCCTGGATATGTCCGGTTTAGACCGCGAAACCCTTGACTATATTATCGTGGCCCATAACTTCGGGGATGTGCGTGCTGATAATCCACGCGTGGATATGGTTCCCAGCCTGGCTTCAAAAGTTAAGCATCACCTGGGGATTAAAAATCCGTACTGCGTGGCGTACGATCTGCCGTTTGGCTGCCCCGGATGGCTGCAGGGTGTGATCCAGGCGAGCTACTATATCGGCAGCGGAGATGCCAAATCGGCCCTGGTGATTGGCGCGGAAACCCTGTCGCGCATCTGTGATCCGCACGACCGCGACAGCATGATCTACGCCGACGGCGCCGGAGCAACTATCCTGGAGGCGAAGGAAAGCGACCGGCCGGAAGGAATACTCGCCCACGCTGCCCGAACCGATACGGAAACCCAGGCGTACTATCTGGAAATGGAAACCTCGTTCAAGCCCGGCAGTGACGATACGCTCTATTTGAAAATGGACGGGCGTAAGCTCTATCAATACGCCCTCTCGAACGTACCCGGCCTGGTTAAACAGAGTCTGGACAAAGCGGGCATAGGACTGGATGAAGTCGATAAGGTGCTGATCCACCAGGCAAATGAGAAGATGGATCAAGCGATTTTAGACCGGCTGTTCAAGCTGTATGACAATGGCGCAGCGCCCAAAGGAGTCATGCCGATGACCATTCAAAAACTCGGCAATACCAGCGTCGCCACCGTCCCAACCCTCCTCGATCTCATCCTCCGCAACAAACTGGACGGCCACCGCATCCACAGCGGAGATACTATTGTATTCGCTTCTGTTGGTGCCGGGATGAATATTAATTCCGTGGTGTATAAGGTGCCGGATGATGGGTGAGTGAATGGCGCGGGACACCCCCCTACACACCCCTCGTTCAAACCAATGAGCTGCGCTCTTGGCCTGAACTTTTCCCCTCTCTAGAGGGGAGGTG
>CAZVEP010000290.1:0-1497 GCA_964625635.1 uncultured Rhodohalobacter sp.
CCTTCCAGTTGAAGAACCATTGGATAGACAAATTGCTGCTGCGATTATTGCTGTTGCAGATAATCAGAACGGCAGCAGCAAGGTAATCGCCAACAAACAAAACTCTAGAGAGTGAGTGCGCGGGAGAGGTTTTTGTGAAAACCTTCAGTTCATTTCCAACGATTAGTCCGTTCTCTAATGCCGACAAAAAGATTTCATTAAAAAACCATAGGAATTTCCCTGATGCCGGCATCCAACTATCTCCTATACAGGAAGCGCTTCCAATCCGTTATACTTATAGAATGAAAAACAGAAAAGAAAAATTAAATGAGGAATCCGGTATGGATAAAGCAAAGCTGATTATTGGAAATGAAACCCATGAACTTGATCTCGTCGAAGGAAGTGAAGGAGAAATAGCGATAGATATTACGAATCTAAGGGGTGAAACCGGTCTTATAACGTCCGATTTAGGGTATAAAAGTACGGGAGCCACTAAAAGCGCCATCACATTTCTGAACGGAGAAAAAGGGGTGCTGCGGTACAGGGGGTATCCCATTGAGCAGCTTGCTGAAAAATCCTCGTTTCTGGAAGTGGCCTACCTGCTTATTTATGGAGATCTGCCGGGTTCAGATGAATTATCAAGATTCAGAGATGGAATCACACGACACACTCTTATTCATGAAGATATGAAAATGCTCTATGAGGGGTACCCGGCCAAGGCCCATCCCATGGGTGTACTGGCTTCCATGATCGGAGCTCTGTCCACATTTTACCCGAACGCCCAGGGCTCCGAACTGGATCCGGATGAGGTTGATCTTACAATCCGCCGGTTGATTGCAAAAATCACCACCATTGCGGCGTGGTCGTACCGGAAATCGCAGGGCTTCCCGATTATGTACCCGGTAAACAAACTGGATTACTGCTCAAATTTTCTGCACATGATGTTTGCGCTGCCCACGGAGGAGTACGAGATCAACCCAACCATTGCAAAAGCCCTGAACACGCTGTTGATTCTGCACGCCGATCACGAACAGAACTGCTCGGCGTCCACGGTCCGGATGGCCGGTTCATCCCACGCCAGCCTGTATGCGGCCATCACGGCCGGAGTTTGTGCCCTGTGGGGGCCACTGCACGGAGGGGCCAACCAAAAAGTGATAGAAATGCTGGAGCAGATTCATCGCGAAGGCAGCGACGTTGCCAGAATGGTGGAGAAAGCCAAAGACAAAAACAGCGACTTTCGCCTGATGGGATTCGGTCACCGCGTATACAAAAACTTCGATCCGCGGGCTAAGATTATTAAAAAAGTAACGGATGAAGTTTTGGATGAGCTCCATATTGAGGACCCGCTCCTTGAGATTGCCAAATCTCTGGAGGAAGTCGCCCTGAATGATTCCTACTTTGTAGAGCGGAAGCTCTACCCCAACGTCGATTTCTACTCCGGCATCCTCTATCGCGCCATCGGCATCCCAACCGAAATGTTCACCGTGATGTTTGCACTGGGACGCCTGCCCGGCTGGA
>CAZVEP010000291.1:0-1496 GCA_964625635.1 uncultured Rhodohalobacter sp.
ATCCGTTCTGAGATATCCTGAAGGTGCAACCCGGTCATTCGGTCCGGGGCACTGTCTGTTGCGTCATCAAGCTGCTCGCCGAGAATTCGAAGTTCATCGCGGAGCATTGGTTTGATGTCACTGATGTTTACTTCATTATCATCGCTCTGCATCAGGCCGTGAATTGCTTCAACGTAGGTTCGTTGAAGGTTTCTTCTGTAGGCATCAATCGCTTCTCCTGAGATGAGCTCACTCCAGATACCGTTTCGGATATCTTCAAGCATTTCAGCCATCGTATAAGCGTCGTCTCCCCTAAATGACTCATCTTCGATCACACGGATCAGCCTCTCGGTATCCATCACGTCTGCCAGATGTCGTCCCTGCAGTCGTTTGATGCGCTCAATAGCGCCGGCGTGTTCAATATTTCTCAGAATACTTTCTTCGAGCAGCCACTCCGGCGTGGTAAATGCGTGATCTACCATAAACTGCATCGACTCCTGCTGCACATCTTTAGGAACAGACCGGTACACATTTCCATCCTGGTCTGATGCAAGCCGTTCGAGATAGACGCCACCAATATTGGTGATCACATGCCCTACATAGCGCCTCCACTGACCGATCAATTCACCATACAGCTCTTCAAGATCATCGTAATTTTCGCCCGGTTTTGTGGTCCACTTTACCAGGTTTGGAGTGACCGCCTTCAGATTCATCATGCCGTATGTTGACGCCTGGACAGGATTGTCTGACAAAGCTTCTCGCTGAGCCGATGGGTCGTACCCAGTCGATGTCCCAAATCGGTACATCGGGTCGTCTGACTTATCTAAGATCCACCGGTTAAGTGTTGGGATTTCAGCCTCTGGAGTTTCTGCATCGGGAATGACTCGATAACCCCAATTCACGGAATATTTATCATAAGGCCCAATTTTTCTGATATACCTCTCTACGCCATCGCCCGGCTGAGCGATGTAGTTTTGTCGTGCATAATCCATTACAGAGGCAGACACGCCATACTCTTCTGTAAACGATGGGGAACGTAGTGAGTCTACAGGATATGAAGAATTCGCTTTCATGTTGTGAGGCAGGCCGATTGCGTGGCCAATTTCATGAGCAATCACCTGGCGAATGGCCTCACCAAGATACGCCTCTTCTATGCGAAGTGAACGCGCATCGGGATTAGCGGCACCCGTTTCCAGCATCAAACGGTTGCGGTACGATCGAATGTGATTGTGGTACCAAATGATATCACTGGCAATGATTTCACCGGTACGCGGATCGGATACGCTCGGGCCTGTGGCATTCCGTGTTGTATTGGCAATCCACCGAACCATGTTATAGCGGATATCTTCCGGCTCAAAATTTGGATCTTCCTCTTCAGTTGGTGGCAGTTTTGCCTGGATTGCATTTTTAAATCCGGCTTCTTCAAACGCCACATTCCAGTCTTCTACACCTGTAATTACATTCTCACGATACTCCTCGGGAGTGCCGGGATCCACATAGTAAACGATCGGCTTTAC
>CAZVEP010000292.1:0-1490 GCA_964625635.1 uncultured Rhodohalobacter sp.
GCGTGACCTGGGAGAAGCCCTTGTTGCCGGTACCGACGATGCCGCTGGGCGTGACCTCGGAGAAGTCCTTGTTACCGGTGCCGACGATGCCGCTGGGCGTGACTTCGGAAAAATCCTTGTTCCCGGTGCCGACGATGCCACTTGGCGTGACCTCGGAGAAGCCTTTGTTCCCAGTGCCGACGATGCCGCTGGGCGTGACTTCGGAGAAGTCCTTGTTGCCGGTACCGACGATGCCGCTGGGCGTGACCTCGGAGAAAGCCTTGTTACCGGTGCCGACGATGCCACTTGGCGTGACCTCGGAGAAATCCTTGTTGCCGGTACCGACGATGCCGCTGGGCGTGACTGTGGAGAAGTCCTTGTTCCCAGTGCCGACGATTCCGTTGGGCGCGAGGTCAGATGCAGGATCGATTCCTACCTCCGAAGCGGAAACGGAAGCAGCGAAAAGGAGGGCCAGGATTGAAGATGTGTTGAGAATTATTTTGCAGTTGTTCCTGCGTTTGGGTATCGCATTAACCATTGGCTTCATTCCTTTTTTTCGGCCCTTGTTGGAAAAACATGTAAAGACCTACCCCGGGATAAACCCTAGGTATTTCGTTTGGTATTTTCTCGAGTGTTTTGAGCGCTTTTTCGCGCTCAGTGATCCACGCGTCTAAGTCTTCGAGGAACTTCTGCCCAGACTCTTTGACAAGCTCGTTAAAAGCGGGGAGATCGGAATTACGGATCCCGAGCGTAGATATGACTTGACGCTGGAAACGCTTGTCGCGGGTATCTGGCTTCTCGATATTGAATTCAAGCGTTTCGGCGAGGGTGCGTAAGCATTTGCCCGCATAGCCAATGCTCGCTGGATCAATATTTCCTGAGAGATAAGAACGTCGTAATACTTTTATGGTTCCGTTCTTGCCGCGAGTAACACATCCGGAACGAAGTAAATCTTCAAAGATTTCCGCTACCGGCAGGCCGTTGCCATATCGGGTCGCCAGAGCTTCAAATCCCGTTTCCGAATCGAGCGGTAGTTCTAAGGGGATTCCATAGGGGCCAGTGAAGTCTGGATCGGCATGCCAGGCGGAGAGGACCTGGACGGATGCGCTCATCCGAGCAGCAATCCCTTTACTCTCCGGTTCAGTATCTTCGATGCCGGCTACGACGGGCCGGGGGATTCCGCTCATCACCGCAATACGCGCAGGGGTCTTTTCTTCGCCTCCTAGATAATCCTCTTTCGCCGAATCGACGAAGACATAGCGAAGCGCATCTGTGAGCTCTTGAAATGAGATGCCATGCTTAATGCAAAGGCGGACCAAGGGTCGGACTGCCTCTTTGCAAGCTTCTATGACCGCATCTTTGACATATTCATTCAGTCCGCGGTTTTGCTGTTGCTCGGGCGCGGTGGATATTTGTTCAGGTGCTGACATCACGGTATAGGCTTAGCGGCAGAGTCGAATTTGACTATAACCAGCCTCGATTTCCGGTCAACTATTCAACATATTGCATCT
>CAZVEP010000293.1:0-1476 GCA_964625635.1 uncultured Rhodohalobacter sp.
GTTGAGTGTTGAGTGTTGAGTGTTGAGTGTTGAGTGTTGTGTGTTGTGTGATGAGTGTTGAGTTGAAGGTTTGGGTTCTGGAGTTTCTACATTTGAGTGGACACCGAGTTAAGGTATATTGAGGCATCTTAATCACACAATAACGAATGGGAAAAAAGAAGACACGAAAAAGTTACACCAAACAATACAAGCTCGATGTGATCCAACAGAGTTACCGGAGGGAGAACATCAGCGAACTGGCCTCGGACCTTGGATTAACTCCGGCACTGATCTACAAATGGAGGGCTGCCTATGGAGCCGGATCCACTGATAGTTTTCCCGGAAAGGGCGTAGAGTCTTTAACTGCTGAGCAAGCGGAGTTGCGCCGCCTGAAGCATGAACTGGCAGAGACCCGCATGGAGCGTGATATTCTAAAAAAGGCAATTGGCATCTTCGGCAAGACAGATGGGTAATCTTTCAGTTTATGGCAGACCATACAGGGCAGTATCCCATATCGAAGATGTCAGAGGTATTTAAGGTGAGCCGAAGCGGGTACTATAGCTGGCTGGGGCGGGAGCCCTCCAAACGAGCCAGGCAGAACGACCGCCTTCGCCGGCTGATCCACGACGCCTGGCAGGAGTCCGGCAAGTCATATGGCTCGCCAAGGATCCACAACCAGTTAAAGATAGATGGCTTTACGGTCTCCAGGCCACGTATTGCACGGTTAATGGCTGACATGGGCATTGTCAGTCGAATCCGTAAGCGATGGGTAAAAACCACGCATTCAACACATGGGTGGCCGGTGGCGGCGAACCTGCTGGACCGCAAGTTTGCTCCGAACGGGCTTGGCCGGGTCTGGGTCAGCGACATTACCTACATTCGCAGCGAGCAGGGCTGGATGTATTTAACCACGGTGATGGATCTTGGCGACCGGCAGATTATTGGGTGGTCTCTCAGCGATGGTATGAGCGCGAAAGAAACCAGCATTGCGGCCTTTAACCAGGCGGTCGCGCGGCGGCCACCCGATGACCATCTGATGTTCCACTCTGATCGTGGGGGTCAGTATGCGTGCAGTGATTTTACGGACCATCTGGCTAAGCACAATATTACCCAAAGCATGAGCCGGAAGGGAAACTGCTGGGACAACGCCCCGGCGGAAAGCTTTTTTAAAACGCTCAAGCACGAACTGGATATGCCGGATTACTTCCAAAGCTATCAGCAGGCCAGGTCAGCTATCTTTGTGTTCATCGACATCTGGTACAACAGAAAACGACTGCACTCGGCACTTGACTACCAGACTCCGGTGCAGGCCGAAGAAAACTTAAACCATAAATCAGCCGCATGACTACCTTAACTGGTTGTCCATTTTATCGTTGCAATTCCACACCAAAGAATCCAATTCTCTCTCTTTCACTCCCTCACCCACTCTCTCTTTCTCTCTTTCTCACTCAATCCCTCTTTCAAACAACGCTAAATTTCATTAATTTAATTTAATAA
>CAZVEP010000294.1:0-1461 GCA_964625635.1 uncultured Rhodohalobacter sp.
TTTACCATTCCGCGGCGTCCTTCAAAAGCCTTCGAAAAGGCGTCAAAATCCAGGTCCGGATCAAGAGCATCAGGTCCCATGTTGTTGTCGCTGATAAAGGTGTCAGGATCTTCCACCAGCCGTATCTCTCCCAGCTTCCTCTTACAGCTGTATGCCAGGCTATACCCGTTGTCAAAAGTAAGCAGTAGCTGCATATAGTCGGGCTTTTCCTCTTCATTTTTGAAATACCTGAGGTGGCCGGTCATGCCGAAGTGAAGCAGCAGCGTGTCGTGATCACTAAGATTGAGGAAAAGGTATTTGCCGTGACGACGTGATTCAGCGAGGTTCTGGCCTATAATATTTTTCTTTAAGGTCCCGGGATCTGTGCCTTTCAAAGCGTATGAATCGTTCGCTTTTACTCCTGTTATAGACTTATGCAGTGACGTTGAGTCTATGTAACTTTTGAAAAGTTCTACATCTGGCAGTTCCGGCAAAATAGTGGCTTTAGTTTGGTGTTTCGACTACTAAATTGATGATTTACCGTCGTTTTTTACTCTGTCATCTATAGCCACTAATTTACCAAAAATATGGACATCACCATTTTAAAGTTGACAGTAAAGATCACACCTTGCCCAGTAAGGGATCCCTTCGGGATGGCGAGGGGTGTTCAGCAGCATACTATTCCTACCTGACCATATAGTTTCGGGCCAGTCATCAAGCTTCTTTACACCCCTCGCATCCTGTACTAAAGGAACAGGATGATTTCCCCCGCCGGCTGGCAGGCAGATCTGACTCACAGCCGTTTAAGTATCCAGCATATCGATCAACTAATTTTCAATCTGTCACCGGTAGCCGCTAATCTTGCCCAAATGCGTGGAAATACTATTTTTTAAAATGACAGGATGCGGTTTCTTATCCGGCAGTACCATACGTTTTGTGAGTGAAGCGTAGTATGCGGTGTTCCGGGTAAATTAATATGACCGTAGCACCACTTCAGCTCATGATGCATCCACGGTTTACATGATTCTAATTCCACTTCGACTGAGCTCAATTCTTCTGCAGAATCAAGTGCCTCGGGGACTTGCGACGCCTGCCTTCTCTTACCCCGCACTGCGCGCCGAAACAACACGGCGCTTGTGCGGGGCTAAGTACATTATGCCCCTGCTGGGGCATTTTGTTTCGCACAACTGCGAAACCAGTTGTATATCGGTAGGTATTAAGGCATAAGTATTAAATTAGTATAAGTAGATTTTAGACTGAAAAAAGCACTTTAAAAATCTGTCATTGGTAAATAATGAACACACTCTTCAAACGTATCAGAGATGCCCGAAATTCCTGATCCTTTGAGTATACTGCATGATGTTCCTTAAGTCGATTCAGAAGAGCAACAAACCAAATGATTGTTTCTCCGGATAGTTTTTTAATCTAAAGTGGTTTAATTTCCCGATCCTCTGGTTCGGAAGAAAGATAAAAGTCCCCCTT
>CAZVEP010000295.1:0-1449 GCA_964625635.1 uncultured Rhodohalobacter sp.
ACCTTAATTCTTTAGGGTAAGGCGATGTTCGTACTTTGATAATAATTTCGCTTTGTTCATATTACTCTCATTATTTAATCAATACCATGAATAAAACTTGCGTACGAAGCAAGGATAACATGAATAGCGTTGGTGTTATGCCAATGTTAGGCAATATACTAAAACACGTCAATCTATTAAGAAGTAACTATCTATCAAATAGAACGAAAATTATGAGCACTGTTAACAATCAGTTGCAAAAACTGATAGACAAGGAAATTGGAAAGAGATATACCCACAATGTTTTACTCGGTGTACAATCTGGTGACGGGAAAATAGACTTTAAAGGAGCAGCTGGTGAAGCCTCACCCGAGAGCCCATACTTTGTGGCTAGCATAGCTAAAATTTTTACCGCAACAGTTATTATGCAACTTTTCGATGAAGGGAAACTACACTTAGAGGATTACATCGAAAAGTATCTTTCACATCTACCACTTGACGGAATTCACAAATACAAGGGAATTGATTATAGTAAACAACTCAAAGTATATCAGTTACTTAACCAGACATCTGGGCTATCAGATTATTTTGAAGGTGGCTTGGCTGAAGATTTCAAAAAGAATCAGGATCGCTCCTACAGCCTAGAGGATGTCTTGGAAATGGCTCGTAATTCAAATGCATTTTCACCACCTGATAGTGGCAAATCATATTATTCTGATACTAATTTCCAGCTTCTTGGTGAAATCATCGAGACCATTACTGGGCAATCATTGAACGATGTATTCAAAGCACGAATTTTTAATCCTTTAGGAATGACAGAAACCTATCTATTCGATCACAATAATGCATCAAAACCTATGAAACCCATTCCACCTTACTATAAAGATACCCAACTCTCATTACCACTAGCAATAACATCTGAGCGTGGCACAGGTGGAGCTGTATCTACAATGTCCGATTTATTGATGTTTTTACGCTCTTTTTTTGAAGGAAACCTTTTCAAAAAGAATCATTTGAAAAGTATGATGAAATGGAACTCGATGTTCTTCCCGATGCAATATGGTTATGGGATTTGGCGATACAAACTTCCTCGTTGGGCAAACATGTTTCGTGAAACTCCCGAATTTATTGGACATGCTGGTGTATGGGGAGCTATGGCGTTTTATAACCCCAAAAATGACATATACATTGTAGGCACCCTAAACCAACTTCATAAACCTGCTAGACAATTTAGCTTCATGCCAAGAGTACTGAATATTGTAACTGGAGTATGATGGTGTTAATAGTAACACATTGCCTAACAATGTATATGCAAAATAGGCGTGATAGTAGTAAATCCAACGGTTTTAGCCCGTTTCAACTTCTCAACGATTTGATAGGTTTGAAGCCCGCAATCGCCTACTTTGCATATACTCACCGTTGTAGCAAATAAAAAGATAATCATGAATTTCGAACAGATTAAAGAACGAA
>CAZVEP010000296.1:0-1443 GCA_964625635.1 uncultured Rhodohalobacter sp.
AACAATGCCGGTGTTGAAGGCTCAATCGTTGTGCAGAAAGTACTCGAAGGCAAAGGCGGATATGGCTACAATGCCAGAACCGATGTCTACGAAGACCTTATTAAAGCAGGCGTTATTGACCCAACCAAAGTAACGCGTTCTGCACTTGAAAACGCTGCATCCGTTGCCAGTCTTATGCTGACAACCGAAGCCGTAGTCGTCGACAGACCATCGAAAGATGATGACGATGATGGTGGTGGAATGCCAGGTGGCGGCATGCCAGGCGGAATGGGCGGCATGGGAGGAATGGGTGGAATGATGTAAATCAATCCATCATCCACTCTCACATCCAACCGTGAGAACCATTCAGCCTTGAGCTGAACAAAAATTCAAAACCCTGCTTCGGATTCAGTTCCGGGGCAGGGTTTTTTATTATAGAGAAACCTGTCAGCATTCCGGTGCTTTTCCGGTTGCTGACAGCGTCGGATTTGGGGGTATAAATGAAACATGGCATGTCTCGTGGTGGCGTTGTATCCAGAGCCATCGAGAAGTTTTCAGAAGATAAGTAATACAGGTCCAACAAAAAGACATGCCATGTTTAAGAGTGCAGACCTGACGGCGTACCCGTGTATTTCGGGTTCCTGTAAGCGTCGGGGGGTACTCGAGAAAAAACAATGTATGTCAAGTGGTGGCGCTGAGTTTTGATACTTCAGCGAGCCTTGAGAAGCAGATTAGTTTGGTTGCCTTAAAACCTGAGTCCGGTTCAATATATGTTCTTAGAGGCGTCAAAAATGGCGTCATCCCGCGCTTTCCCGAAGGGATCCCTTCGGGAGATGCGGGATCTCCCATCGTTATTAAGGCAGGAGATGCCGGATCGGGGTCCGGCATGACAGTATTGAGAGTGACATATCTTAACAAACGCCCTTTTTAGACAGCCCAATCTGTTTATTTGATAGTTTAGAATCGAACTCAGGTTTTTGAGACATCCCAAGTATAATTAAATGCCTCAAGGTGAGTGCATATATTCTCATCGTCAAGGATCATTCAGATGTCAATTAACGATTTAGAACTTCGAGTCCCGACAGAGATGGTCTATGCATAGAATTAAGGATTTTCGGAGGAGGATCGTCCCTCTGGGACTCTATGGTTAAAACACAATCCCAACCACGGGTTTAAACCCGTGGCTACAATCATGTATCCCTGGCGGGATATGTTTAGATATTGATAAAAAACACCAGCAGTTGGCCTGATGAATTGTGGATACAGACGATTGTTTTATCAATTCCAATAGACAGAAGATATCAAGTCCCGACAGGGACTTTCGATTGTAGCCCCGCGGATTTATCCCGGGGTGAATAGGAAAGGTTCAAAGCAGGATAAAATCCCGTCAGGGATGGCCAAAAGATTTTTTTAAATCATCCCCATAGATATCTCTCATCATAGTCTGCATCGTATTTTTGTAGC
>CAZVEP010000297.1:0-1429 GCA_964625635.1 uncultured Rhodohalobacter sp.
GATACCAACATTTGGCGTTGACGGTTATGGTGAAATATACGTTGGTAGTTGGGCTGGTGGCAGTGAGTTAAGAATCTTTCGTTTCGCTCCCGAACTTACCCTTACCAAAGCTGCATTGAAATCGGTTGACGGCAGCAGCGCTGTTCAGCTTTCCTGGGAGACAAACACTAATGTTGGCATCGACAGCTTTAAGCTTTACCGCGGCGGATCTATAGATACCATGGAGCTTTTTGCGACGGTCGCCGGAGATAATAGCGAATACATAGACTCCTCACCATTGAATGGAGCTACCTTTTACGGAGTAAGAGCGATTGAGACTGGCAGTGGCGAAGGAGAGCTCTCAAACCCAATTAGCTATTATCAAACAACAGATACGGTGTCTGATAGCTGGCAGCTTGTGAGTTTGCCTTACAAGCCAGAGGTTGATGGTGTTACTATCCCCAATTCAATCTCATATGCCTTTGAAGGTTCTTATTCCGTTGCCGATCAGCTTCAGCCGGGGAAAGGATACTGGATTCGCAGTACTACTGAGGAAGGATCAGAATACGATGCAAAAGGCATTGGTGTTCAAAGCATTACACTGGAGATGACCCCGGGTTGGAATCTTGTGGGAGGCTTGATCGGGCAAATACCTGGTAGTTTTTTAATTGACGATGGGGGAATCCTTACTTCAACGCCAATGTACGCTTTCAACGGATCGGCGTACGAAGAGTCGGATACGTTCATTCCCGGAAATGGTTATTGGATCTATACTGATGATGTCGGCGAACTGACGCTGGATCTCGATGAGCTTCCAATATCCCTGCCTCTGACGGTTGCTGCAGATGAAGAGGGTGGCACTGCCTTGCCAGGCAGTGCAGGTTTTGACATAATTGAATTTGAATCATCGGGAGTAGCTACAGAGCTGTTTGTATCTGAAAATTCTGTTTCTCAAGATGATCTGAATAGGTATCGACTTCCACCGGTTGCTCCCGGTTCGGTTCTGGATGTGCGCACAGGTGATGGGTTCAGACTCGCAGAAGGAGACCGCATAGAGCCGTATATCACTGTTCGGGATTACCCGCTGACGGTTCGTTTTGAAACTTCCGGATCAAGAACATCATACGAACGTAACAGCCAGACGATTGATGTTGTGTATGAGCTGACGTTATACAGGAATGGAATAACTGAATCATCTGATTTGGCGCAAGGAGAGTCTATTGCGATTTCTGAACCTTATGACAGGATGGTCTTACAGCGGCGTGAAATTGATGGCGAGATTGTTCGTGAATCGCGTTTGCTGCCAAGTTATCCGAATCCGTTCAACCCGGTGACGACCATTGCATACCGCCTTTCGGAACAGCAGAAGGTGACACTAACCGTCTTTGATGCTGCCGGCCGGCGCATTGCCATACTCGTTGATAATGAACAGGGAGCGGGCCAATATACC
>CAZVEP010000298.1:0-1420 GCA_964625635.1 uncultured Rhodohalobacter sp.
TTGATAAAAGGTAGCAGAGATTCCGTGACCGCCGCAAATTTTTTCACAGCCTTGAATGCTATGACTTTTTCAAGTACTAATTAGCAACTTTTTGGCGGTCAAACCGGGACATATGGTCTGATCTGTAAGGCTTTCCACTATTCCATATGGCACAAATAATTTTGATTAATTTGTTGATCAGGTTGTTTCGGACGACGGGCCATAGCTTACCCTCTTCTATTTTTCGCTGTTTATAGTCACGGAATTTCTCATAATAGGAACTGGCTGCACGCGCTGCTAAGCTCATGCACTTGCGCATCTGAGCCGCTCCATGGCCGGACGAACGGGTTTTCCCGCGCATGGATGAACCCGATCGGTTGCTATGTGGTGCAAATCCAAAACGAGAAGAAATTTTCTTGCAGTCGAGTGTGGACTGGCCATAAAATAGTACCAGCCACAGCCACGCGGTTACTTTTCCGATCCCTGGTATATCCATGAGCAATTCCCAATAGTGCTGCAGTCCATCATGAGCCCTCACAAGCTCATGCATTCGCTGCTCTATTTGGTTTATTTGGTGCTCATAAAAATCCAATTGCTGTTTCCAACTTTCTTCCACAAGCTCACTTGTTACGGTATGATGATCCAGTTGACTGTATTTATTTTGAACAGCTCCCTTTTGAACGACTAACCGGTTGCGTTCACTATAAAGTTGTCTCAGACGTTCCACATCATCACTTTTTGGGTAGGTTATGGTCAACTTGTCCAGGTACCGGTCGGCATATTCAGCCAGCCCGGCCGCATCAAACGGATCATCCTTGCGATGATGATCGGGGGTTACTTTTCCCAACACGGTAGTCTTCTCCACCGCACATAGCCATCCATTTTCTGTTAAATGCTTCAACAGCTTGTCATCATAAATACCTGTATTCTCCATACAGATGACCGTGGCATCCGCTTCCACACCGTGGACAGTTAACCATTGTTCCAATTCAGTAAATCCATCTGAATTGTTCCCACAATGTATCGCTTCTTGATGTGGGCGCAGATAACAGTCTATCCAATCTTTGGATACATCAATACCAACATACGTTTGAACCGAATCTAATAGGCTTGTAGAACTCATAGATTATGAACAATTTATAGTTAGAATTAGATACCAGCATGGTATTACCGAGCCCGCTTCTATTAAGGGTCTTTTTGTTCTGGCAAGCCAAAACAAGGACTGGAATGCTATTTGGGTTTACAGGTAATACCCCCAGAACGGAGGGGCTGATTCAAGGCAAAGAGTCTACGCTCTGGACTTTTGGTTAGCCTTTCTCCGACTGGCTGGTATTTTTTTAAAGATACTAGAACAGTATCCTTTCTCAACTACAGGTAAGTCTAATAGATTTTTTGGTTCGTTTTGCATCAAGGCAAAATGAACAAGATTTTCCGTCGATCT
>CAZVEP010000299.1:0-1416 GCA_964625635.1 uncultured Rhodohalobacter sp.
CGACTGGTGAAAGGTCAAACGTGAAAGGTGAAACGGAGGAGTCTCCACTTGAGGGAAGTGCCGAAGAGGAGCGCAGGCGAGGGGTGTCTGATGAGGCAACTGATGATACTATAGACTCCGACCTGATCCTCGACATCCTCGACGACATCGAAGCCAACCTCAAAACGATTTACAAACACGGCTCCCGGGCTGACTCTATTGTCAAATCCATGCTCCAGCACTCGCGGGGCGGCGACGGTAAAATGGAGCCAACGCCATTAAACCCACTCATCAAAGAGTATGTGAACCTGGCGTTTCATGGGATGCGGGCGGGTGATGATCCTATCAATGTGGATATTGATCTGCAGTTGGATAAGGCTGTGGGGGAAGTACCGCTTGTAGCTGAGGATTTTTCAAGGGTTATTGTAAATTTGAGTAATAATGGCTTTGATGCGATGCGTGAAAAGGAGAGCTCTCCCCTTGAGGGGAGTGGCGGAGCGGAGCGAAGCCGAGGGGTGTCCACTGAGTCAAGCTACCAACCCAAACTCACCGTCCGAACCTTTCGCAACGAAAACACCGTAACCATCGAAATCGAAGACAACGGGTCGGGGATTCCTGATGATATTAAAGACAAAATCCTGCAGCCGTTTTTTACGACCAAGAAAGGGACACAGGGTACGGGGCTTGGTTTGAGTATTACTAATGATATTGTGAAAGCGCACGGTGGGTCCATCGATATTAAAGCGGAGGAGGGTAATGGCAGTGTGTTTGTTATTTCGCTTCCAACTGGTTCAATCTATGATTCTGAAAAAAAGAATTAACTAAACACTTAACAAAACAAAACACTATGAAAGTTTTTATTGAACTGTGGAAAGCCAAAGATGCCTGGAAAAATCTTCCACTATCAGAACGTCAGGAATATGTAGCTCAAATTGGTCCGGTTATGGAGGATATAATGAGCAGGGGACTTGAAATCACAGCCTGGGGAGTGAATGAGGACGAGACTGAACATAAATCAGAGTATAATTTTTTTGCAGTCAGCAAGGTGCCCACTGATGAGCTGCTGAAAGAGTTTCAATCCATTGTAGAGGCTGCCGGGTGGTACGACTATTTTGAACAGGTGAATCTGTCCGGTTCTCTGATGTCGCCAGAGGAAGTCATCGGCAAAATGCTGGACGTATAGAACCTGCTCAATTTCAATTACTCAATCAATGAACGCAAAAACAATTACCGGGAAAAAACCGGAAGCTATCCGATCTACCCTTGAACAGGCGGCAACCGAAGGGTTTACACCAACTCTTGCAGTGGTATTCGTGCCCTCGCACTTCGATTACCCTGGTATTGTGAAGGTGCTTGATGAACACGGAATCGCCATCTTTGGGGCCAATACGCCCGATAAGTTTACGGATCAGGGCATGGAAAATGAACTGGCCACCA
>CAZVEP010000300.1:0-1416 GCA_964625635.1 uncultured Rhodohalobacter sp.
TTGGCTATTACATCGAGGTAACAAATACGCATAAAGATAAAGTACCCGAGCATTTCATCCGCAAGCAAACACTTGTTAATTCTGAGCGATACATCACACCTGAGCTGAAAGAAGTAGAGGAGAAGGTGCTGTCGGCTGAAGATCGGAGTAAAACACTGGAAGGCGAATTGTTTGAAGAGCTTCGGCTTTATGTTGGAGAATTCGCAGATGAGATCCAGCAGATAGCTGCAGCCCTGGCCGAGCTCGACTGCCTGCAGAGTTTTGCCGAGGTGTCATTTCGAAATAACTATACGCGGCCGGATGTGAATTCAAGCGACGTTCTTGAAGCGAAGAAGTCGCGCCACCCGGTTGTGGAAAAAACGCTCGGGGCAGGCGAGCCGTTTATCCCAAACGACATCTACCTCGACAACACCGAACATCAGATCCTGATGATTACCGGCCCCAACATGGCGGGTAAAAGCGTGATTTTACGCCAGGTTGGGCTGTTGGCGCTGATGGCACAAATCGGCTGCTTTGTTCCAGCCGAGGAAGCCACGATCGGGCTTGTCGATAAAATCTTTACCCGGGTTGGTGCTTCCGACAACCTGGCTGCCGGTGAAAGTACATTTTTGGTAGAGATGAATGAAGCAGCCAATATTCTCAATAATGCCACGCCCAAATCACTCATTCTGCTTGATGAAGTTGGCCGCGGTACCAGCACATTTGATGGCTTGAGTATTGCATGGTCGCTATCGGAATATCTGCATAACAAACCGGAAGTGGCGGCTAAAACGCTTTTTGCCACCCATTATCACGAGCTGAATGAGCTTGAAAGCCGATACGAGCGCATCAAGAATTTCAGCGTGCAGGTGAAGGAGCATAACGGCAAGGTGATTTTCCTGCGCAAGCTTGTCAGGGGTGGCGCCGATCACAGCTATGGTATTCAGGTTGCCAACATGGCCGGACTCCCGCCGGTGGTTATCGAGCGTGCAAAAGAAATTCTGTCTAACCTGGAGAGTCATTCGCTCGATGTGAGTCACGACGGAAGTGAAAATGGCAGCGAAAATGGGGCCGTAACCCAGACCGCATCAAAAAAGAAAGCAGCAAAACAAACTACGCAGAACCTGGAGAAACAGGAGCAGATGCCACAAATGACGCTCTTTGGATCACAGATCGATCCAAATGTAGAAACACTGCTCAACAAGCTCGATGCCAGCGACCCCGAAAGAATGACCCCGATTGAGGCACTGCTGTTACTGAGTGAGCTGAAGAAACTGGCGAAGAATTAGTCTCATATTTCTGTGATCTGAAGAGAGCAGATGAATTCATGTGTGTTGCAAAAAGTAATCCTGATCAGGTTTATTTACTCACCCTGACTTAGAACAACCTCAAGCAGCTGAGATTCCATCGTTTCTATTACGGAACTCGAATCGTCCA
>CAZVEP010000301.1:0-1414 GCA_964625635.1 uncultured Rhodohalobacter sp.
ACCGGCTCCAGAAATGTCAGCTCCCGAACGGTCCCGTTGCCGCCCGTCCACTTACCATCGCCACCTGACTCCTTCCGAATGGCATACCGATCAAGACGAACCGGGTAACGATGCTCCAGAACTTCGGGGTCCGTTGCTCGTGTATTTGTCATGTGCTGATGAACGGCATCCGCTCCGTTAAATTCATCGCCCGCCCCTGTTCCACCACCGACGGTTTCGTAATAGCCAAAATGGTCATTGCCAAAAAGCACATTATTCATTGAACCATAGCTGCAGGCGCTCAGCCCAAACGCTTTCAGCAGCGTATCGGTCAGGCGCTGGCTCGTTTCGATATTACCGCCAACCACGGCCGGGCAATCCGCTGGATCATCAGGAAAAACCGGGTTCAGCATACATTCTGGCAGAATCAAATCGACCGGCTCAAGAAGTCCGTCATTCAGCGGCAGCGGCTCGTCGATCATCAGCCTGAGGATATAGATCACCACGCTGGTCACGATTGACGGATTTGCATTCAGGTTACCATCATTAACGGCCGAGGTTCCTCTGAAGTCGATGCTCATCGAATCATCGGTCACCGTACACTTTACGGCCAGTGTTGAGCCGTCATCAAGTGTTTCCTTCGCACTGTACTCACCATTTGTAAGTTCATTCAGAGTCAGGCGCATCCTGTCTGATGCATACTCTTTCAGGTCGCCCATGTATTTTTTGACCTCTCCCACACCAAATTCACTGGCCATCGATTTTAACTTTTCAGCTCCCCGATGATTGGCAGAAACGGCAGATTGGAGATCTGCCATGTTTTCGTCGATTGAACGAGTTGGCCATTCGGCATCGGTCAGCAGCTGTTTGATGGCGCCCCATCGGAAATCACCTTTGCGGGCCAGGAATGTGGGTGGAATCACAACACCTTCTTCTGACAATTTTGTAGCATTCGGCGGCATCGATCCGGGTCGTTTTCCGCCTATTTCGGCATGATGCGCCCGGCTGGCGACAAACCCGATCCGCTCTCCGTCTACAAAAACAGGTGTGATGACGGTTACATCAGGGAGATGTGATCCGCCAAAGGCCGGGTGGTTTGTTACGATGATGTCGCCTTCTTCGAAGTCATTACTCAACCCTCCAAGGGTTGCGAACCCTTGGAGGGTTTTCTCATTTTTATTCCAATTGATAATCGTCCTCACACACGTTCCCATCGCCCCGAGATGAACCGGTATATGAGGTGCATTTACCACGAGATATCCATCACGATCAAGCAGAGCGCAGGAAAAATCGAGCCGCTCCTTTACGTTCACCGACATCGATGTTTTTCTCAACACCTCGCCCATTTCCTCTGCTACAGAGGCGAACCGGTTGGTGTAAAGCTGAAGATTTACTTCTTCTGATCGGTCGGCTTTGATTGATACTTCAGACTCCA
>CAZVEP010000302.1:0-1409 GCA_964625635.1 uncultured Rhodohalobacter sp.
ACCCTTATGGGTTGGGAAACAGATCTTCGGCTCTTTATAAAAGATCGGGCCAACAATCTAGGTGGCTTCTCTTATGATCGGGGGCTTTTTCGGATGACCACTGTTCCTATGGATATGGAGTATCAGATCGACCTTTTCACCTATAGACACTCCTATTTTGACGACTATCGCTGGAACAATTCAAGCAGCGAAAATGGGTTTCGAAGTTCGCTTGGCAGTATAAATACCTCTACATTTGCTTTGCGTAGTCAACTTAAAAGTGAACTTACGCTGAACGGGCACTCCAGCCTATCCATCACCGCTCACCAGCAGGAAGATCTGCGCGCCAAACGCGGCCTTATATATCTGGATTACAGGCGCATATTGAGTCAACAACACCAGGTGGGCATAGCTCATACACTCAGTCAGACTAAATCTGATCTGGATGCTACATTTTACTACCGCTACGGAGATATCGAACGTGGCAGCATCACCGGGGAAGTGACAGTTCTTGACTGGGCCAATAATATTGTGAGTGATATTTCTAGTGGCAGAGACAGCGATTATGATATACGCCAGCTTTACTCCCGTATCCCAATGCTTTACACGCTTCGTTTGCAGAGTCCGCAGATTGGAATCTTCCGGGGTGAGGCAGTAGCAGCTGTTCAGCCCCAAAGCCGTTCAGAGGTTTCCCGTGTTGACAGACCCGATCAAAATTACCTTCAGAATGATTGGGTTAACTATCAGGCCGCGCTTTTAGAGGCAACCTACAAAAATCTGACAGCCGGTATCATCTATCAGCGCACATTTGCCCGGATGGAACGCTCACCCGCTGACGGATCAACTTATGAATTCGATTACGGTAACCGCCAGATTCAGCAGCGGGGCGGTATCTATTTTACCTGGCAGTGGAGAAGCTTTGGCATCGAACAATGGTTTTGGATCGAGAGAAACCGCGATGAGCAATTTGATGAGAATCCGCAGGCTTTTGCGGCACAAGAACCCCAGTTTGATAAGTTCGGTGCTTCACCTGATCGCTACCCGTTTGATTTCAAAGAAATTCGGCGTTTCAATAAAACACGACTTTTTTATGCTCCTCCGAACCGACTTCTATCCATCTATCTTGAGCATAACGGTGACTGGAGAGATCTAGCCATGGACGGACACCCCACAATTCCCGCCCGTAACTACCGCAACTACTATCAAAACCATATTCTCGAACGAACTGAAAGACTGACGCTCGGTATTGGGTTTAACTTTAGTAAATATGCTGTAATGACGGTTGGCGCTTCATTAGACCTGGACGGAGACCTGCTTCATGGAGTTGGGTGGGAGCGTGAAAACGCCTCTCGTTCCTATTTCGATGGAGGGTTTGGCCAGCTGCAGATTCTTTGGTAAAGAGAAAAGGAGAGTAGGGTGAGTGAGAGACG
>CAZVEP010000303.1:0-1402 GCA_964625635.1 uncultured Rhodohalobacter sp.
GCACACTCTTCAACCGGGTAAGGCCGCGGGCCAACGAGACTCATCTCCCCTTTTATCACATTCAGAATCTGCGGGAGCTCATCTAAATTGGTTTTTCGAAGAAACTGCCCGAATGCAAATATACGCGAATCACCTTTTTGGGTCACGACAGGTGTTCCGTCACCATTTGTCTTGTTAACCACATGCATGGTTCGAAATTTGAGGCACTCAAATTTTTGTCCCGCTTTACCGGTTCTGGGCTGCCTGAACAGTACTGGACCAGTGGATGAAATTTTAATTCCCAAAGCTATCAATGGATAAGCGATAATGAACCCAACCAGGGCCAGGGAACCAAGCATGATATCAAGTATACGCTTATTGGAGTATGAACCAATTTTTAGTTCATTAAACAGGTCAGGGTGTACGTTCTGTACAACCTGTTTTCTGTCTCGTATAAATTTTTCTTTTGTTGTTTTAACTCTACGGATGTCTACCACGTGCTGCACATCTGCTTCTGTACTCATAATCTCTTCTTATTCTGTCTTTTCCCTAAAGCAGCCAAACTTTGATGTTGTCTGTTATTTTAAGCGAAAAAATTAAGTGTTAAAATCTTTTAATCCAAACTTTAACTTACTTATATCAACAATTATTCCACTTTCTGATACTATAAGCGCTTTTGTGATTAAGCTAAATTTTAAATAATAGTTGTACGACTGATGCCTGAGTAGAAATAAAACCAATATTTATTGCAATATCTTAAGACGCAAAATCAACAGATTCTCTATTATACGAAGTCTCAAGACGATTAAAGCTGATTTACTGACGTACCTGGTAATACTCATAATTATTTACAAGTCATTAATTGATCCGTAAATGACTGCCAATTCAAAAGATTTTGTAACACTTATAACTGTAAATGTTTATTCATTTTCCGATTTTTTTAAAATCGATAGATCTTTTACTAAGAAATAATTTCCTTGCAAAGGAATGTATTTCCTTAAATAACTAATTTCGATTCCGGAATTCCCGACTTTAAAACAATCAATTTTGATTACTCCATAGAAATGAGGCTTTGCAACTACCTGATGAGCAAAGCTTCTGATTAAAAATATTCGTTAATAAAAAAATCCCCGATAGTCCATTTATCGGGGATTTATTTAAATTTTAGTCCAATTTATTAAAACAGCTATTTAAGCAGCAGCATTTTTCTCGAATGTACAACTCCATTCGCAGTCAATCGATACAAGTATACTCCACTTGACAAGGCCGATGCATCAAACTGATACGTATAACTTCCAGCTGCTTGTTTGTCGTACCGTATTCCAGCCACTTTACGCCCAATCGCGTCAAATATTTCTATTTGTGCCACTCCGGGTTCAGAAAGTATAAATGGAATGGATGTCACCGGATTGAATGGGTTCGG
>CAZVEP010000304.1:0-1401 GCA_964625635.1 uncultured Rhodohalobacter sp.
GATTGATGGAATACAGTGGCTCGGAATCTCCCGGGAAAATGGTAAGGTTTTCGACTTCCCGGATTTCTTCAGGAATCTCTTCCAAAATACGTATATGGTCCGAGTGCGTCTTGTTTGCACATTGAGCAGTAAGTAAGCAGAATAGTACGACCGCCAGCCATCTTAAGTTAATCATTTATTAGTAGGCTCTTAAGCAATTCAGTTACGTCTGTTATCGATCTATTGATTAATGTTTAATAATTCACTTTTCCGAAAACTCGATTCGGTATTTCACGATAAACTCAGCATCAGTTTCTTCATCAATCTCTTTGGCGTATAGATACTCGTCTTTGATATCGAATATCTCTTTCTTGCGCGGTCGCTGCAGTTTGGCAAGCAACACACCATTTGCATCAAGGATCCACCATTCTATCATGTCTCGAATTGAGTCCATCCGAACACCAGCCCAGATTCTGTTTTCATCATCAACCATCAATGCCGTTAGTACCGGAAGTGTTTCTGGTAAGTCCAAATCACTGTTTGCTACAGCCTTTTTTACATCCGCAGCAGTGTAACCAAAAGGTGTCTCTACATTATACCATTCTAAATCCAATGGCAGTCCCTGTACTGGATAATAGATGGCAGATTTGTATATCCCATGTTTGTCAAATCTCTTTATTAAAAAATCCCTGGTAAAGATGGAGTACAATTCATCTTCATGTGATTGTGTTTCCAAATTTGTTCCCATAATGTGACCTAGTCCCAGGGAAGGGCTCATCGATTTATCAGAAGCTTTTACAGATACTGAATTAGAAAGTGATAGCGTGTTGTAATCCTGTGGATAACCATCTTCATTCATTAACAGATATTTGTATTCTGTTTCAATTCCACCCCTGCTGTAAAATCCGACAAGGTGATTCCCATCATTTCTGGAAAAGGTCAGGCCGAATTCCATCCCCTTAACCTCCTCATGATCCCTGATAGCCAATTGTTCAATCGGCATCGTACGATCAAAGTCATAACCTTCAGTATTGTATATATTTATCCTTTCATTGGTCATATCCCGTGCAAATACTTTTCCGGCCTTAAATTGCAGGTCAATTACAAAACCATACTCACCGGGTCCCCTGCCATGTCGTCCTAGTTGACTATGAAAAGCGCCATTTTCATCATACACGTAGATAGAATGTTCGTAATTTGTGTTGGTGTTCGAGTTCAGGATAATGACTCTTCCGTGATCATCCACAACGGCATCATAGAGAGTTGTTAAATAAGGTTCCCCCGTTTCGCCGTACGTTTGTTCAGGAATGAGTTCTATCGAATATCTTGGCTCGGAATCTCCCGGGAATATGCTGAGGTTATCGACTTCCCGGATGTGTTGCGGGATTTCATCGATGACTTGAATGTGTTCATATACTGGCT
>CAZVEP010000305.1:0-1397 GCA_964625635.1 uncultured Rhodohalobacter sp.
GCCGGCGCCGCGACGAGGTACCCATATCCCGCCTGGCGCTGCCGACTCCGGGCCGCAACCCATATGAAGGCTGCCGCGATCAATCCCAGGCCCTGAGGTGCCTGGAGCAAACCGGCTGAAAATGAGGGCGACGGCAACGAATCCGAGCCCGACAGCGAGGATCTGCAGGGGGCAAATACCCTGGTTGTATTCAGCAAATACCCGCAGCAACTGAGCTCGTGTGAATGGCAGTTCCATGCCGTTTCAGGATAGCAGTCGCCGGCCGTTGTCGACCGCAAGCAGACCAATGTGGTAAGGAGTCGGCCACGGCCACACCAAGGGATACATAGTCCCTCAATCGCCCGGCATAAAACCCTAAGCCGTTGAAAGGGTTGGTGGGCCCGCCAGGACTCGAACCAGGAACCAAGGGATTATGAGCGCCCGGTGCAAGTGCTTGATTGGGTGAGATAATTAGAAGAAAGCGAAGGGCTTTTGATGCCCGGCATTAGCCGAACTCCCCTGTCCGAACCGCCGACCGAGACCGCGTCTGAACCTCTCGCCAACAACGTGGCGACTGCGGATGCCTTGGTTCATTAGGTATACGGGGTATTCCGAAAAGCGTTTAAGGCTCTTGAGAAAAGTAGAAATGACGCGCAGAGCAGTCAATCATCTATCAACGGTCCATCCGCGACTGAAGGGGCTAAGACTGGGTCTCGCCGGAAGTTGGCAGCTTTCATTCGGTGCGCCAAGTAACGCTGTTTTAGCCGGGGAAAGGCGCATTGCATTGTTGAGTTCGCTACCCACTATTCCGTCGATCCAGCGGATCCAGCGGATATCGAGATATGGAGGCAGCTGGACGCAGATTCCGTCCGGATAAGAGTGAGTGCATTTCTGGGGATGTCACGTTGGGCGTCAACTATACTTTTGGTTGATGACAGACGGACGCCCATTTCGGCCGCGACCGATCTCACGCCGCCGCTTTATCGGCTCGACGGCATCGGTCGCAGTGACCGGCTACCTCTCCCTGCTCCGAGCGGGGTGGGCCTCGAACGGCCTGGGAGCCAATATTGTATCGGCTGGACAGCCTGATGAGCTGAGAGCCACCGACCCCGGCGGCATCGACCTCTGTCTCGAACCCCGCGAGTTGCTCATCGGTGGCCGTCCCGGTATGGCGATCGCCATCAACGGCTCGATACCGGGACCGGTGATCCGCATGGCGGAAGGTGGGGAGGCATTAATCCGGGTCCATAATCGCCTGCCGGAATCCACCTCGATCCACTGGCACGGCATTCTGCTGCCCTTCAACATGGACGGGGTGCCGGGCATCAGTTTCCCCGGTATCGCGCCGGGCGAGACCTTCACTTACCGCTACCCGGTCCGCCAGAACGGCACCTATTGGTACCACAGCCACAGCGGCC
>CAZVEP010000306.1:0-1393 GCA_964625635.1 uncultured Rhodohalobacter sp.
GGAACTGGGCTTTACAAAAATTAATTTTTCCACAGCCTACAAAATGGAACAAGAGGTAAATGAAAACGGTGAAACTAAACTATTTCCTATTTTCCTAATGGTTGCCCAAAAAACTTAAATGCAACTTTTCGTCTCCTCAGAATTAAAACAAAGAATATTTAACTAAGTTTAAACGGCTAACCCGCACATTAAGCGGACGTGCCTCGCCCTCCCCTGCCAATTTTTAGTTCCTTAATTTCTGTAGTACATTTTGTTTTTAAATCGCGTTGATCTGCACCCAGCTTATGCGCAATACCGTTATCCAAATCCCTAAACTACGTTACAAACAGCTTCTAAATCTTTCCTATCTTCAGCACCTATGAAAGAAGCCTTTAAAGCTGTCATCCTGCAATGTACCGGAGCCAATTCTATCATCGATCAGGAGGTTATACAGGAACTCTGGAGTGGCTACGGTAAGATCCTTCGTATGCGTATTGCAGGCGCCTCTGCCGGCAGTGTGGTCGTAAAATATATTCAGTCGGAAAGGGCTAAACAGCATCCCAGAGGCTGGAATACGGATATCGGACATCAGCGAAAACTGAGATCCTATGACGTGGAAACCACCTGGTATGAGCGGTACAGTTCCGAAAGTGCTGCCCGGATTCCCCATTGCCGGGCCATCGAACATCAAGAAAACGAGGTGCTCATTGTACTGGAAGACCTGGATGCTTCCGGGTATCCACTCCGCAAAACATCGGTAAGCCGGAGCGAGATCAACGCCATTCTAAAATGGCTGGCGGAGTTTCATGCAAGTTTCCTGGGTAAGGCACCGGAGGGCTTATGGGACCAAGGCACATACTGGCATCTGGAAACCCGTCCGCAGGAGCTCAATGCTCTGAATGATAAACGCCTGAAAAGGGCTGCTCCCCTGATCGATCAGAAACTCAGATCCTGTGCTTTTAAGACTTTTGTTCACGGAGATGCCAAGCTGGCCAATTTCTGTTTTTCCGAGCAGGGTGATGTTGCTGCCGTTGACTTTCAGTATGTGGGCGGGGGCTGCGGCATGAAAGATGTGGCTTATTTTATTGGAAGCTGCCTGGATGAGGATGAATGCGAAGCACTGGAACAGCAGGTCCTGGATACCTATTTCAAACATTTACACCGGGCACTCGGAGCCAGAAACCAGGCCTTGGAAACCGAGTGGCGATCTTTATACAGAGTGGCCTGGGCTGATTTCCACCGATTCCTTAAGGGATGGAGTCCGGGGCATTGGAAAATTAACAGCTACAGCGAGAGGATAACCGAAGAAGTCATAAATAATCTCTTAGATGGAACTAATACCCCTTAAAGATACGGCTATAGATGCTGCGCATGCTGCAGGACGAATCATTAAATCGTACCTGGATCAGGAGAT
>CAZVEP010000307.1:0-1391 GCA_964625635.1 uncultured Rhodohalobacter sp.
CTGACCACTGACCACTGACCACTGACCACTGACCACTGACCACTGACCACTGACCACTGACCCACTGACCCACTGACCACTGACTTACTTCCGGCACTCGTAAATCACAAACTTCTTATTCTGTGCTAGTACGCCGGCTGATCTGAAAAATTTCTTCAAATGAGACAGATACCCCAGGTGCTTGTTGGCTACACAAACAAATCGGCCTCCGGGCTTTAACAGACCTGCCGTCTCTCTGAATAAACTGACTGATATTTCGATGTTGGTTTCATGTCCAAAATGAAACGGGGGATTAGATAGAGCTAAATCAATCGATTGATCTTCAAGATCTTCCAGCGTATCCGTCCAGTGAAAATCTGCATTTTTATCAGATATATTTAATTTTGATGATTCAATAGCCAGGACAGAATCATCGATCAGATGCAGGCATGCATCAGGATTTTGAATTTGCATGGCACGGGAAATCACGCCATTTCCTGAACCCACGTCTGCAATTTGTAATTCATTTGAATCCGGAGAAAATGTTTCAAGCAGAAACTGCGTGGCATAATCTACCTGTCCGGATGAAAATACTCCCGGGTACTGTTTTATGTTTTCAGTATAATCGCTATCAAACGAATATGAAAAGCTTTCAATAAAAGAGGCATCGGGCAGGGGTTTCTTCTTGCCAAGGATCAATATCCGAGACTTCTTTTTCGCCAGGCTTTGTTCAACATCCTCAAAATAGTCATCCGCAATCTCTAGCAGTGCAGGGGTGAAATACTTGGTCATAAATGCACATAGCGCAATTCCGTCATCGGTAATAGACTCAGACAGCTTGTGAAGAAAATATCTGAAAAGATCGAGGGACTTAGGAATCTGCATCAGCCCGATATCTGCGGTTTGGGGCAAGGAGTTGAAAGGAGTGGTGAATTGACCTTGTTCAAAGGTGAGATTGTTTAGTTGTGAATTCATCAATACAGACTTCTCCTGGCTCTTTCGATGAACAACGCATTGTGGTTCAAAAGCTGCTAAGTGACAGCTTAGATAACCGAATCGATCATTGTAGATAGCAAAAGATTTGCCCGTGGCAAGATCCATTTCATCTAGGTGCTCCAAAATGTATTCGTCACCTGCATTCCAGGCCCGCAATGATTTATTCGATGTATCGGGATATCGGCGGATGGTGAGGTTTTCAGGAAAGCTGGAGTGAGTCATGATGAATCATTTAGGGGTTAACTCTTTATTGTTTAGAGTGAAAAGGCAAAAGGCAAAAGGCAAAAGTGAAAAGTTAGTCCTTTTTACTGAGTCCTGAGAAGTCCAAAAATCTGGTTCTAATTTCCTTATTTAAGATTGGTCAATTAGCTAATCTCAGCTTTTCACTTTTCACTTTTCACTCAAAACTCAAAACT
>CAZVEP010000308.1:0-1387 GCA_964625635.1 uncultured Rhodohalobacter sp.
AAAGAGAAATCGAAAATAAAAAGCCATGTCAAAACCAAATATTGTTATCCTCGGCTGCAATTTTGCAGGACTCACAACCGCAAGATATATTCACGATGCGGTGAAAGACAAAGCAGAGATTACTATTATTGACCGTAAATCGCTGCTTACCTTTGTGCCAAATATTCCCATGCAGGTATTGGAAAATAAAAATCCCGGCATAGACATGAATTATCAATTCATATCATTTCTGGAGGATGATGGCAGTACGTTTATTCAGGCTGAAGTAAAAGATGTTGATCCTGAAACTAATACCGTCTTTTATAAGCCTAATGAACGGCCGGGACATCCGGGTCGTAACATGCAATACGATTATTTAATTGTGGCATTGGGTAACCGCCTGGCCTATGATGCTGTTGATGGATTTAGTGAACACGGCCATAGTCTTACCGATATTTTTCTGGGTAATCGCTTAAGGAATTACTTACATGAAGAATATAAGGGCGGACCTATCGGCATCACTTCAGACCTGTTCCATCAGGGTAAGAGTGATAAACTTCCCGAAGGATTGCCTGTAGCAGAAACCGCCTGCGAAGGCCCGCCTGTAGAATTAGCCTTCTCCATGGCTCATTGGTTAAAAGAAAATAAAAAAGGCGATGAGTCCACCATTTATTTGTCAACCCCTGCAGAGGTAATTGCAGAAGATGCGGGTGAAAGCATACTCGATGAGTTACTGCCTATGATGGATAAAGAGGGATATAATTACCAGGCAAATACCCGCGGGATAAAGAAGATTCACAAAGACGGAATTGAATTTAATGACGGTTCATCACAGGAAAGCGAAGTAGCCATTATATTCCCCGATTGGCAAGCCCATGATTTTCTGAAAGAGTTACCTTTCACCGATGATAAAGGTTTTGTGATTACTGATTTGTATATGCGTAATCCGGACTATCAAAACATCTTTGCGGTAGGAGATGCTGCTTCAATCACCGTACCCAAAATCGGGTCGTTAGGCCACATGGAAGCTGAAGTACTAACCAATACCATATCGAAAGAACTGGGGGTTTTTGAGGGCGAAGTTGAACCGATGGAATTTGAACTGCTATGCATGGGTGATATGGGAGGTATGAAGGGCTTTTATATGCGCACGGATGAATGGTGGGGAGGTGACGAATCGCATCTGGAAATGGGCGTTACTCCTTATGCACTTAAAATGGGCTTTAAACAGATGTACTATACCTTAGGCGGTAAAGTGCCACACTGGGGTGTGGGTTTAAGTAAAGTGATTGGTGATCACACCTTTTTGTAAAATGCTGTTGAAACGAACTCATGTTCACAAGAAAGCCTGATACAATTAGCTCGAATGTTGAAACATCTGCACGTTTCATATTTAACAGCCGGCCGA
>CAZVEP010000309.1:0-1385 GCA_964625635.1 uncultured Rhodohalobacter sp.
ATTGTAGCCTCGGGTTTTAACCCGGGGCTTCGAGTGATGCTTAAAAATAAATTCCTGAGGCGATGGGTTGGATCATCGGAAAGATCTTTACCGAGGGATGAAGAAACCAATTTTATATAAAGCGCAGACATTCTGATGGATTGAAAACCGGGGTTGGCCGATTAAAACGATTACGATGGTAGCTTTTCAATAACCACAGATGACGGCTTTTGCGCCATCCGACCCTCCGGAGGGTGTGTTCGTGAGGGGAAGGGATCTGGAATGATTCAGCTTCACGTTCAACGTTGAGGGACACACCCCTCGGTGTGAAAATCGGTGTGCCACCGTTTTCTCATCCTTTTCCCCTCTCTAGAGGGGAGGTTTTGGGCCTTTCACTATCAATGGACTTTCAAGCACCGGAGGTGCGGCCTTATTGTAGCCCCGGGGTTTTGAGTTGAGGGCAAAATAATATCCCGAGGCGATGGGCTGGATCATCGGAAAGATCTTTACCGAGGGATGGAGCAACCCATTTTATAAAAAGCGCAGATAAACCTATTGCCCCCGAGACGAGAAATTTCACAGAAGAAAATAACACAATTGATGGGGCATGATGTGGGATCCGGCCCGTGCCCCGTGCCGGTCTTCATCCTGACGCAGGCGCTCAGCAGAGACATTCTGCACGTCATTGCCGTCATGCTTTTTCCCTTTTTTATTCAACACCACTCGGTCTCAAGACAAAAAACTATCCGATGACTTTTCATTTAGGCCAAATAGATTTAGCCCAAACGACTATTCGTTCTTCACAAACACATTAGATCAAATCTAAAAATGAGTAGTTAGTTACGTGCTTGCACGTAATAAAAAGCCCCTGCAGGGGCGACATATTCGTAGCCCCGTACAAGCGCCGTGTTTTATCGGCGCGCAGTGCGGGGTTAAGAAGCGCAGACAAACCTATTGCCCCGAGGCGGGTGATTTCGCAGAAGAAAATGACACAATCGATGGGGCGTGATATGATGGGGCTCCGGCCGGTGCCGGTCTTCATCCTGACGCAGGCTCAGCAGAGACATTCTGCACGTGATTGCTTTCATCCTCTTTCCTGATCATTCATCAAGACTCGATTTTAAAAATAAACTTATTCAATGACTCAGAGTTTCTGAATTCCACCCGGCTGTTGTGAAAAGGCATAAGAGGGTCATCGGATGAGTCTCTACTGAACTTCTTTCCTTTTTAGTACGACTCGGCCCTAAGACAAAAACTCATCCGATCACTTGTCACCTTTCACCTCTCACCGCCCTCTTTTCCCCGATCATCACGCTCACAGAAAATATTTGAATGGCAACCAACCTTCATACTATGATATTATCCCGGCTTTCCCCATATTATCTCAAATTAACAGGTGAGACTTT
>CAZVEP010000310.1:0-1384 GCA_964625635.1 uncultured Rhodohalobacter sp.
ACTATGATGAGAGATATCTATGGGGATGATTTAAAAAAATCTTTTGGCCCATCCCCGACGGGATTTTATCCTGCTTTGAACCTTTCCTATTCACCCCGGGATAAATCCGCGGGGCTACAATCGAATGTCCCTGTCGGGACTTGGATGTAAAATATCGATTATTGAGTCATGAGTAGTTTTCTGCCGGGTTACGTTTTATCCATCGCGAAGTGAGCCTCGACGCTGTCAGAAACCGGAAAAGACCGGGATGCTGACAGGTCTGTAGTAGTTTGAGGCTGATATTTTAGCCAAGACAGTGCTAATAATCGATATCGTAAACTTGAAGTACCCAGCCATTCGCATCATCCTGAAACGTAATTGAATATGCTTTTGAGTTCGAAAAAGCGTGAAAGTGTTCCTCAGAATTTGCTTCAATTACATACGATTCCGGCTCAAATGTATTCGACTCCAAATCAAAAAATAGAAGCTCTCTGTTTGATCGGTCCGGCTGCTGGACATAAAGCACGGCAGTGGTCTCATTCAGTTTTCCGAAATCAATTGTTGTAGTATAGCTTCTTGTGTAATCGCGTATTTCACTAAATATACCAGCCGGATTCCCTTTCTGATTTCCATTTAAATCTTCACCGCTCGAAATGCTCATATCAAACGCTTCATCCGGTGAAAATGTCATCAGATTTTTGCTCTTGATGGCATAGCTATAAATTATCGGAGCAGAACTCAGGGAAAAGTAGAGCGTCCCTTCATGCGAAAAGAGTCCGCCACCACCGTACCTGAATCCCATTTCGGGAGCGATTGTACGATCTTGAAATGAAATTAAATTTGATACCTCTTCAAGACTAAAATTGTAAAGTGTCAACCCTGGATTTCGCAGATCATTACCGATTGGTTTTATCGCAGCCACACGGTTGCTGTCTGTTACGTTAAAATGATCAGGCACCGGAAATCTTTCCGAATCGGCTCCAATACAGGAACCATCTTTTTTAAAACGAAATATGCGTGATTGCTGATTCATCACCCAAACCTTATCATCCACAAAGTACGACCTCACTGGCTGAAACGAATACCCTGGGTGACAATCATCTGGATTAAGCTGGAGGAATACACCTGTTTCTTTTATGAATAGGATCACATTTCTTCTTGAACTATCGGTGACAAGCACGTCTCCAATGGCGGATACATGTACATGCTCTATCAAACTCAAATTACTTTCTGCAGGGAGCGGCACCTCCTTTTCAAGGTTAATCGTTTGACCCGATGCCCCACTTAAGAGTAACAAATTGAAAAATATCAGAAGAAAGAGTTTCATCTATTCTTATTCATTGAAAAATCTTTTGGATCATCCCTTACGGGATTCTACATGTCTAATCTCACCAGGATACCCCGG
>CAZVEP010000311.1:0-1377 GCA_964625635.1 uncultured Rhodohalobacter sp.
TACCCGATATCAATTCCTATGACTGCACCAATAGCTGTTCCGAGAGCGATGCCTGTGGCTATATAGTTTGCTTGTTTGCTGTTCTTCATTTTTTCAATGTTATATAATTGGGTTTAACGTGACATTACCTTTTTTGTGACCAGCATCTACATACCTGTGCGCTTCTGCCAGCTGCTCCAGGGGATAGGCCCGGTCGAGGATTCCTCTCATATTCCCGGCTTCAATAATGTCAAGAAGCATATCTAATAAGCGCCTGGTTTCTTTTACAGGTAATACACCCGTTGCAGAGAACTTTGCTTTCTTTTGTCCAAATACCGAGGTAACCATCATATGCCCCATCAAAGGCATTCCTAAAACGGGAGAGAGATACAGGCCATGTTTGGTTAGTGCCGGGCGGCATTCGGTAAATGATCTTACACCCACCGTATCGTAAATCAGATCGTAGGTGTTGGTGTTTGTAGTGAAATCCTGCCTCGTATAATCAATCACGTGATCAGCCCCAAGTTTTTTAACCAGGCTGATATTGTTGCCGCTGCAAACACCGGTGACATCAGCTCCAAAGTGTTTGGCAATCTGAATGGCGGCTGTTCCCAGAGAACCAGATGCTCCGTTGATTAACACCTTCTGGCCTGATTTGATATTTCCCAGATTGACAAGGAAATTGAGCGATGTGAGACCGCCATCACACATACCTGCGGCTTCATCAAAGCTAATATTATCGGGTAAATGGGCAACGATGCCATCTTCCGGCACGGTTACATACTCAGCATAAGTACCCATCGTTTCTATGTTTTCCCCAAAAACCTTACTACCCACTTTAAATTGGGTGACCTTAGAACCAACAGCCTCAACAACACCTGAAAAGCCGGTGCCCCAGACAGGGAGTTTAGGTTTACTTAATCCGGTGAATAAACGGCCAATGAAGGGTTTCCCGGTACGCATCATGGTATCTGCTTTGGTTACAGCTGATGCATGAACCTTAATCAATACCTGGTTCGGATGGGGCACGGGTTTAGCTACGTTTTCTAATCTGAAAACATCTGGTGACCCGTAGGTTGTTGTAATCATTGCTTTCATAATCGATGGTTTTTAGGATTGCGAAAGTAATGTAGAGAATAGACGCCTGGGAAAGGTTTGCATTCTCATAGAATAGGTTCGGATTTACATATCCGTACAAAAAAGACCAGCAAATACGATTTACCCTTTCAACCTGAGTTTGATTAATAAAAAAATATGAAATAGTCTCCCCTAACAAGGGGAGATTTAGAGGGGTGTTCATTGAATTTTGCGATATTCTGTTAAACATCCCCCTGTTTCCCCCTTTTTTTAAGGGGGACTTTCGATGCCCGATTTATTAATCGAACTCAGGTTTTCAGA
>CAZVEP010000312.1:0-1368 GCA_964625635.1 uncultured Rhodohalobacter sp.
TGTGTCGTCCTGAAATAAGTTGACTCGTTTTCAAAAAAACGTCAACGTAAAACAGGATAACAAAATGACTACAAAAAGGAGTATATACAGTGAAGAATTTAAATGGAAAGTTGTCCAGCAGGTCCTTTCCGGAACCCTGACCAAAGAACAGGCGCGCAAGGCGTATTCTATTAAAAGCAATTCCGCTATTTTATACTGGATGCGCATTTTTAGTGGAGTCACCGATTATCGCAGTCCTGATGTCGTGTCTGAACAATCAAACAAATTGACAAAAACAACCAACCAATGTAAGCTCGAGCAGGACCTCGTGCGTTTGAAACAAGAACTTAAAGCAGAGAAGATGAGGGCCGATCTCTGGCAGACGATGGTTGAGGTAGCGGAAGAAGAGCTTGGAGTTGATATACGAAAAAAGTTTGGAGCCAGGCAGTCGCCCGATGCAGACAGCAGCAAGGGAAAGCCTTCCGTGTAGCGGATGCTTGCCGGGTGTTTGGCTACAGCAAACAAGCCTATTACCAATCGATTACCCGCAAGGAAAAGCAAGCCTTTGATGAGTATTTGATTGTAGAGTTGATTCTAGAAAAGCGAAACGTTTGGAAAAAAGGAAGTGGACGCAACCTGTTTGCCTGCTTGCAGGCGGACTTTGCTCTTCATGGAATATCCATAGGCCGGGACGCGTTTTTTGAGGTGCTAAGGGCTCATGGGCTGCTGGTTCGCCGTAAAAGCCGGCGTGCGCGTACTACAAACAGTTATCACCACTACCACCGGTTCCCCAACCTGATAGAGGGGTTGAGCCCTGACGGGGCCAATCAGGTATGGGTCAGTGATATTACCTTTGTGTGGTGCCGGAAAGAACAGTGTTTCTTGTATCTGTTTTTAATAACGGACATGTATTCCAGAATGATTGTTGGATATGCGGTGGGCCAGACGCTGGAGGCCAGCTGGGGTCTGCAGGCGTTGCAGATGGCGATTGACCAGGCCCCGGGATCCCTGGCGCTGCTCATCCATCACTCAGATCGCGGCGTGCAGTACTGCTGCGGAGACTATATTGGGCTGTTAAGTCTGCATGCTATCCGCCCGAGTATGACGCAGAACAGTGATCCTCTGGAGAATCCAATAGCAGAACGCATCAACCTAACGCTAAAAGATGAATTTATGGATAACTACAAAGAAGGGTATCAAAACAAAGCTCAGGCACTGAAAGAACTACCGGTAAACATTGAGTTTTATAACCAGATTCGTCCCCATAGTAGTATAGGACGAATACCCCCTGCTCAGGCTCACGTAAAGACAGGCCCACTGGAAAGAAAATGGAAGAATTACTATACTCAAAAACCCGTACAATGAGTCAACCAAAATCAGGACGACACA
>CAZVEP010000313.1:0-1362 GCA_964625635.1 uncultured Rhodohalobacter sp.
CAAGGAAGTTGATAACAGAATTAACAGGCTGGCAGCACAAGCCAAGAGCCGTTATTTTTCTTTTCACTAAACCAATTTCCATTCAAAAACGAAACTTATGCATTCACTTAAGAGACACATCTTTCCACTATGTATCTCAATTTTTCTTTTGATTAGCTGTACAAATACTGCAGTTGATGAGAATATCCCAATTGTTACAAAAGTTTCAGATAGTGTAAAACCTTTGATTACACCAGAGACAAATCAAAACTTAGTTACACCGCTTGGGATCTTATCCCATAAAGATCAACTTGTGGTATATGATTCTGGTTCAGTAGCTATGTTTGTTTTTGACAGCAATGGAAATCAACAATTTAAATTCGGTCGAAGTGGTGAAGGACCGGGAGAATTTCGGTTTATACCGGAATTTTGGGGGTTTGGAGACAATTACTACTTGTTTAATCCTTCCAGTGCTAAGATTATACAGTATGATACCGGAGGGAACTACATATCAGAATCTTCAATAGAAGCTAGTAACATGTCATATTATATGGCAGCCAAATCTCCTCGTCAGTTCTATATACCAACAGCTGGTCAACAAAATGCACTGTTTGAATTTGTGGATCTTGATGATGAGGATGCGGGCTTTATGATTGGTACACCAGTGGCGCCACCATCTGATGGATATGATATGAAGCAGGTCCAGGAGCAAGTTTTGTCAGGACAGATACCAGAGATGATGCGTAACCAAGTTATTCTGAGCAGTAATAAATCGGGGGTATATTCATTTCAACAATCGAATGCACTTCTTCAAAAATTTACTCATTCAGGAGAGTTAGAGTGGGAATTGGATCTGGGTATTCCTGCCACAGAAGGTGTTTATGAACAATTTTTGGAAGCCAACAAAGCTATAGCGGACAGAGGCCAGGAAATGGTATCGATGTTACAATATGCTGCAAAAATTGACACTACAGATAATGGTGTTGCATTACTTCTTAACACCGTAGATCCAAATCCTGTAACCGTGTTATGGGTTCCTGATGACGGCTCTGAAATTCAAGAAATACAGTTTCCTGGTTTAGAAACCGCTGAGTCTCGACCGCGATCGTTTACTATTTCCAAGGAAGAATCCACCATTTATTTCGCAGGTACTATGGAAGGAATCGTTTATAATTCCGAATGGTCAGGTGGATTTTAAGCTCTGATTACATTCATAACCTAAAAGTAAGTGCAGAGTTCTCGATAAAAAAAATAACCAGCGGTTCGTGCGGATTCGTTTAGGCTTCTGTTTTTTGGATCATTTGTCGCCTCACCGCACAACCGCCAAACCGTTAACTGCCTGAAATGATTACAGCCGATAAAATAAAAATCTATCTAAAATAT
>CAZVEP010000314.1:0-1361 GCA_964625635.1 uncultured Rhodohalobacter sp.
TTTAGCTATTTACATTCAGAGACTTAGCCACGCCGGTTATTTGCCAGACCGTTAGCTGTCATAAATGAATAGATCTATTATAAAAATTGAGAATCAACGTAAAGAGTTTGTAGGTCACGATTGCACATCCATCTCATTTGCAATCATGAAAAACTGTGGAGAAAAATATCACAGGAATGCAAGCAGTAGTTACCATGAAACAACTTGGGGTACTGTATTTGGCTTTAAAAATCTAAAGCCACTAGTGTTTACTTGGGGTGAAAATAGTTCATATGGAGATCCATTTTACACCGAAATCACAGATTATGACTCTTTTGTCCAAATAAAAACTCTACAACTACAAGATGTTTCAGAATTTCAACCGTGGTCTCAATTCATAGGAAGTCAATTAAATAGTATTGATTTACTTACTTACAAAACCAATTATCCAAGCAACATAAATACGGGTTGGTATCAAGTGCTATGGGCAATCGAACTACAATTTGCAGTGGGAGATATTCTTGTCGGGGCATTACATCATGGTGATTTTGAAAGCTATAAATCTGCCGCTGACGAGATGGTGACTATATGTGATCCTGAACTTATTAAGAGAGTGAAATTATCAAGAAGAAATCAAACTGTAGAATGGATGAGTTCACGAAAATAGATATTCAGCCAGCTAACAAGCGCATTAACTGGTGACGCGGACGCGTTTGTGCACTTTACGTTGACTTTACTCGTGGATTTGGCTTTTATTAAACACATCATTCCCGCGCCCGTTATGCGCAGAATCGTTATGTGGCTTTAGAAAATGAATCAAAAAACTCTGATCAGGATTTTAAAGAATTTAGGAAAGCTACTTTTCATAGCTCTTCCTTGTTTCTTTCTTTTCATTTGGATGCAAGCAATTATTAATGAGAGCCAAAGCAGATTTGAATTTGGATATATATTAGAAATTGGAGCTTTTTATTACTTAGCTGTAATATTATGGGTGGCACTCGGAGGATTAATCCATTCATTAGTAATTGAAGTTCTTCCACAGTCATGGGGTCAGAAGATTCGTCGCATCGCAGTTTTCGGGTTTTCACCTATAATTCCAATTTCGCTAATAATTTTTTCAGCAAGAATCGAAACGATAACAGAGTATTTAATACCAATAATTTTAATGCTGTCTATATACAGCGCTTTATATAAACTCAAAGATTCACATAGTAAATCAGCAACATAACCATGGCTTCGTGCTGACCAGTTTTGGCTTCGGAGTTGACATTAAAATAATCGGCTGGCAGCACAAGCCAAGAGCCGTTATGTGAATAAGCATGATTATACTAATCACCATTATCTTAGCATTTTCATTTTCTTTAAGTAGCCAGTCACTTTTG
>CAZVEP010000315.1:0-1358 GCA_964625635.1 uncultured Rhodohalobacter sp.
GGTGGCTAAGGTACTGTGTTAAAAGTCAACATCACGTTACTAAAATAATTACCTTTATTCCATCTGAGAGGAAACAGCCATTTCATGTGGCGGTTTACCTTGTGGTTCCCTGCCATTGGTGGGGAACTTTCTTTTTTGACCACCAACTGTTTTTATAACCTGCGTTTTTTCAAGACACTCACTTTCCGGACCAGGCTCTCTGTACGGCTCGTTCTTCTTCCACAGAGTGTAGATCAATATCAGCAGCTTTTTTTGTACGGCCACGTAACTTTTCATTTTTATGTGATGTTTACCATGAGTTCTGTGGAACAACTCATACAGGGGCTTTACGCCACAACCTACTGCGCTAATGGCGGGAAAATAAAGAGCCCGTCGGATACGTGAATTCCCTTTTTTGGAGATTTTTGTTTTCCCCACACGCTTACCCGACTGATCCTCCACAACATCGTAGCCAGAATAGCTCACCAACTGGCTTACATTTTCTATCAAAGCAAACCCATTGGTTTCGCCCAATATCACCGCTGCCGTTGTCAGCCCCACGCCTTTAATACTGCACAGATGAGCGACTTTTTCGCCCATCTGCGCTTCTGATCTAAGATGGCTGGCAATGGCTGCTTCCAGAGTCTTCATTTGTTTTTCAAGTGTACGAATAAGCGACTTGAGCTGTCGGGTAACCATACCAACCTTGTAAATGCTGTTTTCGGCAGCATGCAATTGGTTGGAAATACTGGTTTTAGTTTTCTGAAGGCTCTCCAATTGACGAGTCATAGTACGAAGTGTGAAAAAATAATTGCTCAAGGGCTGCCAGCGGGGAAGTGACTGTTCAGCTCCCATACGGGCCAACCCGCGGGCATCTATTTTGTCGTTTTTAGACTTCAGTCCCAGAGATTCCATGTATTTCTTGGATTTATTGGGAAGGATCACAGATACATATAATCCGGCTGTCGTTAATGCCAACGCACAGTTTTCGTAATACACACCGGTAGCCTCCAGCAGGCATACCAGAGGTATGTGCGTCTGTTTATGGTGCTTTTTTGTCCAATGAATCAGTGACTTAAAGCCTGATTGTGAATTGGCAAACGTGCGCGTGGCCAGGACTTTTACCTGCTGCTGCAGGTCAATGCTACTGATGCAGCACGCTAGTGAAGAGGCGGATACATCGATACCCAGTGAATGCTTTATCATGCTTTGCTCGGTTAGAGGTGAAAAGGAAATGACAAGCAGAAACCACTTTTTCCTACTCCGTAGCTCATCGTTTATCGGGTATTCATTCTCTGGCCAGGCAATGATACATAAGTACTGTTGAGGATCTAAAAAAGTGACGAAAGGCAGGGATTCCTTAGCCTCAGCATCGTTAA
>CAZVEP010000316.1:0-1353 GCA_964625635.1 uncultured Rhodohalobacter sp.
CGGAAAGATCACCAGCGCCGGATGGGGGGATGGGGGCTTTCAAGTGGGTTGATTTATGGAATAAATCCCTCCAAATATTCATCTAACTTTTCTTCGGTTAAAAAATGCCTTTCTGCCTGATCACCGTTTTTAAAAAACTTGTTTAAGTTATCAAGAGAAGAAAAAAACCTAAATGATATCCCTTTGTAGTTGTAGACATAAAAAGTTTTCCTAACCTGCTTTCGAGTTACAAGAATTTCTTCAATTGTTTTATTCGGCGATAGATAAGTAAAACCAATTTGCTTAATAATTATCAAAATTTTCAGTTATTACTAATTGATGTCGCTCTGTAAATGTCTGCCGGAAGTGGTTCCTTTACCTTCCAAACTATATCCATAGGTTGTGAACCTTCCCATTTCTGAAGTTCAACTGGACCTACAAAAAAGTAAGGTTCTGTTTGGCGACGCTCATCTTTTTTATGGTTTCTTATGAATAGCAGGGGTGTAATTCCTTTCTCTTTGTGTTGAATATGTCTTTGCCCCTTTTTCGTTGAAGGCTTTGTATTGCTTTGAGTTTGCCAGTGAAAAAGGCTTTCGGAAATTGCGTAATCTCGATACATCGTGGACGGTGAATAATCCTTCTCACTCTTGTTTAAAGTCACAAAAAGCAGGTTACATTTAGTTTCTTTATGATAATAGACACCTTCCCTTGGTTGATATAATTTTCCTTTCCTGATGTCGCTAAAAGAGGCTAAAATTTCGTCTCTGCTGTATCGCGAGTGAAGTTCTAAAGGAATATCAAAATCATTTTCCCAAGCTTTAGTAAAGTGCGAAATCTCATCCAATAAATATCGAACTAAATCGTGGTACTCACGCACAATTTCAGGATACTTCAAAAATCAACTTAAGAGTTTATCTAATTAAGTTATTTCATCATTCTCTCCAAAATTTGCCGCCCACATTTGTAGAAAAGTAGTCTCTTTTATGTTTAGCATACTGCTTTTTGGGACATTAGAACTTGAAAAGAAACTCTCTGACCACTTTAATCTTTCAATACTATCGAGATGGATACTTCGCATTATTGAACGCCCAAACTGTTTCTCTTCATCTGTTTGTTCGAATTTGATCAATCCGGAATCTCGCTTTAACTGGGTGAAGTAGAAATCATTCCTGTATAAATCTTCAAGTGTTAGTTCCGTTTTAGATAGAAACTCGATTAAGGAATTGGGTCTTTCAACACTATTGTAATATGAAACAATTTTTGGTCGCGAGGCAGCAACTGATTCTTTAATGTTTTGGAGTACAATAGATTGAGATACTTTATCCAATTCGATTGCGCAGCCACTTGGTAAAACCGGAAATTGGTCTTCAACAT
>CAZVEP010000317.1:0-1342 GCA_964625635.1 uncultured Rhodohalobacter sp.
GGCTCCCCGATACACCCGCTTATCTGCAGGCATGGTATCCCGGTATGGAAGGTGGTACAGCCATAGCAGAAATAATTTTCGGAGACGTGAATCCTTCCGGAAAACTGCCTATGACATTTGCAAATTCACATGAGGACTATCCATCGCACGCCATCGGTGAATTTCCGGGTGACGGATCAGTGGAGTACACAGAAGGTATTTATGTGGGCTACCGGTATTTCGACACGCAGGACAAACCAGTCACCTTCCCCTTTGGATTCGGGCTATCATATACCACGTTTGAATTTTCTGAGCTGAATGTGACCCGCGAAGAAGATCGTGTGCTTGTCCAAACCACCGTTACAAACACCGGCGACCGGGCAGGGTCAGAAGTTGTGCAAGTGTACGTTCATCACCGGGATCCTTCGGTTGAGAGGCCTCTGAGGGAACTGAAAGGGTTTGAAAAGATACAGCTTGATCCGGGAAGTTCGGCCATGGTCACCGTAGAGCTGGATGAATCATCGTTTCAATATTACCACCCTGACGAGCTCGAATGGGTGCTCGAATCGGGAGAATATGAAATTCAGGTGGGCAACTCCTCGCGTGATATCAAGCTTCGTGCGGATGTGGTATTGTGAGTGGGACCGCCGGTCAAGGTAGTTCTCGCAGAGTTACACAGATGGATCGCGGAGTTTCGCCGCTTGGCGATCCCTGCGGTTCAGGGTTTTAACGAAACTCTGCGAGAAAAAAGCCTTTCTCTTTAGCTAAATCACTTTCTGCTTGAAGTGCCGTACTCAGCACCACATCCACCGTCTTTGTCGGTGCCGGTAAAATAACTGGGCAAACAGTCCGATGGCCGGCGTGAGCCACCCGGGTCCGGATCTCAATGTCATCCGGTCGCTTTTCCGGCTTCGTATTTTGTTCTCATAATTAGCAAGAATAATCCCCTGGCTGCAATTTTATCGCGGTTCACAAGCATAATAGACTCCCTCATGATGCATGAAGGTGCTCTCTTTTCGATTCAGATCCAGCGGACCTCCTTCAAAGTTTGTGGCTCGGAATCCAAGTTCATGAAACAGACATGCGGTAGAGGCAAAATCCCAGAGGCTGCCACCCCCGATCTCTTTTTTGGGATGTTTGATCATACAGGAGGGAGGATTCTTTAACACGTTGATGGCATTGAGTACCGATCCGCCACCCTCCAGCACTGCATAACCCGACAGACTCAGTTCATCCACTTTGTTATTCAGCAGGCGCTTCAGTTTATCAGGCCGGGAAGTGTTCTTCAATGGTTTGTCTGTAACATGTGTCAGGTAATCATTCGGTGCCGGAATATCCCAAAGTTTATCATTCCTGTACACTC
>CAZVEP010000318.1:0-1339 GCA_964625635.1 uncultured Rhodohalobacter sp.
AAGGTGAGGGGATATTCCAGACCGGTGAACTCTTTAAGCAGTGTATCAACAACAGAAGACAACTCTGAAGAGTGATGCATGGCCAAACTCCTTGACCGTACTCTTTCCAGGGCAGCTTCAATCTTCGCTTCGCGTGCCTGGTCTTCGGCTTTCTGAATATCTATAAACCGGATATAGGCCTGTTCGAAAACCTTCCCCATTCTTTTCAGGATCTCGTTTTCCTTCTCTCTGAAAGATCTTCCATGATGATTAATAATAAAAATACTGGTATGCTTAGAAACCATACAGGATCGTGTGTATCCACCTGGTCTGGACAGTACTTCCATTTTGTGATCCTCTGAGGCTTTATTGTAGGGATCTAGTTGGAAGAGATTGTTGAAAAAAAGTTTTTTTTCTTCCCGTGTGAATGCTTCCGTGAAAAAACAAGGTCCCTTATTAATAGACTCAATAAGATTCGTATAGATAGGCATATCCATATATGGAATGTGGACTTTCTCTATATAATCTGCTGTTCCACCGGCACCCCAGCAAACCAGTTCTGAGTCGATATCAGAGTTTATCACAATAAATGCACCATCGGTAATTTCTATCTCCAGCTGCAGGAGTTGTTGGTACACTGTATTTATAACATCCTGTAATTCATCCGTTTTATGCATAGCCATTGACTGGGCTCTGACCCGCTCAAGAGCCGCTTCGATCTGCGCTTCCCGTGCCAGCTCTTCGGCTTTTTCGAGATCTAAAAAACGGGTGTATGCCTGATCAAATACTTTCCCAAATCTTTTTAAAATATCGATCTGACTCTCTGATAGTGGATTCCCATAAAAGTCATTTACGGCTAAAACAGACCTTTTGGCCGGCACCATGGTGACCTCGTAGATCTCGCTTCCTCTGATCATGGCCTTTACCTCAGCCGGTAACTCCTTCAGTTCAGGAAGTTTCAATACCACATCGTAAAAACCGTCTTTCACCTTTTTTGAATAGGTGCCAACATATACATCCAGATACTTATCTCTTACTTCGTGGTAATCATTCAAAATGGGATGATCGAAATAGGGCAGCTTATATTTACTGACGACAATCCCGGTCCCCACATCACCGCAAACAAAGCATTGCATATATCTTGACCCCTTTGTAAACGTCTGAATTCCTACAGCGGTGGATGGAACCCCAAGCTCGGTCATTTTTTCAAACAATAGCTTCACTACTTCATTCAACTCATCACTATTATGCATAGCCAGGGACCGGGACCTTACTTTTTCCAAGGCTGCTTCTATCTGTGCTTCCCGGGCCTGGGCTTCAGCTTTTTGCAGATCCAGGAAGCGGGTGTAGGTTTGGTCAA
>CAZVEP010000319.1:0-1331 GCA_964625635.1 uncultured Rhodohalobacter sp.
CTGATCAGCTGGTATTTGTAAATGCCGAAGCAGCCGGAGCCATGTTGCCGGATGGCCAGATTGTTTTCAATCAGATATCACCAGGAGTTCTCGGAATCTCAGTTACCCGAACGGATCCGCTGCTATCACCATCAACAGATGACCTTTTACAGGTATTTTTCAGCATTAAAAAATATCCGGTTGCAGGTGAAGGAGGGATATCCTATTCGAATATCACGTTTGCCGATTCCCAGGGAAATGATATTGATTTCACTGCACCAGTGGATGCTGAATACAGCGTAAAGAAAACGATTGTTGACCTGAGCTTGACGATACCTCCTTCAATTACAGTAACGGAAGGAGAGTCTTTCAATGCCACAGGTGAAATTTTTGCGACAGGTATTACTATTGACGATGAAAACACAGATACCCTGAATGTCTGGATTGGCGTAAATGATGAAGATACGGATCCGGAAGGCTGGAGCGAAGATAAATGGGAGCTGATGACCTTTGTCGATCAAACCGGGACAGATTACTTTACATACAGTAAAGATATAGCCTATCAGCGTCCGGTTGGATTATATTACGTGGCCTTGAGAGGTGAGATTGTGAATTCTGGAAACTACACTTTCGGTGGAATCGGTGGTGTTTGGAATAGTTCAAGTAATCAGTCAGCCATATTTGACATTCAGCAGCAGGGCCAATACCAATACACGGTAGCAGAATGGAACTTCACCTATGACGAATATACCCCCAATCGTGCAATTTTTCTTAATCAGACATCACAACTCGAGCTGAAAGGAGCAAGTTTAAATGGATTTACAAGCGGCGCAGCAAATTCAAATGGATGGAACACATTTGCAGAGGAATCAAACTACTGGCAGATCGTAATAAATACGACAGGCCTTCAGGATTTGAAGCTTTCATCTGATCAGAGTGGTGGCAGCAGTACCGGTCCCAAAGATTTCAAAGTCCAGCATAGCCTGGATGATTCAACATGGACAGATTTAAGTGGTGGGTTGATAGAAGTGGGAAACAGCACACAGGAAACTGTTGATCAGCTACCACTGCCGGAATCGCTGGAGGATCAGCCAACTGTATATATCCGATGGGTTCAAGACTCAGAAATTCGGGTAGATGGAGACACTGGGAAAGATATCAGCAGCGGCGGAACCAGCAGAATCGATGATATTCTTATCACGGGTGAGGCGATTAATCCCGTTCGCGTGGATGTTTGGCCAGGGGATACTAACAGAGATCAAGTAGTTGACGAAACTGATGTATTACAGTTAGGAAGTTATTGGCTTTCGGAAGGTCCTGCAGCAATCTACCCCTCCATTCAGTTTGAGCCG
>CAZVEP010000320.1:0-1331 GCA_964625635.1 uncultured Rhodohalobacter sp.
CTGATCAGCTGGTATTTGTAAATGCCGAAGCAGCCGGAGCCATGTTGCCGGATGGACAGATTGTTTTTAATCAAATCTCGCCGGGAGTTCTTGGAATCTCAGTAACTCGAACAGCCCCGCTTCTGTCACCAACAACAGATGCCCTTTTACAGGTAATTTACAGCGTTAAAAAATATCCAATGGCAGGTGAGGGAGGGATATCCTATTCGAATATCAGTTTTGCTGACTCTCAGGGAAATGATATTGATTTCACTGCACCAGTGGATGCTGAATACAGTGTAAAGAAAACGATTGTTGACCTGAGCTTGACGATACCTCCTTCAATTACAGTAACGGAAGGAGAGTCTTTCAATGCCACAGGTGAAATTTTTGCGACAGGTATTACTATTGACGATGAAAACACAGATACCCTGAATGTCTGGATTGGCGTAAATGATGAAGATACGGATCCGGAAGGCTGGAGCGAAGACAAATGGGAACTCATGAGTTTTGTCGACCAAACTGACACAGACTATTTTACCTATACGGGGGGTATTGCCTTTCAGCGTCCGGTTGGATTATACTATGTAGCATTGAGAGGTGAGATTATAAATTCTGGAAACTACACATTCGGAGGAATCGGGGGAGTTTGGAATAGTTCCAGTAATCAGTCAGCCATACTTGACATTCAGCAGCTGGGCCAATTCCAATATACGGTCGCAGAATGGAACTTTACGTATGATGTATATACGCCCGATCGTGCAATTTTTCTTAATCAGACATCACAACTCGAGCTGAAAGGAGCAAGTTTAAATGGATTTACAAGCGGCGCAGCAAATTCAAATGGATGGAACACATTTGCAGAGGAATCAAACTACTGGCAGATCGTAATAAATACGACAGGCCTTCAGGATTTGAAGCTTTCATCTGATCAGAGTGGTGGCAGCAGCACCGGACCGAGGGATTTTAAAGTGCAGCATAGCTTGGATGGTTCAACATGGACAGATTTAAGTGGTGGGTTGATAGAAGTGGGGAACAGCACACAGGAATCTGTTGATCAGCTATCACTGCCTGCATCGCTTGAGGATCAGCCCAGTGTGTATATTCGGTGGGTTCAAACGTCGGGTGTCCGGGTTGATGGAGATGAAGTAAGCGGCATCAGCAGCGGCGGAACCAGCAGAATCGATGACATCATCATTACCGGACAAGCTATCAATCCAGTCCGGGTAGATGTCTGGCCCGGAGATACCAACCGCGATTTAAGAGTAGACGAAAACGATGTAATACCTCTGGGTGCTTATTGGCTTTCGGAAGGTCCTGCAGCAATCTACCCCTCCATTCAGTTTGAGCCG
>CAZVEP010000321.1:0-1315 GCA_964625635.1 uncultured Rhodohalobacter sp.
TTCCCCAAACACAAACCCATACTTCACCACGTCCTGAAGTCCGGTCTCCTCATCCGTTTCAAGAAAATATACGTATCCATTTTTTACAGCCATTATCCTTGAAGAGGCAGGCTGGTTAAATTCCGCCAGCTTTTCACCGTTTTCTGCTAATATCCACCATCTGTTCACGTCGGTATCTTCGGTCAGCAGCTCGACCCAAAATCGGTTTTCATCATCCACAAAAAATGAATCGTAAACGGGGCGCGACTCCGGAATATCCATCGATCCGACATCCTTTCGCATGGTTTCATCCTCAATATCAGCCAGCATTTCTGCGCGATCGAGCGGCGGTGGAGTCACTGAATGATAGATTGATCGGAGCGTATCACCATCAAGTGATACAATATGAAACAAAAACCGATCTGAAAAGCCCGAGACGATCTCGTTACGGGTTGTAAAGCCAACATGCGTTTCACCCATAAATGATAGAGACGTCAATCGGATGGAATTATCACTTTGAACCGTATGCATTGGATTCCGCTGGAAAGTCACAAATTCAGATCGGACGGTATCACCCTCAGAATCAAAAATAGAGGGCACGTAGCGCATATAAAATGTATCGTCATCCCGCTGTATGCTGTTTTGAATGACCAGAAACTGGTTGTCTGAAAGTGGCTGAGCAATCATTGGAAATCCACTAATACCACCTCCGGAGCTGCCTACCGGATGCGACCGCAAATAGTTGAACTCTTCAGCATCAAATACAGATACGCGTCGCTGCTGTCCGTCCAAAATATAAAGTTCTCCATCAACAAGCCGTGGTGTCGAAACCGAAAGAAATTCACCCGGGCCTTCCCCTTTCCCGCCAATGGTTGTTTGATACTCACCCGCCGCACTATAGACGTGAATCACAGCTTCCGTTCGGTCGGCCAGGTACAGAGTACCGTCTTCAGCCACAGCTACCCCCGCCATAGACCCTATATAGACATCATCGGTATCACCATAACGGGCCTGTCGTTCAAGTGAAATATCATTGAGCGGGGAAGTTTCGCCTGAATAAACAGACAGGTTCTCCAGGGATGAGAGATCCTCCGGTACCTCGGGCTCCATTTCTGATGAACAAGCTGTAGCAAAAACAAGAAAAATAACGGCTAAATAACGTCTCATAAATATCATCTCAATTTTTATTCTATAACTCGATGGGTTAATTCATTCTCAAAGGTTGACATTTCTCACTGCAGTGTGAAACGATATTTAACAACGTCAGTTACACCCGTTTCCTCATCCGTTTCCAGGAAATAGGCAAATCCATCTTTAACCAGCTGCAGGTTTGAAG
>CAZVEP010000322.1:0-1308 GCA_964625635.1 uncultured Rhodohalobacter sp.
GCAACAATTAGAACATAACCGATCTGTGTGTTTTTATACAACATTTAAGAATTTACTGGTTGAGTAAAACGAGGTTAACATGTATTTATGCACCATTCATGCAGAGCTTAAACATGTTAAATAAACTGCACCGTCTCGTCTAACTCTATGTGTGAATGTACATTAGGTTAAATAGTAAATGCCTCAGTCAAATAAAAGAGTGAATAAAGCAGGGCCATTTATCTCCCTTATTTCCCCGGGGCAGAGGAGGGTTGAAAGGTTCAAAGTTAATGATGATCAGAGATCTATGGAGGCTGAGTATTGCTCTTCGTATATCTTTATACACTCCTGGTATACCGGCATTTTGGATAGTTACTACAACCAAGAAATTTATGGCCTGTTTTTCGTCCTTTTTTCGCTGTTCTCTCTACAAGTTCCGCACCGCATTTCGGACAAAGTGTTTTACTCTGATAGCGTTGACGCAGCGAGCGGACGTGATCTCTTTTTGTCAGGTCGGATTCAGACTCATGATGTTCAAGTTTCCTGACGATTTTATCCACTTCCTCAGGGGTAAGCGCCTGTTCCTTGAACTGTTTAATATACCTGCTCAGGCGTGATCTTATGACGTTATCCGGAACCTCTGTTTTGAATCTGCAATCTCCGGCGAAATAAATAACAGGGTGTATGACCGACTCTTTGATGTCCAGAAACCCGGCCAGAATTTTTTTCTGCCGATAGGTTTGCCGCAATGGATTCTGAAATGAATAGTTGTTACCGTATAAGCTTTGGGTCCATTTTGCCCGGTGTTCAGACCCAAATATCCAGCCTTTCTTGTTCTTGGTTTCAATGATGAAAACGCCAAATGGTGACACGACCAGGTGGTCGATTTGTGTGGTTCCGTTTGGTCCCGGAATGATAATGTTGTGATATCGTTTGTATGTTCGCTTGCTGAGAAACAGCCACATCCGGAATCCGGTTTTCTTTTCGCCCAGCCAGCCTTTGAGGATGCTCATATAAATGATGGATTGCCTGTTTAAACCATTTTTCAGTCTTTATTATAATCGGTTCTATTGCCAAAAGTGATAAGAATAAACTCATTATTCTAATGGCGGGAGAGGGGGAAATGCAACCTAGAAGCTTTTGGAAGTAGTCATCCAAACTTAAAATAGGATCAGTATTCGCAGCAGTAGCTATAGGGCAGCCTTTATAGTAAGAAAGGGATGATCGCTCAACATATCCCTACCGGGCTGATCGTGTTGAACTGAGTCGTCGATATCGATGGTTGTTTTGATCTCGTTTGAGTGAATCACGTGCTGAACAGTAGAAGTG
>CAZVEP010000323.1:0-1296 GCA_964625635.1 uncultured Rhodohalobacter sp.
TAACGGTTCGGTGGCTAAGCGGCGAGCCAAACAATTTTAATTAAGTCTGTAAATGCAAACTCGTCCGCTTGAGCCACTTGTTATTGCATTGACAAGCTTATATCTGTGACCCTTTTTTGATATCCATTTCTCGTTACTCTTTCAATAAGATTGCCATCGGAATCAATGAACCAAATATCTAATGCACCTTCAGATTCTGGGTCAACTTTCTGAATTAAGAAATCCTGATTATCGGTGTAGTAAAACCAATCTCGGATATTTGGCATACTTTCATCACTTTCAAATATTATATCACCTGAATCATTGTTAAAAACAACTGCACCTTGATTAGGCATTGGAGCTGATTTAGTTAATAAAAATGTATTACCATCATTCTGCCAACTACTAAATGAGCTGGCTTGATCAGGTAATTGAATCACTGAGTTTGAGTCATTACTAAAATCAATAATTTTTACCGATCGATTTGTCTCAGTAAAGTTGCCTAATCGTGCGATTTTATTTTCGGTCGGCGACCAATAATAGTTGGATCCTAATAAGCCAATTTCTTCTGTTATTAAAGGTACTCTTTCATTTAGATCAAATACTACCAAATAATTGTTGGCAAGTATACTCACCCTAAAAGCCAATAAATTTGATTCATTATTCAATTTTGGTCGATCCAGTTCAGATTCTGCATTTTCCAACAAGCCCGGAATATTATAGCTACCTTCATCTGCAATTTGAGTTTTTAAGTCATTTAAAAAATCTGATATATCTAAATCAAACTCCTCTATGGATCCGGAACCAATCGTCATTTTGAATAGCTTGGATGGGCAATCATCGGCTGCGAATCCAGTGCATGGACGTTTGGAGGCAAAAAGAATCTCATCTTGACTTAAGAAAACTGGGTCACTGTCCTGATAAATCCCTTCAGTTAATTGAGTAGATACACCGGTTTCAAAGTCGTGTAAAAAAAGATAAGGCATTTTGTCTGGATCAAACTCAGGATGGTTAGGAGTATGAGATGCTGTATAGAGCATTTTTCCTGAATATAGTTCTGATCCTTCAGTATCTAACCCCGATGAAGAGCATGAGATGAAAATTATAAGAGGTAAAAAGAACTTTAATTTCATGATGAATTAGTTTTTTGTGCAATAACGATCCTGCGCATAACGGGCGCGGGGATTATGAGTTAATTAACGATGAAAATTTCTAAACAAGCAATTTTATAAACCGAAGCTACGTCCGCGTCCCAGTTGATGCGCTTGATCTTTACAAAAAGGACGTCCCCACCTAGATTGTAGTTTCCACACAAAC
>CAZVEP010000324.1:0-1294 GCA_964625635.1 uncultured Rhodohalobacter sp.
CAGGATGTCTCGAAATGCGCAGCGGGCTGCATCTTACTTTAACATCCCATCGGAGCGGGTTATCGAAATTGGAACCCAAATTGAATTATAAATGCATCTGTTTCGAATTTTAAAAGCTTAGAAAATGACACTCCACTAAAGCAAGTCGGATGAAAATCTGTTTTATAAAATCTCACTTGTTTGCTGGCAAATTAACGCTGGCATATGAAAGCAGATTGCTATGCATTTCGCAACGACCTCTTCCGAAATTAAAGCACGAAGTGGGGTCCAAAACGGCAGGCAGCTTTTTGATTTAATGATTGTGTAACATTGTGCTCTTGCAGTCCAAATAAAAATTCTGTATTTAAGTTTGGAAAAAGATATCAGCCGTCTGTCAGATGGTTTTTTTCTTGTGCATATCATTTATCAATCTTTAAACACAGAACTACTTATGGACCTGAAACTAAACGATAAAAACTGTGTTGTTTTGGGCGGGAGTCGTGGTATCGGGCGGTCTATTGCTCTTGGTCTAGCTGCTGAAGGTGCAAACGTTGCAATATGTGCTCGCGGGGAAGAGGCACTTAAAAAAACTGAAAGCGAACTGCTTGATGCCGGAATAGAAGCATATGCCGCATCCTGCGATATCTCGGATGCTGATGCACTTAAATCATTTCTTGAGGCTGTAAAAGATACGTTCGGCAGTGTGGATGTGCTTGTTCATAACGCCTCGGCGCTTGCAGTTGGGCCGAGTATTGATGACTGGAAAGCCAGCCTGGATGTGGATCTTATGGGGGCTGTTCATGCGTGTGAGACAGTAATTCCATGGATGACTGAAGCAGGTAGTGGATCGATTTTGCTGGTTTCGTCTACATCCGGGCTGGAGAGTGATCCAATGCCGGATTATGGGTACACCGCTGCAAAAGCAGCCCTTATCTCGTACGCAAAGAAACTGGCCGTTATGCTGGCTCCCCAGGGGATTCGAGCCAATGCGATTGCGCCGGGCTCAATCGAATTTCCAGGCGGGGTGTGGGCAAATATCAAAGAGAATCAGCCAGATATGTATGAGATGGCGCGAACATCCATTCCATCAGGACGTCTCGGAACTCCAGAAGAGGTAGCAGATGCTGCGGTATTTTTGTCTTCGCCCCGGGCAAAATGGATTACCGGAGAGTGTGTCTCAGTAGATGGCTCCCAGCATCGTGGCATGCGCTAACGGAACTGTGAATCAGGTTTTAACTCTAATGATTTCCTTCTCTATTACTTGATTCTATCAAAATCTCAGGTCATCATTTTAACCGAATACCGAATACCGAAT
>CAZVEP010000325.1:0-1291 GCA_964625635.1 uncultured Rhodohalobacter sp.
TATATTGGTCGGGGCTTTACAATGTTTCTTTGGTTACCGTCTCTTCAAGTTCATTCTCGGGCTTATCGGATTCTTGCTCGGTTTTGCACTGACAGTTACGATTGGTGGCACATTTTCAGAGGAAGTAGTACTTATCCTACTGCTTGGCTTGGTAGGAGGCTTTATTGGTGCAGCACTAATGGTGGCACTATATTACGTAGGTGTCTTCGTAATAGGCTCACTCCTTGGCGGTATTCTGGGAATTGTACTTTCCCCAGATCCCGTTCTCTTACTTATACTTGCAGTCATTTCTGGAGTTATGGCTTTAATCTTCCAAAAGTTCATGATCATTGTTTCGACAGGATTTAGTGGTGCATGGATGGTGGTTACCGGAATAGCCTATTTTTTCGCCGACACACTGTATTTAGGTAGTCTTGAGCAGACATTCAGATCGGAAGGCAGTATCTCTTTCACTATTTTGTTGTGTTGGCTTGCACTTGGTCTCGCGGGTGTCATTGTGCAGTATCGCTCATCGCCAAAAAAAGAACTCAGTCTGTAGCTGAACCATCAGCGAAATTCATTCTGCAATTTCCTGATTAAATAAATCGTGATGTTACTAAAACGGAGACAACAATTTGGATGACAATCTAATCTTTATTGTAGTTTTCGTCATTCTCTATTTGATTGGCGTCCTATTTAAAAAGATCTATTTACCAAAAATTAAGGGCGTTTTAGGAGAATATGGTGTTGCAAGAAAGCTACGCAGGCTTAAAAAAAGTGACTATATAGTTTATAACGACATTTATTTAAAAAATGGGGGGAGAAGCAAACAGATAGATCATTTGATTATATCTATCTATGGCGTATTTGTGATTGAAACAAAAAACTATAAGGGCTGGATATTTGGGAATGAAAGCGCCAAACACTGGACTCAAACGATTTATAATAAAAAATACAAACTTTACAATCCTGTCATACAGTGCTGGTCTCACATAAACTTTCTTAAAAAGATCTCCTCAGATTTTACAGGTTTGAAATATTTTCCAATTGTCGTTTTTGCAGGATCTGGGAAATTAAAAAGGATCAAATCCTCTGTGCCCGTCATCTATAAGCGAAAGATTTTAAGAACAATCAGGAGAAATAAGAAAATCCATTTAACGCATGATCAATTAAAAGTAATTGATCGCCTCATTAAACAGGCAATTGTCGATAAGAAGAATATTAAAAAAAAGCACAGGAAGTTTGCGAAGAGAGTTAAAAAACGGGGCAAAAAAAGATCAGTACCCAGATTTTGCCCCAAATGTGGAGGGAA
>CAZVEP010000326.1:0-1291 GCA_964625635.1 uncultured Rhodohalobacter sp.
TTGTGATCCGTTTGAATAATCTCTCGAGCATCCAGCCACGTAACATTATCACCAATCAACTCTCTCAGCACATAAGAGAAAATAGTAGATGAGATAAGTTCACCGAAAGAGAGTATTTCGTCGGCATACTGTAACGTTGCCGCTTTAGATGAAAAAACTTTTTCTTCAAGGTCATCGATCAGCCGGTCTACTCGTTTTTTAGCTTCTTTCTCAAACTTCAGATGACTACAAATTTCGTAGTGTTTCTTTCTAATCTGATTCAGTATCTCATGTTTTTCATCGATATTTTTGCTACCAATGAGAGTTGTAAGGAGGTTAGTTGTGCCTGAAGTTGCACTAACCACAATGATTTTTTTATCGCTGTCCGATTTCACGATATTGGCACAGCGGTTCATGGCTTCATAGTTGGCCATGCTGGTACCACCAAATTTAGCAACTTTAATCAAGTCTGGCATTTATTAACTTTCAATTTTTGTGGCTGCGAATATAACAATTTGGAACTCCTAAGTCACCGTATTTATACTGCATCTTACCTTCAAAACAATTTCAGTATTGAAATGTTCCGGCAATCACAGTTGTTGAGTAACCTGATGCAAAACTCTTCTTTTCAAAACTATAGATTTGAATAAAAGATTTTGTATTTTGACCGACTTAGAAAGATGGCGGTGTTATTATATATCGCTCTTGGAACAAGAAGTTTAATTAAATTAACCGGGTGATAATTCATGCCAAGCGGAAAGAAAAGAAAACGATCTAAAATTGCTAAGCACAAACGGAAAAAGCGTCTGCGCAAAAACCGTCATAAGAAGAAAAAGTAAGCTAATTGCTTAAAGTAGAATTTATGGGCACTCATTGAAGTGCCCTTTTTTATTTTATGCAGCTACGACGGATACACTGCTGTCAGCAATTTTTATAATTCGATTGGCCTTGTATAGAAGGTGAGTCAATTTCCGGCTTACGAATTCATTCACCTCATTCAGACTTTCAAGATCAGTCATCGCAAATTGAAAATAAGAGATCAGATTGATCGCAGTGAGATATTTGCCATACGAATCTCCGTCGATTTCAAGATGCCACCTTGTGATAATATCATCGCTGATAAGGAGTTCATTAACTTCTTTACTGACACGATCCATCCACTCACTCGCTTTTTCAATGCGATAATTCGTGTCTCCGTTGGTTTCATTTGGCTGGCTTTTCCGTTCATCAAAATGCCATACCAGCTCAACATCTATTGATGGTGATATATTCACCTCGGTGAGATGTTTTTCTTTCAGCATTGGATGTTTAT
>CAZVEP010000327.1:0-1290 GCA_964625635.1 uncultured Rhodohalobacter sp.
ATGAAAAATATCATCATTGTTGGATCAGGCGGTCATGGTGCAGAGCTGGATGATTATATTCATTATGGTAATAAATCAGGAAAAGGGGAATCTTATAATATTGTTGGATACCTTGATGATAATCCGGATAACTATCACCGCTACTCTTTCTCTGCACCGCTGCTGGGCTCGATTAAAGATCATAAAATTCGAAATGATTGCGAATACCTGATTGGGATTGCGAATCTGAAATATCGAAGAATAATTGTGGAAGATTATTTAGAAAAGGGCGCTGAGTTTGTCACGTATATTCATCCCGAAAGTTTTATTTCAGAGTCAGCGAAAATCGGTGATGGGGCCGTTATTTCATACCTCTGTAACGTTGGTCCGAACGCAAAGATAGGCAGATTTAGCCTCGTGAATGCCCGCGCAAGTATCTCGCATGATTGTGAGATTGGTGATTACAATTTTATTGGACCCAATGTCTGTTTTTCCGGTTTTTCAAAAGTGGGCAATGAAAACCTGTTTGGAATTAATAGCGCGACAATTCCCGGAATCAAGATCGGCAGCCGAAACAAAATAGCCGCTGGGATGACCCTGGATAAGAATGTGGAAGATGATTCGACTGTATTTTATAAAATGAAAGAGCGTGTGATTGCGGTTCCGAAGTAATTACAGATACAGAATTTGACCATAAAGGATGTAGATTAAGGAGATTAATCTTTAATAACGTCATGCCGGACACCGATCCGGTATCTCCGCCCTTGTAAAGAGAGGAGATCCCGCATCAAGTGCGGGATGACGCCCTTTCCAAACGGATTTAGGGATGATTTCAAACTTGATATGAAGTAATTGACGTGTTTTACAAAAAATACATGAAACGATTTATAGATACTATACTATCACTGTTTCTGTTGATCATTACTCTTCCGATAACTTTTATTGTTGGCTTGCTGCTTGCAATCCAAAACAGGGGAAGCATTTTTTTCTACCAGGAACGACCCGGTTTTCTGGAGCAGCCATTTCGTATCGTTAAGTTTAAAACGATGACGGATGAAAGAAATGAGGAGGGGCACCTGCTTCCAGACAATGAGAGGATTACAGCTTTTGGGCACTGGGTCAGGAAATTATCTATAGATGAACTTCCACAGCTTATCAATGTATTAAAAGGGGATATGAGTATGATTGGTCCGCGTCCGCTTCTATTTAAGTATATTCCGCTTTATAACGATGAACAAAGGAGGCGGCATAATATTCGTCCCGGCATTACGGGCTGGGCACAGGTAAACGGACGAAACACAATCAGTTGGG
>CAZVEP010000328.1:0-1283 GCA_964625635.1 uncultured Rhodohalobacter sp.
CGATAAGCACACCGGCGCGGAAGGTGGTAGGAACATCTTCAAAAAAACCGACAATGTTTTCGAACATAACTGGATTTCCTAACTGTCAGGTATTAAAAATGATAATTCGTTGACCCTTTAGAGACTCACATTAATTGAGGATTGGTCTAACTTCTGGAGATGAAAATCTTGCAGAAAGAAGTAATTTAAACTTTTATCCCCTTCTTTTTTAAGATGAAGAGCTCCATTCTTATAAAGAAACGTTTTATAATTAAATCTTTCCATAAAAGCTTCTAGCTGAAAAGCTGAACTTTCAGGATCATCTAGATCTTCAGAAACTTCGATCAACCAGGCTGGTCTCGATTTTTTTAAAAATTCACTGGCCCCTTTTACACATTTCAGTTCATGGCCTTCTACATCACATTTTATTAACGATATATCTTTAACATCACCTGAAAAAAGTGAATCAATTGTTTTTGTTTTTACTTTGTGATGTAAATTAGAAGCATCTTCAATGTCCACATCCAACAATGATGCCCGGTAATAATTTCTTGCACCTGCTTGAATTGGTATTTCAATGTGGGATTCACCAACCGAATCAGAAATTGCAAATTGACCGGCTGATACATTTGAGAGTTTAAAGCGATCTATCATTTTTGTTAGCATAGTAAAAGTAAATGGAACCGGCTCGATACTTATGACTTTCGAGGAAACAGGTGATAAATATACCGTGTATAAACCAATATTGGCCCCAATATCCACAGTTATGCACTCTTTATCTGTCAGCTCCCTGGCAACCAAAAGATCGGGCTCACTATTTAAGTCAAAATCACGAATGATGTTGTAATATTGCCTTTCTTTGTACCAATTAAGTAAAAATTTGGGCGTCATTCTTTGAATTACTCGCTTTATCATTCTGAAAAAATAGATCCAAAGTTTTCACTTTGCAACAGGCTTATGGGATAATTCTGACTAATAAGAACATTTGATCAGAACTTGGTGGCAAATCTCCAAAAATAGCCGACTATAGATTTAATCATTACGCTGGTAATAAATTATTTGAATAGTAAAGGGTTGATTATATTTACGAAAATGATGCTAAAATCAATTTGTACACTCTTGTTATCAACGCCTCAGAAAATTCAGACGTTTCGATTGTGTAACGCCTGAATTAATAATTAACAACTTAGCTTATTTAATTTGTAAGCGAGTAACAGATAGGCAGATGTCAGAAAAAAATGAACCCGACCCCATAGAACTACCCATTAATGGCGTGCTCGATCTGCATCATTTTCAGCCATCAG
>CAZVEP010000329.1:0-1270 GCA_964625635.1 uncultured Rhodohalobacter sp.
CAGAAAGTTATTATCAAGGATACCCTAAATACTGATCTTTTTAATCTTGATACTTTTTCATTTGGTATGATTGCCTGGAGCGATACATCCGTAAGTATGGAATCCAACGTTCTCTCAACAAGCAAAGATGTTGATCTGCGTCCGGAAATGGACTTAATCCTCAGAATCGAAGCTGACATTGATGATGCAACCGGTGTTATAAGCTGGGTATTTACTTCGCTTGATCCCCAAACCATGGAGCCCACAAATGATCCACTGGCTGGGTTTTTACCACCCAACGTCACCTCACCTGAAGGCGAAGGGCTCGTCAGTTATTTCGTCAGCCTAAACGATGATACACCTTCAAATACTACATTTGGCCGGGCAGCTCGTATTATTTTTGATGAAAATGATCCGATTGATACACCTGCATGGTCAAACACCCTCGATACGGTCGCTCCGACAAGCAGCGTCCAGGATCTGGAAGATGTTCAGACGACAACTGATTTTACAGTGACCTGGAGCGGGACAGACGATGCAAGCGGCATTGGGGCATATACCGTTTACGTCTCTGAAGATGGTGGTGACTTTACCGTGTGGCAGGATTCAACCAGCGAAGTATCGGCTACGTTCACTGGTGAAAATGGCAAATCTTATGAGTTCTACAGCTCTGCCTTTGACAATGTTGGTAATGCTGAAGATCCTAGAGATGTGGCAGATACGCAAACGAGAGTTGAACTTGATACCTCAACAGAGCCCCTGCGTGATATGCCTACTGAGTTTACTCTCAGCCAGAACTATCCAAATCCATTTAACCCAACGACAACTATTCAGTTTGGGCTTCCGGAAACTGGATTTATATCACTGAAGGTCTTTGACATGACCGGTCGACAAGTTGCCACACTAGTCAATGAAAATAAATCAGCCGGCTGGTACACAATCTCGTTTGATGCATCCAATTTAGCGAGTGGCATGTATATATACCGGATTCAGTCGGGAGACTTTACACAAACCCGAAAACTGATATTGGTGAAATGATGCGATAAAATATGAGTCTTTCAGTCAGTCAAACAAAAAACGCCCGCTCTTGAATGATAGCGGGCGTTTTTATTCAAATCCTCTGCTGCAAGCTGTCCTCCAATTAAACTGCTGCAATATCTGATCAACACAAGCCTTCTAACTGGTTTCCTGCCTTTATAAATCATCAGATGAGAAACAACTGCCGGACAAACTAGATTACTTATTCGTTAGCGACGCAACACCGGGCAGTTCCTTTCCCTCGAGGTATTCC
>CAZVEP010000330.1:0-1268 GCA_964625635.1 uncultured Rhodohalobacter sp.
ACCGTGGCGGGAACATTGAATGAAATTGGTTTCGGTCAGGATTTTGGCGAAAATGAATTCATTGTTTCGCTGAATAACACAAAACTGACAACCAATTGGGAGCAATATGTAGTGCCTATTCCCGATGCTTCAAATCTTACGGCAGAGCAAGGATTGCTCTGGTATGCCGAAGGTCCTGAAGATGGTGACGGCTACTCTTTCTGGCTTGATGAAGTCAAATTTGAAAACCTCGAAGATTTAGCACAGCCACGCCCTGTTATCCAAAATGGGGAGGAAGTCACCCAAACCAGCTTTATTGGAGCAAATGTAGCTATTACAGGATTGAACTACACTGCAAATACTGTTACTCCTGATGGGGTAGCCGTAGATGTGACTGTGAACGCCGCACCAGCCTACTATACATTTTTCTCATCAGATCCAAGCGTTGCAACGGTAAACGAAGAAGGACAAATCTCGGTGGTTGGTGAAGGTACATCGGAGATAACTGCTTCACTGGCTGGTAATGATGCTCAGGGTAAACTAATTGTTGAATCGATTGGAGAATTCTCACCGGCACCAACACCTACAGAAGCCTCTGAAAATGTAATATCAGTATTTAGTGATGCCTACGATAACGTTCCAGTTGACTACTATAATGGGTTTTTTAATGGCGATGGACAGACTACGCAGGGAGGAACTGGACCAGGAGGAGCGGATATCACTGTAAACGGTGATGGAGTTATAAATTATACAGATTTGAATTTTGTTGGAATAGGCGCATTTCAAAATGTTCCGAGTATAGACGCCTCTTCTATGACACATTTCAGTGTTGATATTTATGTAAATGAAGAAGTAGAATCGGGAGATTTTATTAGACTTCAATTGATAAATTCCGTTGGCAGTAATGAATCATCTGGATCTGTAACTATTAATTCTAACACACTTCTAGAAAACGATTGGGTAAGTCTAGATATTCCCTTAGCCAATTTTGGCGGGCTATCTGACAGATCTCAGATTGGCTTGATATTCTTCATTTCGGATGCGACAATATCTGATATCTATGTCGACAATATCTACTTTTATGATGATTCGAATAACTAAAGTGAAAGCACTTGATATAATTAATCATACAAGATTAGGTGTTCTTATTTTTATTACATCTGTTTTGCTTTTTGGATGCACTACAGATAGTGAACCAGAAGAAACGTACACCAATCTTATCTGGCAGGATGAGTTCAATTATCAGGGATCTGTTGATACAGATCTCTGGTCATTTGATATTGGAACCG
>CAZVEP010000331.1:0-1266 GCA_964625635.1 uncultured Rhodohalobacter sp.
TTATCGTTTACTAAACTGGAATTTCTTCCGGGCTTTTGGCTGGCCATACTTTTTACGTTCAACCATGCGGTCGTCACGCGTCAGAAGGCTTAATGCTTTGAGCCTATCGTGGACGTCATCATGGTGATCGTCCAATGCTCTTGCCAGGGCAAGGGAAATTGCACCGGCCTGACCTGTTACACCGCCGCCTCGAACAGTTACTTTAAAGTCGTACTGACCTTCAAGCTCTGTAGCAACGAGGGGCAATTTAGCAACGTTGATTCGAGCTTGTGTGCTCAAATATTCATCAATGGGCTGGCCATTTACAATAAACTTACCCGTTCCCGGCTTAACATATAAGCGGGCGGTAGATGTCTTTCGTCGTCCTATGTAATTATCTTTCGGCATATGAACTAATTTAGTCGATCTCTATTTTTTCAGGTTTTTGTGCAGTCAGGTTATGTACCGGACCGGCAAAAATTCTGATATTCTTCATTAATTTTCGGCCCAGCTTATTTTTAGGGAGCATTCCTTTCACTGCCATCTCAATCAATGATGTTGGATCTTTCTCCATCATCTCTGCAGCACTTGTGAAAATTTCGCCGCCCGGGTAGCCGGTATGACGGAAATACTCTTTATTAGTCATCTTATTTCCGCTAAGCGCAACTTTTTCTGAGTTGATGACCACGACGTTATCACCCACATCCATGTGAGGTGTAAATTCCGGTTTATTCTTACCGCGAAGAATAGCAGCTATTTTGCTGCTCAATCGCCCAAGAGGCTGGTCTTCAGCATCAATCAGAACCCACTTTTTCTCAATGGTATCCGGTGTGGCCGTAAATGTTTTATTACTAATCGTATTCACGAGATTCTCTTTTTGTTTTGCAAAATTGACAAGTCGATAAAAATAAGGGTAATAAATTTTGATTGCAACAGTAGGAGTAGAAAACCTTTATTGAGAGACATGGCATTTCTATTGTCACTTAGGAATATAGATGCAAGCCGGGTGCGATGAGAGGCTGAGGCACGACAGTACCTATTCGAGAAATGCTATGTCTGATGGAGGTTAGGTTAGATTAGATTAGGGAGAGACACTGCATTTCCATTGCTTTTGAATGATGCCGAGGGTGCCGGTAATTATGGGGCGAAGACGAACGCAGATGCTGTCACGAGAAATGCTATGTCTGAGTTGGCCTGTCCAAGATCCGCAATGTATTTTTGAGACATTGCGAATCTCATGATCGACATCGAAACAAACCTGACTGGTCTTGCCAATATGGTTTAATC
>CAZVEP010000332.1:0-1260 GCA_964625635.1 uncultured Rhodohalobacter sp.
GGTTTGATATAATCTCCAGCGTAAAATCAACAACGATGGCTGCAAGAATAATGATGGCGTATATGTTCATTTTTTACTTTATGTCTGATATTTACTGTATCTCCAAATATACAGCGAAGTTAAGACAAAATTGGCCCCGACTGCCTGCTTATCTCTAATTTAATATGAGCTCAACCATAATCTTTTGACCATCTTTTCTTACTTTAAAGGACACCAATCTACAACAGTTTTATAGAAAATAAGGCAACACTATTTATGAGAATTTTCAACCGGTTTGTATTTATTTTAATAGCGATTTCGTGGACAGCTTGCTCAACCACTAACCTCACCACAGATGCTCCCCTCGTCGATCCGCTCGATAACTGGAAATCGATCGCTGTACCATCTGGCTATAACCCATCAGATTTTGATACCTTGACGGTTGCAACCTGGAATGTTGAACATTTTGTAGACGACTATGATAATCCGTACATCGATAATAACCGGGAAAATGAACCCTCCGGCGATCTTGCAGAAAGACGAAAGCTGCTCGCAGAGGCACTTGTTGACATCAACGCTGATATTGTTGTATTCCAGGAAATTGAAAGTGCAGCATACGTGCAGTCTATCGCAGACGAATTTTTCAGCGATATGGGGTACCAATATTTTACAAGCCGGGAAAGTAATGACTGGTACATGAATGTAGTGGTGATGAGCAGGGTGCCGCTTGGTATTTTGTATAGTTATGCCAATGCCAATACGTTTATCCTGGGTGAAAATGAAGAAGACGGCAGCCCATCCTCACAAAATTTTACTAATAACCGGATGTTATCAGTCAATGTCCATGTTAATCCTTCATACAGTTTTATGCTTACGGGGCTTCATCTGAAAGCAGGCCGAGGCGATAGAAATGAGGGTTGGCGGACCGGACAAATCAATCTGTTGCGTGAACATTATTCAATCCTCACATCCATTGATCCCGATGCCCGTATTCTGGTCACCGGCGATCTCAATACGATGCCCGGCAACCGCGAGTTCTTGCAGCTTCTGGGCTCAGACACAGATCTCATATTTATTGATCCGCTTGCGGGCGTTGAAGCCTACACACATACGTCTGATGATCCTCAAAGACAGCTTGATCACATTCTTCCAAGTGAAACGATGATGGCAGACATGGTACCCGGGTCTGCCGAAGTTGCTATGCCATTTGATGCTCAAACGATGCGCTTCATTAGTGATCATTTGCCCGTTGTTGCGAAATTTTTAACGACAAACAATTGA
>CAZVEP010000333.1:0-1252 GCA_964625635.1 uncultured Rhodohalobacter sp.
GTTTGATACGATTGGCTCGCCACAGACGGCCGGGAGTTCTTTTGGTATTACAATCACCGCGCAGGATGGCAGTGGAAATACATCCACCGGGTATAACGATGCTGCCACGCTGACGACGACGGCCGGTACAATTAGTCCGTCTAGCGTCACCTTCACCAATGGCGTGGCGACTGCATCTGTAAGTGTGACGGATGCGGGAACGGGCCAGACGATTACGGCCGGCGACGGGACGATCAGCGCCACGTCCAATACGTTTGCGGTAGATCCGGGAGCGGTGAGCGCCTCGGCGTCCTCTGTAGGTGCCACGAGTCCGCACCTGGCTGACGGGGTGGATGTCTCCACGGTAACGATCGCCCTTTCGGATGCGAACGGAAACGCGATCAGCGGCCTGGCGGATGCGGATTTTACGGTTGATGTGGGAGTCAACGCCACGGCGGGCACGGTAAGTGAAACGACAACCGCCGGGACATATGAGGTTGGGGTAACCAACGCCACGGTTGAAACGGTGACGGTGGGTATTACCGCTGACGGGGTGGTCCTTGATGATAGTCCCGAGATTGTTTTTGAGACACCTTAAAAGATAATATGTATCAGTGTGTGATGAATTCTAACTTCTGTTATTCATTTACTATGAATATTTGTTACTTGAGGGCACATAACAATAGTTTCGCTTTTCACCAATTACGGATAAACGAATTTACTTATAACTAATTAGCAGATGAGTAAGAACATCTTCGGTTCCGATTTAATCACCTGCAGCGAATCCCCTAAAACAGGCTTCTACCGTGACGGTTGCTGCAACACTGGCCCTCAGGACAAAGGCGTTCATACTGTTTGTGCGATAATGACTGAAGAATTCCTCGAATTCTCAAAGTCACGCGGCAATGATCTTTCCACGCCAATGCCACAGTGGAACTTCCCGGGCTTGAAACCGGGAGATCGCTGGTGCCTTTGTGCTCCCCGCTGGCTTGAAGCCTACAAAGCAGGAAAAGCACCTAAAGTAAAGCTGGAAGCCACCCACGAAAAAACACTGGATGTTGTTGAGATGGATATGCTATTGGAATATGCTTTGAAAGACTGAAAGAGCTGCTCTTGGTGAACTAAACATGCATTCTCTTTTTTATCGCTGTTAAGCAAATGTTGTCATTTTACAGATCACTGAAACTGCTCTCCGCATTAAGTATGTTAGGCTGTATGAAAATCCTATCTATACAGCCTAAAACATGACAGACGAACTCAGCCGGTCCATCCG
>CAZVEP010000334.1:0-1246 GCA_964625635.1 uncultured Rhodohalobacter sp.
GTAATGTGTCGAACTGATTTAGCGATGTTTAAGATTTCCGATTTAGCGACGTAACGATCTTTTAATTCATACTAAGAAAAAATTAATTTTCATCGTCCTTGAGCCCATCTGCGGTTCTGTCTTCGTAGGGAGGAGCAGGCGTCATCTCGGTTGGATTTCCTTCCAGGTTGTTCAGCACTTCACGAACAACACGCTCCAGTTGAGGATCCCGTCCCTGCATCATGATATTTGGATTGTCCCAGACAGGAATATCGGGTCTTACACCTTCGCCTTCCCAGAACCAATGCCCGTCGTTATCATATAATCTTGCACCTGGCACAGTAATTCCTCCTCCGTCTATCAAAGAATGGCCTGTCGCAGGTCCAACAAGAATTCCGAGCGTGCGTTCTCCGACGATAGGACCCGCTTCCAGCTCCTGAAACGCCCATGGCAGACCATCGCCACCTGATCCTGCCCAGCCATTGATCAGCATTCCCATTGGCCCGGTATTGGTTTTCACCGGCTGTGTATGATCCCGTCCGTGTCGCCAGTGCAGGTTATAAACCACCGGCCGTGTGAGCAGCTCAAGAAAACGATCAGCCAGCTGCCCACCGCCATTAAATCGTTCATCGATAATAAATCCCTGCTTGTCGAGCTGACCATAATACATGCGAACAAGTTCCTGCTGGCCCTGTCCGGAAGTGTTTGACATGTAAACATATCCAAGCTTTCCATCCGAAAGTTCATCAACCATCTTTCGGTTGTTTTCTATCCATTCCAGGTAGCGAAGCTCAAATTCCTCACCCTGCGAGAGCGTAGTCACCAAAACTTCTTCTGCATCTTCCATTTCACCCGAACTGCTTATCATCAGTGAAACTGTTTCACTATTCAGACCTTCAAATGCTGCATAAGGATCTTCATTTGGATCGATCATCATCCCGTTAACAGAATGGAGGTACTCGCCCTCACTGACATCAACTCCGGGACGGTCGAACGGTGAACGGACCTGAGTGTCCCAGGAGGCCGGTTTTACGATTCGAGCGATGCGGTAGACTCCATCATCCAGAGCAAAATCAATTCCTAAATACCCGGTCGACAAGTAATCAACAGATTCCGTGTCCCCACCGCCCGTATAAGTATGACCTGCACTTAGTTCACTCTGCATATTCGATTGAATAAACGTGATATCCTGCCGGGTCCGGGCGTCTTCGATCAGCGCGCCATAGCGTTCCCGCATCTCATCCCAGTCAACTTCGTGCATATTGGG
>CAZVEP010000335.1:0-1241 GCA_964625635.1 uncultured Rhodohalobacter sp.
TATCTAATCTCACCAAGATACCCCGGGATAAATCCGCGGGGCTACAATCGAATGTCCCTGTCGGGACTTGGATGTAAAATATTGATTATTGAGTCATGAGTAGTTTTCTGCCGGGTTACGTTTTATCCATCGCTTAGTGAGCCCCGACGCTGTCAGAAACCGGAAAAGCACCGGAATGCTGAGAGGTCTGGAATTTTAAAACCTGACAGCTCCAACCGGATCTGTCAGCGTTGAATTTTGAGAAAACACCAGGAACACACTCTCAAATAACACCTCAAAAGAACGCAAATCATTGAAAGGAGATCCCTCCATGCATTCTCCGTCAGCTGACGGATCATTTAGTCGGGATGACAATTTTCGCCTGGTTAGGAGCGCGGCGCTTAAGTTTCAGAGGTTGAACCCAATTCTTAATAGCGCCGCAGGGAAAAATTACTCTGCGGCGTTGTAAGTAAACATTTTAAGTAAATTAATTGGATACGCTGCCCTGCACACATAATTGTTCCTTGTCATCTCTCTCCAGGCACACGATTTCGCGTACGGGAATGGAGAGACTTCGCTTAGCGAATAAAAAATGAACCACGTGCTGGGGATTAAATTGATCGTACTTTTTTAAGCTCCTTCCCAGCAATTGGAGATGTCTCCATGCGTTCTCCGCCAGATGTCGGCTCACTTAGTCGACATGACAGTTACGTCTATAAAAAGAAGCGCGGCGCATAAAATTCGCGAGTAGACCATGTTTCCGACCGTGCCGCGACGAAAAACTACCTGTTATGCGGCGTAAGACGGGGTTTTCATAATTAGGATACTGAAACGCCGCACTTATTCTCCCATACACCGTTGTCATCTCGAGCGACACACAGGTGCATTTCTGTGTGGAGTCGAGAGATCTCCCTGTTCTTGAATCCATTCAAAACAGCGGATTATATATTTCGACCTATTAAGAGGATATCCCTCCATTCACTCTCTCCACTCGTCTTTCTTATTCATACAAACCCCGACGCTTACAGGAGCCCGAAATACACTGGCACGCTGTCAGGTCTGATCCTTTAAACATGGCATGTCTTGTTGATGCACTTGAATCACTACTCGATGGCTCTGAATACAAAGACACCAAGAGACATGCTACGTTTTTTCACGCCCCCCAACCATCCCGACGCTGTTAGAAACCGGAAAAGCGCCGGAATGCTGACAGGTTTCTCTATAATAAAAAACCCTGCCCCGGAACTGAATCCGAAGCAGGG
>CAZVEP010000336.1:0-1237 GCA_964625635.1 uncultured Rhodohalobacter sp.
AACGCGACATCGAGAATACCAAAAAAGAGCACAATCTTGAGCATGCACTGGCCGACAAACAGGCATCTCTTGAAGAACTTGAAGATGTTTACAGAGGAAAAGTTGCTTCTGCTACCGGTGATTTACTGGTTTCCCATTTAAAGAAACATCTGGGGGACAAAAATATGCCGGTAGTGTTCCAGCGAGCTAAGGAGCTCTTTATGCGGATTACCAAAAACAGATATGAGTTGAAGGTGATTGGAACCGACTCACCCCGTTTTTCCGCCATCGATACCACGGATTCTGTCGGGCGAAGTCTTGATGAGCTCTCCACAGGTACCCGCATTCAGCTGTTAATGGCGGTACGTCTGGCATTTCTTGAAAAATCAGAAGGAGACGTAAAGCTTCCGATTTTAGCAGATGAGCTATTGGCAAATAGCGACAGCAATCGTGCCGCAGCTATCATTGATGCGCTATCCGAAATAAGCAGAGAGGGTCGTCAAATATTTTATTTTACCGCACAGGAAGACGAAATTTCAAAATGGATCACGCATCTCAAGGAGGATGAAGAGATAAAAATTCACGTTCATGTACTCAATAAGAGTGGTGGGTCTCAGCAGAAACAATACGATGAACCACGTGACTCTCCGGAGATAGAAATTTTCAAAGAGATTCCCAAACCGGGCACTTTGACTCACAAGGAGTATGGTAAGTTACTCAATGTGCCACAAGTCAATCTGCTTCGTGATCCGGTGGGGAAACTGCACGTCTGGTATATGGTAGAGGATCCCGAAATACTTTATAACATTTTGAAAGCGGGTCCGGAGCGCTGGGGTATGTTGCAGCACTTTATGGTTGAAGAAGGAGTGATTAATGGATTGGATGAACAAACAAAGAAAAAAATAAGAAACAAAGCAGCACTGTTTGAAAAGTATATCGAGCTTTATCGTCAGGGACGACCACAACCGATTGATCGCGGCGTGCTGGAGGAGTCGGGGGCAGTATCGGATAGTTTTATCGAAGCTGTTTCAGATAAACTCAAAGAGTTACATGGAAACCCGGCTGATCTAATCACTGCTTTGAAGAATAGTCAGGTATCAGGGTTCAGAACGAATAAAATTGATGATCTTGAAGCGTATCTTCTGGAACACGGCTATTTAGATAGAAGAGAACCGATGGATCAAACCTCCCTCATATTGTCAGTACAGGCATTCATTTCAAACCTGAGTCTGTCGAAAAAAGAAGCTCAGGATTTTCT
>CAZVEP010000337.1:0-1236 GCA_964625635.1 uncultured Rhodohalobacter sp.
CAGAATGGAAGATCATCTCAGCGACGGGCCTGCGCCGAGCCACGGCCTGACGGAAAGCGGCAATGCTGGTCTGGCCGGCACTCATCCCATCGCTTAGTGCCCACCCGATAATCTGGCGGTCTCCCAAATCCATCACCGTCGTCAGGTACAGCCAGCCCTGCTTGCTGGGGATATAGGTTATATCGCTCACCCAGACCTGCGACAAAGCGTGCGGGGCAAAGTTCCGATCCAGCAGATTCGCTGCCACCGGCCACCGGTGGTTGGAATCAGTGGTTGCAACCCACTTCTTGCGTATTCGACTGGCAATACCCATTGCCGTCATGATCCGGGCAACACGCCGGCGGGACACCTGCCAGCCGTCACGAACCAACTGTCGATGAATTCGTGGAGAGCCATACATCTTTTTTGACGCCTCCCATATTCTGCGAATCGCCTCTCCCAGCTGTGCCGTCTGCCTGGCGCGGGCAGACGGGCCCCGCACCAGCCACATATATTAGCCGCTTCGGCTCACACCGAACACCGCTGACATCTTCGAAATGGGAAATACGTGTGCATGATTGACCATAAACTCAAAAATTACCCATGTGTCTTGCCGAAGATGCCAATGGCCTTTTTTAAAATATCGCGTTCCATGCGAAGCTCAGCATTCTCTGCTTTGATGCGTTGAAGCTCAGCCTGCTCCTGAGTCAGCGTCAGTACCCCGTTTCCGGAAAATACCTCTCGCCCAGAGGATTCGCTGGATTCATAAGCTGCTCTCCATTTGTAGATTAACGCTGATCGAAGCCCCAGCTCAGCAGCCAGTTCACGGATATTGTCCCGCAAATAACTCTGTTGGATCACATCCAGCTTGAACTGTTTACTATATCGTTGTCGTGTTTTCTTTTTACCCATTGCAGTATTGGTTTGTTAATCACCACAATATATCTTAACTGGATGTCCACTGAAATGTAGCAGGTTCATTTCAATAGAGTACTAAACAAATTGGATTGGTTTTTAATGGTAAACGTAATTGTCACGAAACTAGCTGGTCAATTGTGACCTGACACTACATAAAAGTAATATCAATAATAACTGCTTATTAGCAACATATGAAAAAGCAGTCTTGTGCCTGATCTATTGTTAATAAGTTTTTTTGATTGTTGGAAATGCTCAAAAATTGGAACAATTACACTTGGTTGAATAATTAAGCATTTATTTGAAACATATCTTTATATTTTACGTGTATTATTTTATGTT
>CAZVEP010000338.1:0-1234 GCA_964625635.1 uncultured Rhodohalobacter sp.
TCACTCTCTGTAGTAAAATAAGTACCAATTCTAATTGTCTTGAAAATGTATGATGAGATGATGAAGATTAATCAAAAAGTGTTGTACTCCAAACAGCAAAGTAGTTAGAAAATGCAGGGGAAAATATTTTTCTAGTTACGTAAGTTTCGATAAGAGAAATAAAAATATCGACGGTTTTAATACTCTGCAATTCGAACGTTAACGAATTTCAAGGTTATGTAAAAGAGTACAAGAGAAAGCAGAGGAGCTCTTAAGCGGGGCTGATATTACAATAAACGGGAACCTGCCCTGGGATCTGCGGGTTTTTAATCCTGACTTTTATACCCGCATCATACACAAAGGCACAATTGGCCTGGGTGAATCGTATGTGGATTTGTGGTGTTTGTCATATCAGACGAAATAATCCCATCTTGTTAATTGTTGAGATATTTTTATAGCAAGTTCTTCATTTTTTATCATAATCTTGATGATCATCATGATCTCACTCACGTTGATGCATTCGGATGAGAATTAATTACATTACGGCGTTCAATAGATCATATGATCTGTAAATTTTGTACATAAAAATTGACTTCTGTGTCATCTATAAATCAACTTTTGCCCATAGCCGCTATTGCAACCCCAGTAGGAGAGGGAGGTATAGCTGTCATTCGAGTGTCAGGCCAGGATGCTATAAAAAAGGTAAATGACTGCTTTGATGGAAAGAATCTGACAGATGTTACATCTCATACCGTCCATTTTGGAAAAATTTTTAGGAAAAATGGCAGCGTGGTTGATGAAGTGCTGGCTACCGTCTTTAAATCTCCTAAATCGTATACCGGCGAAGACACAGTCGAAATCTCATGCCATGGTGGCGTACTCGTCACACAGGCCGTTCTTGAAACGGTTTTATCACAGGGAATTCGAGGAGCCGAGCCGGGCGAATTTACGCAGCGGGCATTTCTGAACGGAAAACTGGATCTGGACCAGGCAGAAGCAGTCGCGGATCTTATTCACGCTAAAAGCATCAAGGCGGTTGATGCGGCTAATCAGCAGCTGGAGGGGCGGTTGGGTGAACACATCAAAACATTTCGGCAGCAAATTATTGATGCCACTGCGATGGTGGAGCTGGAGCTCGATTTTATTGAGGAGGATGTTGAATTTGCCAACAAGGAACAGCTGAAGAAATTGCTGTCTGATCTGGACGAGGAGATTGGCCGTTTGCTGGATACTTACGAAACCGGCCGCCTGGTAA
>CAZVEP010000339.1:0-1232 GCA_964625635.1 uncultured Rhodohalobacter sp.
GATTGTAATACCAAAAGAACTCCCGGCCGTCTGTGGCGAGCCAATCGTATCAAACTGGTAGCTCGTGGCCCCGCCTGCCTGGAAAACAATCTCGGGACTATCATCAAGGACCACCCCGTCAGCGGTAATACCCACCGTCACCGTTTCAACCGTGGCGTTGGTTACCCCAACCTCATATGTCCCGGCGGTTGTCGTTTCACTTACCGTGCCCGCCGTGGCGTTGACTCCCACATCAACCGTAAAATCCGCATCCGCCAGGCCGCTGATCGCGTTTCCGTTCGCATCCGAAAGGGCGATCGTTACCGTGGAGACATCCACCCCGTCAGCCAGGTGCGGACTCGTGGCACCTACAGAGGACGCCGAGGCGCTCACCGCTCCCGGATCTACCGCAAACGTATTGGACGTGGCGCTGATCGTCCCGTCGCCGGCCGTAATCGTCTGGCCCGTTCCCGCATCCGTCACACTTACAGATGCAGTCGCCACGCCATTGGTGAAGGTGACGCTAGACGGACTAATTGTACCGGCCGTCGTCGTCAGCGTGGCAGCATCGTTATACCCGGTGGATGTATTTCCACTGCCATCCTGCGCGGTGATTGTAATACCAAAAGAACTCCCGGCCGTCTGTGGCGAGCCAATCGTATCAAACACAAATGACGCAGCTGTTCCAGCTGTAGCTGAGGCCGTAAACACCACCGATCCCGCTCCACTGACCGACCCCGTCACATCGTAGCTACCCACCGCATCACCCAGGGTCAGCGTCGTGGACGCCTCGCCCGAACCATCGGTAGTAGCCGACGTGGTGCTCAGTGATTGACCGTTTGCCCCGGACGGCTCACCGGTAATCGAAAACGTGACCGTTTGTCCGAAAACTGAATTGCCAAATTCATCGGTTACCTGAACCACAAGCGGGTTCAACAGTTCTGTGCTTACTTCACCCGTCTGACCATCGCCAGAATCGACTATCACAGATGATGCAGCAGCTGCACTCACTTCAAATACATTTGAGGTTTGATTGGTCAGTCCGGCAGATGAGAATACTAAATTGTATTGTCCCGCAGCTTCAATTGTTAAATTGTCAAATGCTGCAATACCTGTCGCGTCGGTTTGAATCGTAGCCGTACCGCTTGCAAATGGTTCTCCACCCTGTTCACTCACAGATACACTAACATTTGGAACCGGATTTTCATATTGGTCTTCAATTATCACAGATGGCGGGCCTGGAATAGCAGTGC
>CAZVEP010000340.1:0-1230 GCA_964625635.1 uncultured Rhodohalobacter sp.
GCCAGTGCTGTATTTTTTAGCCTGTCAAACAGAATGGAGTATGATTTATATAATGTTGGTACAGGAAAAGATATTACGATTAAAAACCTGGCAGAACTGATCCAAAATGTTGTTGGTCATAAAGGTGATATTCATTGGGATTCGAGTAAACCTGACGGTACGCCAAGGAAGCTTATGGACGTAGGCAGAATGAGCAATGAAGGCTGGAGATATCAGATTGAGCTCAAAGATGGTATTGAGATGACCTATAAATGGTTTTTAGAGCATATTGATGACATTAAAGAAGTAAAAATGTAGATGTGCAATATTCACAATGGTTTGCTACATATTACTATGAGACGATATATAACTTGAATTAGTCGGAATTAAAGACCGAAGAAAAATAAACCGAGACAATTAAAAGAAAAGTATAGTGAGTACAAAGAAAAAGACGGCACTTATTACAGGAATTACGGGACAGGATGGGTCGTACCTGGCGGAATTATTACTGGATAAAGGGTATGAGGTTCACGGCATCAAACGTCGTTCAAGTCAATTTAATACCGAGAGGATCGATCATTTATATACAGATCCTCACTTTAAAGGGCTTCCCTTCCATCTCCATTATGGTGATATGACCGATTCAACAAATCTTATACGTATCATTCAGGAAACTCAGCCTGATGAGATTTACAATCTGGCGGCTCAAAGCCATGTGCAGGTATCGTTTGATTCTCCTGAGTACACAGCAGATGTAGACGCGCTTGGGGCAATGCGTATGCTTGAAGCCATACGCATACTGGGGATGGAGAAAAAAACACGGTTTTACCAGGCTTCAACCTCAGAATTATATGGTAAAATTCAGGAAACTCCCCAATCTGAAACGACTCCGTTTTATCCGAGGTCTCCTTACGGTGTTGCGAAGCTGTACGCTTTCTGGATATCAGTAAATTACAGAGAGGCATATGGTATTTATGCATCAAATGGAATTCTATTCAATCATGAGTCACCCCGACGTGGAGAAACATTTGTGACGCGAAAAATTACCCGTGCAGCGGTAAGAATAGCTGAGGGAATCCAGGAAAAAACGTTTCTTGGTAATCTGAATGCAAAGCGTGACTGGGGGCATGCAAAAGACTACGTATACGGTATGTGGCTTATGATGCAGCAGGAAGAGCCGGATGATTTTGTTCTTGCTACGGGAGAAACGACGTCAGTAAGAGATTTTTGTGATATGGCATTTAAACACGC
>CAZVEP010000341.1:0-1222 GCA_964625635.1 uncultured Rhodohalobacter sp.
TGGGTAAAGATCTGAACAAATTCTGGTTCAAGTCACACGGGGAAGCATTGACTACCGAGAGTGAAGCCGAAATGGAGTTCCAGGGTCTCTACAGCCGGGCAATCACACCGTACTTCGATCTGCAGGCCGGCATCCGCTATAATTTGGCCTCTGAAGGTGGCGGTAACAAATCGCGCGGCCTTGCGGTTCTGGGACTGCAGGGAATGGCTCCATACTTTTTCCATGTCGACGGTGGTATGTTCGTCAGTGAAGACGGTGATATATCCGCTTCAGTGGAAGCTGAGTATGACCTTCTTTTCACACAGCGCCTTATTGGTCAGCCGGTCATCGAAACCAGTGTGGCACTACAGGATGTTCCGGAGTGGGGCGTCGGATCCGGACTCAATGATATCGGTCTTGGTTTTCGGCTTCGATATGAGTTTCTGCGCGAATTTGCCCCATATATTGGCATAAACTGGGAGCGCAAGCTGGGCGAAACCGCAGATATGGCTCGGGCTGGTGGCGGACACGTCAGCAACCTAAGCCTGCTCGGCGGAATTCGGATGTGGTTTTAGTGATTTATCTATAACAATAACTCTACAGATTAATTAACAAAATGGTAAAAGTCTTATGCATGATTTTCATTTTTTTGGAGGCGGGTGGATGATGTTCCTATGGTGGTTTTTAATAATTGTACTGATCGTATTCATCGTTCGATTTCTGTCGAACTCCGCTCAAAATAATCAGAACAAGGAAACACCTATGGAGATCCTTGATCGCCGGTACGCTAATGGTGAAATTAATGAAGAGGAATACAACAAGCGTAAACGGGAATTGCAGAACTAATAAAAAATGGATAGGAAAAAATTTTTGAAATATACGGGAGCCGGTGCCGGTTTCTTATTGGCCCCTTCCTTCGTCACCTCCTGCGTTAATACCGGTACAAACGATTCAAATGTCAATGGCTACCCCTTGCAATTACCAGGTGTTTTGAATGGAGATCAGTTACGGGCATCCCGAAGTAATCTTTCAATTGGTGAGGAATTTACACTGGATGCCCTGCAGTTTAACGGGAGCCTGCCGGGGCCAACTGTCCGTATAAAAAGGAGAGAGCGTTTCCAGATTCAATTTCAAAATGATATTGGGCAGGAAAGCATTATCCACTGGCATGGTATGATCGTGCCACCTGATATGGACGGTCACCCTAAGGATGTTATTTCAGAAGGAAGTTATTCCTACGATT
>CAZVEP010000342.1:0-1220 GCA_964625635.1 uncultured Rhodohalobacter sp.
CATTAAGCCAATTACTTATCGCGAATTGAATGAGATTCTCTGCGAGAATGTGTGAAAAGTGCGGCTATTCTTAATTTAAGATTCTGTAAAATTCCTTTCCAGGATTGAATTTGCTGTGAATGGGTGCGCCGGTATCGGATCCAGGAAAATTTTATGAGAATTTATACTACAGCCGATAATAAGTTGACTGGGTCTGATTCTTTTCAGGATTTTAACCTGTAATGATGAATATTTTTATATACTCCATGCGTATAGAAAGCGATTGGGATTATGACTGTAAGTGTATTGAAAAATAAAAGAAAGTAGATAACCGATGATATCAATTTCGGAAGGAGCGTCACAAAATGAGTTTTTTAAAACAGTCGAATCATTTTTAGACGATAGGGGATTCACGGTTGTGAAGAAAGATGATCAACGACCATGGGGCGGATTCCTGGTGATTGATGAAGATCAATCTGAAAAATTTATTAATACATTTTTTCCATCTTTGAGTGCTTACGATTTTAAAGGATTTGATAAACTTAGTCCGAAAATTCTGCTCGTAGCACCAGCAAAACGACTATCGTGGCAATATCATCACAGGCGTGCGGAAATATGGCGCGTGATTGGTGGAGAAGCCGGAGTAGTGGTTAGCGATACTAATGAGCAAGCGCCTGTTAAAAAGCTCGAATTGGGTGAATTAATTAGCCTCCGGCAAGGTGAACGCCATCGGCTGGTAGGTCTTGATGAATGGGGCGTACTGGCTGAAATATGGAAACACACAGATCCGGAAAATCCATCCGACGAAGATGATATCGTTCGGGTGCAAGACGACTTTGGGCGATAACACTTTCGTCTGACGAATTTTTAACTCAATAAAATCTTACCAATAATTCACGTATAAGTCATTCATAATTTGAACGGCAGATGATTTTGAACGGGTCAGAATTAACTTTCAGGCAATTAATTACTGACGTCATCTATTAAATGCTGTAAATTAACTACAATAATCCAGAAACATTTTTTAATGTCAATGGTACCTGTGTTGAATGTGGCTACGATAATTTTTTAGTGTATTTATATTTCTATTATTTTTAAATCAATCAATTCAATAAAATCATTATTCGTTATGAAGAAAAAAGCATTACTTGCGTTCGTAACCGTTCTATTACTTTTACCTCTAACCCTCACAGAAACAGCCGACGCCCAATGGTCGATCGGCGCTTCTTATGAGATTCGTG
>CAZVEP010000343.1:0-1216 GCA_964625635.1 uncultured Rhodohalobacter sp.
CAGATGAAAGCACTCATCATCGATAACGCCTCCGGCACTCCCGTTATGGTTCCCGGCACGCACGACAAGCCTGAACCGAAGCCTGATGAACTCCTCGTAAAAGTTGAGGCCACAGCGCTAAATCGAGCCGATTTGCTCCAGAAGTCGGGCAATTACCCGGTACCTGAAGGAGCATCACCTATCCTAGGACTGGAGATGGCCGGAATCGTTGAAGAAGCGGGCTCTGAAGCGCATCATTTCAAGGCAGGTAATCATGTGATTGGGCTTCTTCCCGGCGGCGGGTATGCCGAATACTGTGTCATCCGGGACGATCACGCGATGGCAAAACCGCCCTCACTGTCGTTTGAAGAAGCAGCCGCTATTCCGGAGGTTTTTCTCACAGCTTTTCAGGGTCTTTTCTGGCTGGGTGAGCTATTCGAAGACGAGACAGTTCTCATTCATGCCGGAGCAAGCGGCGTTGGATCTGCCGCAATTCAACTCGCCGCCCAAACATCAGGCACGACCATTTTTACGACGGCCGGCACAGAGGCCAAACTTGAACTATGCGAGAGTCTGGGTGCGGATTTGGCGATCAACTATAAGGAGAAAGATTTTGCTGATATAATTGAAGATGGGAATGCTTCTTCTTCTGTGGACGTCATTCTCGACTTTGTCGGAGCGCCCTACTGGCATCAAAATATTCGACTACTTGCGATGGACGGGCGACTCGTTCACCTCGGTCTGCTTGGCGGTGTTCAAACCGACAACCTTGATCTCGGCAAGATCCTGAAGAAGCGATTGACGATTCGCGGCTCAACCCTTCGCAACCGAACCGACGAATACAAGGCGCTTCTCACAAAAGAGTTCAGTGATCATTTTCTGGAAAACTTCGAAGACGGAACCCTCCGTCCCGTTATCGATTCGGTGTACGAATGGGAAGAAGCCGAAGAAGCCCATCAGCGGATGAAACATAATGAAAATGCAGGCAAAATTGTGTTGACCGGGATGTGACCTCGTCTGCACGCTGCAGTTGCGGGCTGACGAGTATTTGGGTTTCCGGTGATTGAACCGCAGTGGCGCTGAGCCGCGGTGAAAATTTTAGTGGTTGTGCTTCGAAAAAAACATGGCATGTTTAGCCTAACCTACAAAACTCGACAGCCGAAAGAGGCAATCGGCGGTCGAGGGATTTCCCAACACGAATTTCATCGATCTTTTGTAGTTTCAACACATGCAAAAA
>CAZVEP010000344.1:0-1206 GCA_964625635.1 uncultured Rhodohalobacter sp.
CTATTTCCGGGCTGATGGTGCCGACAATCAGCAGCGCCAGCGGACCGCCAATCATAATGCTTATAGTGCCCGCAAGAAACATAATAACAGCTTTAGGCCCCAGGTTGATAATGCCTTTGAGATCAATGCTCAGCGTAAGCAGCACCAGGCTCGCCGGCAGCAAATATCGCGAAGCCATGTAATAAAGATTGGACCCTTCCTCCGAGACAATACCAAATGTCGTAAGCAATGACGGGATGAAGTAGCAAAGAAGCAGAGCGGGGACAAACGTATAGAATTTCTTCCAAAATGGATTATCGCTGCTTGATGTGGCGAAAATTCCTGCCAGAATTGCCATTAAAATTCCAAACGTAACGGCGTCGTTCGTTATGAGAGCTGATTCCATATGTCCTTCGGATAGATCTGTTTATTTGATTTGGTTGAGGATACAAAATTACTAGGAAATGTACAGGAATGGATTAAATAGGTGATGTTAATTCTCACTTTGAATGTTGCAGGCGATCGATTCCCGGCCTTGGCAATTTTTATAGGCCATATAAAAATATAATTGACAAGAAACCGGTGCCAGATCTTACCAATCTCCTGACTAGAAAAGCCATATCTAACTTTTTGCATTGTCACAGAGCGTAATATCTCGGCTCAAAGATTCAGACAGGCCTGCTGCTACAGGCGCAGCTTTTTGAGTCAAGTTGAAATTTTATCCTGTCAGCATCTGTTTTGAAATAAACAGGGTTACAGAATATAAAAACCTGCGTTTCATTACTAGTTAAAGTGTTAATCAAAAAATTGCAAGAGGTCTTAATTATGGCATCTTTTCCAGTATTTGATACGACTATACAAAAGACAATGATCATCGTTGATGAAGTTAGCACAGAGGGAAAGTTTCACGACAGAGAGCAGGCTTTCAAAGCCCTGAGGGCAACACTTCACACCCTTCGCGATCGCTTGCCGGTAAACCTTGCAGCACAAACGGGAGCACAGCTGCCCATTTTACTGAGCGGATTTTATTACGAGGGCTGGAAACCCGCAGCAACTCCGGTGAAAGACCGGTCACAAGAGGAATTCATTGAACACGTGCGCGAGTACCTTTCAGATAAAGCGCCTCAGCTGAACGCCATGCACGTGGTTAAAACGGTATTTAAGGTACTTAATAATCATATATCTGACGGCCAGATTGAAGATATTTTAAAGGCCTTCCCGGAAGAG
>CAZVEP010000345.1:0-1203 GCA_964625635.1 uncultured Rhodohalobacter sp.
ATACCATCACCGGATATTCTTACAATGTTGTACATGTTTGATGCTTTTATTTATGATATTCTTATTCGTGTGTGATTTATTCACAAGATAAGAAAATGATCACCCAATATGAGATGGGTGGTGTGGTAATCTTTTGACTTACCCTGGCCCCTTCCGCCGAAAGTCGGACAGGCTTCTGCCTCGCCCTCGCGGGACTTGGCAGAGAGGGGCGTTTTGGAAGGAGATTATCAACTTTAAAAAAGTGCCTTGCTCTACACAGAATATTTCACTTCTTGGCCAGTTATGAGTTTTGCCGAAGAGTGTCCCACTTCTGAAGGGGGCAATGGGGGATGATTATTCGTACTCAAGAATTGAGTTATTATCTACGCGCAACCATGATAGTCTTTTTTTTGAAACAGTTTCGAAACTTATTACTATAGTACGTGATTATATGTGGTCTTCCTGTTCATTTTGTCTTGATACAAAACGAACCAAAAAATCAAGGCTGTGAAAAAATTTGCGGCGGTCACGGAATCTCTGCTACCTTTTATCAATGGTCCATCGCGCATACAGCTTCCAAAACAGTTCCGAGCCGGTATGATTAAAGGTCCCCGCAGATCTTCCGGCTTCCTTGCTCCGCAAATTCTTTCAAGGCCAGCTGTTTCCGAGTGGAAAATTCCAGATCAGTAAAGTCCCTTATTAAATGAAGTGAAAGATTTATTTTAGTACAATTAAGCTCACGGCCTGTGATTTGAGCAGGCGGTGAGTGCGCAGGTGGACGCGCATGCGATGAGTGTAAAAACTCACCGGCAGAATTTAAATTAAAATGACAAGATGATGCGGACCTTTGTAATCTCCCCTCGAGGGGAGTACGGCTTTAGCCGGGAGGTGTGTTCACATCGCAAAGCGTCCAGATGTGCACGCCGGAGCAAATCTTTAGCCGACGGGTTTTTTATGCACTTTTGACCGTTCACCAGTCCCTGCGGGGAAAGTGCTAGGGAAAGCTTTTGAAGTTCACTCTCTTACGCTGCGTTCACACTGCCAAGGCCGGTTGGTTACCAGGCAGTTGCATGGTTTTTAGCTCGAATATAGAGTGGAGCTTCTAATCAAGATTATCAGCCGATATCAAATCACCAGTATTGATAATAAACAGAGGAGTCTGAGGCCTAGATCTTTTCGCCGCAAACATCCCTTTGGGAGGTTCGTCCCGAAGCATCGGGATGA
>CAZVEP010000346.1:0-1189 GCA_964625635.1 uncultured Rhodohalobacter sp.
AAAGACCCAAAGTTACATGAAGTTCCATATTATCAATTGAATAACTTTCTTGATCCTTCAGTTTTCGAGAATTCCCACGAAGGTATCCTCTTGAGAGTGGCATACATACCGATATTTAATTTTGTGAAATACGTACGGTTCAGATAGGGATTACTTCTCCTCAAACCCTATACGGTATTTAACAATAAACTCAGCATCGGTTTCTTCATCGATCTCTTTGGCGAAAAGATATCCGTCTTTGATATCGAATATTTGTAAAGTACTTGGACGCTGCAGTTTTGCAAGAAGTTCTCCACCAGGGGCCAGAATCCACCACTCATACATCTCCTGTTGTGGATCCATCGGAACCGCCGCCCAAATTCTGTTTTCGTCATCAACGATCAAATCGGCCAGTACGGGGTTGGTTTCAGGCAACTCCTCTTCACTGTTTTCAAATGCATTCCGGATGTCGCGGCTGTTGTATCGCGAGGACTCTGTATGGTCGCGTAGATCAAACGGCGATCCGGTTACGGGATAGTATATGGCCGATTGGTAAACCCCGCTGGCATCATATGTTTTGATCAAAAAATCACTCGTCCAAACCGAGTATAATGCATTATTCCGGGAGAGGGCCGTAACTGTATGACCCATAAACGGTAACGTCATGGATGGGGTTGGCGGAGTGGTCTGCGGGCTGATGGTAAACCCGGCCGGAAATTCCAGCGGTTTATGATTCAGAACATGTCCATCTGTGTCAATCAATAAATATTTAGAGACCGGAGACCTCCCCGAAACCGGTACTTTTTCAATGAATACGGCCAGGTGATTGCCGTCATTTCGAGTCATTAGCCGGGCAAAACCCAAATCTTGAACCGCCTCGTGATTATGAACACGCCACTGATCAACCAGTGTTGACCGTTCAAAAGAATAATCTTCTGCGCTATACACGTTCAGACGCTGGCTGGTATGATCCAGTGCATAAACATGGCCGTTACTTACCTTCATGTCCATTAACATCACAAATTCACCAGGACCTTTTCCCCGTCTGCCAATTTGAGTAAGATAGCTCCCATCTGAATTGTAGACGTACAAGTTGTTCTGCGGAGGAAAACCGCCTGCATCCGTATTTATATCCCATATAATCACCCGGCCCTGATCATCGACATTTGCCCGCATAATTTTGGACAGCCAGGGCTCACCGTCAGCCCCA
>CAZVEP010000347.1:0-1185 GCA_964625635.1 uncultured Rhodohalobacter sp.
CCGCCACTCAGTTTCGCAAGACGCTCCTGGAGCTTCTCACGATCATAATCTGATGTGGTGTTTTCAATCTGAGATTTAATCTGATTGATTCTGGCTTTGATATTGTCATTTTCACCTTGTCCGCCAACGAGCGTTGTGTCGTCTTTGGTAATGTTGAGGCGATCTGCACGTCCGAGGAAATCGAGCGTTGCATTCTCAAGCTTGTATCCGCGCTCTTCGCTGATCACGGTACCGCCTGTAAGAATAGCGATATCTTCGAGCATCGCTTTGCGTCGGTCGCCAAAGCCCGGTGCTTTAACGGCAGCTACTTTCAATGATCCGCGCAGTTTGTTCACTACGAGAGTTGCAAGAGCTTCGCCTTCAATGTCTTCGGCAATAATCAGAAGCGGATTGCCGGTCTGGATGACTTTCTCAAGAATAGGAAGCAGATCCTTCATATTCGTAATCTTCTTGTCGAAGATCAGGATATATGGATTCTCCATTTCTGTAGTCATCGTTTCGCTGTTTGTCACAAAATAGGGTGACAGGTAACCGCGATCGAACTGCATACCTTCTACAGTTTCGAGATAGGTTTCCGTACCTTTGGCTTCTTCAACGGTAATGACACCATCTTTGCCAACTTTACCCATTGCTTCTGCAATAAGGCCGCCAATCTCTTCATCGCCATTGGCTGAAATAGTTCCAACCTGGTTGATGCTTTCCAGGCTATCGCCTACAGGATTGCTGATATTTTTCAGCTCTTTCACGACAGAAGCCACAGCTTTATCGATACCTTTTTTGAGGTCCATTGGATTCGCACCGGCCGTTACATTCTTCAGCCCGGTTTGAATAATAGACTGTGCAAGTACGGTAGCTGTGGTTGTACCGTCACCTGCATTATCATTTGTTTTAGACGCTACTTCACGTACCATTTGAGCACCCATGTTCTCAACCTTGTCAGAGAGCTCAATCTCTTTCGCAACGGTTACACCATCTTTGGTAACTGTTGGAGCACCAAATGATTTTTCAATAACAACATTGCGTCCGCGAGGGCCCAATGTAACTTTAACAGCATTTGCAAGCTTATCAACACCGCGTTTCAACGCGTCGCGTGCTTCTGCATCATAATGAATTAACTTCGACATAATTATTTAAGTATTTAAGTTAGTGTTTATATTTTTTCTTAAGACAATGGTTACGATACAA
>CAZVEP010000348.1:0-1184 GCA_964625635.1 uncultured Rhodohalobacter sp.
ATAAACTCGTCCTATCATTCTATGAAAAAAATCATACCAGCTTTAATTTGCCTGTTTTTAATAACCTCATGCGAAAATGAAAATCAAAGCTCTACCTATGGTGATGCTGCTATTGCTGATGAAGAGCAGACTTCAGACTGGCTGGCATATGGCCGAACGCACAACGAACGCCGGTTCAGTCCCGCAACGGACATTAACACAGAAAATGTATCCAACCTGAAAGTAGACTGGTATTTAGATCTGCCTGATGATGTAGGGTTGGTCTCCACACCATTGGTGGTTGATGGTGTGATGTACTTTACCGGAACCATGAATATTATCAGGGCCGTAGATGCCACTACCGGCAATTTACTTTGGGAGTATGATCCCAAAGTAGGCGAGGAAGTGGCGGGCAAGAGAAAAATTGGCTGGGTGCACAACCGTGGAATTTCTTTTTATGAGGGCAAAATTTTTACTGCCACCTGGGATGGCAGGCTAATTGCCGTCGATGCTTACACAGGCGCAGAAATCTGGTCTGTGAGGACCTATGACATGGAGCGCTCTCTCTACATTACCGGGGCGCCAAAAGCTTTTAAAGGAAAAGTGCTGATTGGAAACGGCGGAACAGAAAATGGCCCGACCCGGGGCTGGGTTACTGCCTATGATGCGGAAACCGGTGAAGAGGCATGGAAATTCTATATTGTGCCCGGAAACCCTGCCGATGGCTTTGAGAATGCAGCCATGGAGATGGCCGCCGAGACCTGGACTGGTGAGTGGTGGAAGCATGGAGGGGGCGGGAATGCCTGGCACGGTTTTACCTACGACGCCGAACTGGATATGCTCTATATCGGAACCGGTAACGGCTCGCCGTGGAACCGTAAAATCAGAAGTCCCGGCGGAGGCGATAACCTTTTCCTGAGCTCTATTGTGGCGCTGAACCCGGATACGGGTGAGTACATATGGCATTATCAAACTGTGCCGGGCGACACCTGGGATTACAATTCCAATATGGATATTGTACTGGCTGACCTAACTGTAAATGGGGAGGAGAGGAAGGCTATTCTGCATGCCCCGAAGAATGGTTTTTTCTATGTAATTGACCGTAAAACGGGTAAACTGATTTCTGCAGAACCATACGTTGAGACGACCTGGGCTTCTCATATTGATTTGGAAACAGGCCGCCCCGTTGAAGTGGAAGGATCACG
>CAZVEP010000349.1:0-1180 GCA_964625635.1 uncultured Rhodohalobacter sp.
GATTGTTTTTTTAATCGCCTGATAAACACTCGTGAAAGTCCTTATTTGAATTTTCAGTTTTGGTCTAAACACTTGTCTCGATTTATCCGTTACCTTAGTTATCCGGCTTTGATGATGACTTTGGAGCCATTTATAATTCGTTGCATAAAAAGGCTTTCCCGTCAGTGTTAGATAGGTTATTGAAACTAAGCTTCTGTATCCATACTGTATAAAATATCACGGACAGACACAGCCGGATTCGATTATGATGAGGTTGAATTGAAAATTATTCGTTGCTTGTTTTTATCTCACCATCATTTCAGATTCCACATTTCCCTCACATTCAGTCCCTTATTGTCGAAAAGACAAACGGATAATTTATTTTAGCAACGCGTTTACCGGTTAACCATAAAGTGACCTTGAAGCGTCTGAAGCGGAGCGGAAGTCCTACAAGCGTCACGACTTTCGTGAACAACTCACACAAAAGACGCTTCAAGGACCTACGGACGCTTGAAGGTCTTTTAACTGGTAAACGCGTTATAGCAATCTCTCGAAAAATTGATCTTTAAGTAATTCACTAAAAATTCAAAATATTGCTTAGAATTAAGCTGAATTCTGCCATTTGTTTATACCGCAGAAATAAATTTTAACTGATTGTTGGTGATAATATTAATTGGATTTGATCGGCTCATTGTATGTAAACTTTTTGTCTCGATTAATCATAGAAAGATATTGATAAATCAATTTGATTGATTATGGATGAAATTGAACTTAAATTTTTGAGTTAACATTTTTAGGGATTATTGCAGAAACAAGTGAAATAACACTATGAATTAAAAATATTGTGATTTTTCTAAAACTTACCCTTTATTTAGTTTTTTATGTGTAAAGTTCAAATAAACATAGATATGGTGCTGTCAAAGGCATGAACTATTAACCTGAGTTCGATTAATAAAAAGCACAGAAAAAAGTCTCCCGCCGGCTGGCGGAGAGAATTTGAGGGGTGTTCACTGGGTTTTACGATATTACGGTAAAGATCCCCCCTGTTTCCCACTTTTGTAAGGGTGACTATCAGTAAAAAACTTATTAGTCGAGCTGAGGTTATTAGCTCCATTTACAATCTATACCAGTTTTGATACCATGCTACGTCGAGTGAAATATGACGAGAAGGCGTTCTATAATTTAATTCAGAAAATTAATG
>CAZVEP010000350.1:0-1173 GCA_964625635.1 uncultured Rhodohalobacter sp.
AAGATCTCTATGACCAATACAAGGAGGTGACGGCAAAAGTATTGTCTCGAATCAGCCTTGTAGAGTCGAATGCCAATTGGGCCTTCTTTGCACTAAAAGGAACAGAAAAAAGGGCACCAAAGTGGGTCCTGATTAAGGGGGCGAATGAATTAATCAGAGATCTGCCGAAAATCTGTTCATTTTTAGAATCCACCCTGCCAGGGTGCTCCAACATTAGAACCAGGTCGAAGGCTGTTGAGAGATCGGTTAATAAGTTTGTACAGCTTCTCAATAACGGCCAGCTTCAATTGCTTCCGAATAAGAAGCGACTGTCTTTGACAATATTCGAAGGCTTACTCCAAAACTGGGTAAAGCTTGAGGAGCAGAAAGATGAACCTGATAAAAGTTTATTGACTATTTATAAGAACTTTCAAAACCTCTTCAAGAATCATTTTAGTATATCGGGTCATTCTATTGATTGTTATGAATTCAGTCAGTTATGGCTTGATCTGCTGCATCCATACTTTGTAAAAGCTGAAGAAGCCCAAACAAACCGACGGGCCAAGCACATTAATAGCCTAAGGGACTTAAAAAAGTGGTTAGCAGACCATCCGGTTGTCAAAGAAGATCTTGAGCAGCTATGGGGAAATCTACCAATTGAGGAACCACTTGATAAGCAAGTTGCTGCTGCGATTATTGCTGTATCCGAAGAAGAGATCTAAGATAATTCAAAAGACTATTCAAACAATTAATGAAAAAGACCAACATCGATTTCATTGGGGATATTCACGGTCATGCAGAGGAATTGGAGAAATTATTAGAAAAAATGTGGTATTCGAAGAGAGTTAAGACCAGCCTGAAAGCACCCCAATCGTTTAACCTTTTTTGTGGGAGATGGCTTCTGAGTCAATTGAGGAGTTAGCTAACAAGCAGCAGATGTCGGTGATGACGTGCCGTCCGGAGCACTTGGAGATGTTGAAATATGATGAAATTGTTGAAGTTCAGAGCTGAATAGAATTTGTAAGCCCCTCTTAAGGATTGAAGTACTCCTCAACATTTGGCCCAAGGAGTTCGGTTTGTGAACTTTTGTTGTAGACCGGCTTTCATTCTTAAAAATTCAATCAGGCTATCATGGTTTGCCTGCTTAAAATCTCATTCTAAAACCGCAATCTGGTAGTAAAACATGTCATTTTC
>CAZVEP010000351.1:0-1169 GCA_964625635.1 uncultured Rhodohalobacter sp.
TCAGCCCGGTGGATGCAACCAGCACATGCTCTACTGGAATACCCAATTCTTTGGCGGTAGTCTCGGCCATGGCTACCGCTCCCTCCCACCCTTTCTTTCCGGTACAGGCGTTGGCGTTGCCTGAATTAATCACAATCGCCTGGATGATGCCATCCTTAATATGTTTACGGCTTAGCTTAATCGGCTCGGCACACACCAGGTTTTGTGTGAACACAGCCGCTGCAACAGCCGGCTTTTCAGATACGATGAGGGCCAGATCGCGCCGCTTAGATTTGATTCCCATGTGGGCGCCCCACGCTTTGATACCGCGTACATCCGTTAAATTTTGAAGCATGTTATTTTAGTAAGATAAAAGTTAAAGTGATTAAAGATCTTAGGTTCATGAACCGAGATTAAATCCATTATTACGAATTGTCATCCCCCAATTGCCCTTCAGAAGAGGATCTGAAAAAATAATTGATCTACAGCAATTTAGATAACTTCATATCATCCACTCCCGGAGGATCCCAATGGGAGAAGCCTCGAAGACCCGAAGGTCCGCGAAGAGCATTCAATTGATAATACCGACCTTCGTGCATCTTCGTGACTTTGTGCCTTCGTGGCAAATTGAACGGGTGATGCATTTAATTAAGAATTTTCTCCCAACCTCCAAAGGGGAACACTCACATAAACATCATAAATATTCATATAACTGTCTGTATTAGGAAACATTACGGATTCAGCGGCGGATATTTCAGTCCACTGTTTTCGAGCAGCCCAAACATCAGGTTCATATTCTGGATTGCCTGACCCGCCGCGCCTTTTACCAGGTTGTCGATCGCTGAAATGGTGATAATCCGGTTTGTGCGCTCATCATATGTTGCATAAAGGTCACAAAAGTTAGAGCCGCGCACGTTTTTGACGCTCGGCGGCTGATCCACAACACGTACAAAATGCTCTTTCTCGTAGTAGTTCAGATAGGCGTCGCGTACCAGCTCCTCGTTAACTGCTTTGGTTGGTGAGGAGTAGGTTGTGGTCAGAATTCCCCGGTCAATCGGCAGCAGGTGCGGCGTAAACTGAACGGTAAGCTCATCACCATCCAAAGTGCCCAGGATCGTTTCGATTTCCGGTGTATGCCGATGGCTTTTCAGTCCGTATGCAAAGAAATTGCCAAACTGATTTGGGAAATG
>CAZVEP010000352.1:0-1165 GCA_964625635.1 uncultured Rhodohalobacter sp.
TGATCAAATATTCTGGCAGTTTTCACACACATAAATTCGGCGCCCGGATTTTTTCATTTTTTTGATTTCCGTACCACAAATTCTGCATGGTTTTCCGCCGCGGTTAAACAGGTAGTGACGATAATGACGACGTTTTTCACCAGCACTTTTTGCCTGTGACAGGATCTCTTCGCTAACGGTCAGGCCTTTAGTCTCGTAGGCTCTGATTGTAATTGATAGGGCTGATTTCGCAAACTCTGTCAGCTTTTCATCTGACAAATCTTTTGGTTTATCTGATGGATTGATTCGGGCATCAAAAAGTATTTCGGTCCTCAGGTAATTGCCCACCCCACTCAAAAAGGTTTGGTCAAGCAGTAACGAAGCAAACATCTTCCGTTTAAACTTATCTGATTTGCACCGTTCGACAATCTGTTCCACCGTCACGTCTTTCAGAAGATCGGGGCCGAGTTTTTTCAGGTAGGGATGTTCATTGAGTGACTCACCATCCATCACATCAATTTCACTTGCGCTGTAAAGGAGCGCAGATTTGTGATCCGTTCGGAGTTCGGCTCGCAGTTCACGATTTGTTTTCGGATAGTCGCCTGCCGGTTTAATATACCATCGTCCGTAAAGCTGGTTATGACTGTACATGTGATAGTCATCATCAAACGTGATCACCAACCCTTTGCCAAACGCCTCTACATTTTCTACCCATTTGTCAGCAAGCTCTTTCTCAAAATCTTTCAGATGATCGTGGTAGTAGTAGACATACCTGATTTGACTGTCTTCGATTGCCTTTCTGATTTTATCTGCTTCTCTGTGTATCTCAGGACCTTCCGGCATTTCGTATCAATTATGGTTCATTATTTTGACTGGCTTCATAACCTGAAATGAGTTTTTTGCGTTGCATATTTGCAAACAATTCCGATCCGCACAAATTATCAATGATTTATTGCTTTCACAGATCCTTCGTCATATAAGCACATCAACCGGTGACAGTTTGAAATTTGTTGAACGGTCTGGTGGAATTTTAATGGCTATGAATAGTCTCTCCCATTGAGGGGAGATCATCCTGTTCGTTCAGAACTGGATGCGAGGGGTGTTCAGAAGCATGATGACGAGGACGGAGTCCGGTATTTAGGTTGGTAATGAATCCCGTTGGACACCCCTCCCGGCTAAAGCCGTA
>CAZVEP010000353.1:0-1163 GCA_964625635.1 uncultured Rhodohalobacter sp.
AAAAAGAAAGACGACTTATTTTGAAATAAAAGTACCGCATTCAGCGTATCATAATCTTCTGCTTCCAATACGGCCTCATATACTATTTTTCCAGTTGATTGACTATAACAATTATCAGTTACCCCCAGAAGCAATGGTATTATTGCGAATGGAAGTATAAACTTCATCTTAGCGAAGAAAATATGAGTGGGAAGCTTTTTCATGGTTTGTTTTACTTTGTTTAAAGTTCCTATAAGCTCATCTATTTAAAAATTGAGCTAGTATCTTTTAAGCTTTTTTATCATCCATTAAAATTATGTCAATCAATGTATCTTGAATTGATTGGACCTATAAATTTACCCCGCTCAAAACATTAATTTTCAGACGGGGCATTGTATTTATGTTATTAATTAAAGATTACCTGTTAGGCTTGCCCAAGCTGCTTTAACTTTAAGTTTGAGGCAATCCCATGTTCCAACATCATGTAATGTAATCTCGATGTCCATGTCATCATTTTTTATTGTGACTGTGCAATCTTTTCTTATTTCTAACTCACCCGGTTGTTTATAGCAAGGCGCTCTATCAATCTCAGTACCTACTATAGATAAGCTGGAAATAAGTATATTTTTTGATGCTCTTTCTGATGGGGCTTCAGAAAAACCTAGCAGAAAAACGCTTATCACAAAAAAACATACCAACTGTACTTTGTTAATTGTTTTCATGAATCTGTTATTTATTCTGATGGTTTATCTTCTTTGAAACTATTTAGTAATCTGATTGCAAAATCAACGCAATCTTGTGCATCATTGAGAGAAACTTCTATTACTACGTTATCAAAAGTAACCGTACCTATATCTGTCTCAATTGTGCCATCAAGTGTGATTTTACACCCACCTCTTTCCTGCATCCCAGACTCAGTATATTCGATACCAATTGACAAATCTGAATACTTAGTATTGAAACTCTCCAAGTCTACCAAATCATGTTTATCCAATGTGCTCCTGCATTCACCAATTATCGATGTTTCATAAATGCCATTTGCATCGGTATTGATTGGTTTTCCATCTACTTTCATGGGTTGAATAAAAACCCAGATAGTTAGTAAATAGATTATCATACATGCTCTCTTTTTCATATCAATCCTCTTGTTTATTTTTGATGTTAATTATCATCTACACTACTTG
>CAZVEP010000354.1:0-1140 GCA_964625635.1 uncultured Rhodohalobacter sp.
TGCCCACATTCTGGTGGCAGGATAATGAGCCGGTAAATGTGCCCGGCATCGAAATAGATTAGATAAAGAAACAGATCAACCCAAAATGCCCTGCTTATTACTTAGGCAGGGCATTTTTTTTGATTCGTTAAAATATAAAACCTCCTATCCATTAAAGATTTGTTACTCAATCTATTACACCTCTTTCACTATTGAGTATTTATGTCATTAAAAGCTGATAAAATGTAAAGTTTTATAGTTATTTTGTAAACTATACTTGACTTTAATTTCTATTAGGGATATCATTTGTAAAGTTTACTTAACATAAAAACAAATGGTATAGACATGGAAACACAAAATGTACAATCAACAGAGTGGTCTAAAAAGATGCATGACTCAACGGTTCGCCTGGCAATCTGGACATTTGCCTGGGTCATAACGGTGGCAATCCCTGCTTTTGGACCTACACTTTTCTGGGGCGAGAATACCCTGATTAACTCAATGGTCATTCTGCTTAATGTTGGGGTTGGAATCGTAATGATTGTTGCCAACATCCGTCACATAAAACTACAGGACGAGCTGATGCAAAAAATTCAGCTTGAAGCGATGGGTATTTCACTTGGTGTCGCCATTGTGGGAGGAATAGCATACTCCATGTTGGATGCAACAAATCTTATTCCATTCGACGCAGAAATTGGCCTTTTAGTCGCAATAATTAGCATCACCTACCTGATATCGCTTTTCATCAATCTGAGGAGGTACAAGTGAAAAACCGACTAAAAGTACTTCGAGCCGAACGTGACTGGACCCAGGCTGATTTAGCCAACGCACTGGATGTATCGCGTCAAACCGTAAATGCCCTTGAAACCGGAAAGTATGATCCAAGTCTGCCGCTGGCGTTTAAAATTGCCAGGCTTTTCAGCATGCAGATTGAAGATATTTTTGAGGATGAAGAGGCTTAAGGGAATGACCTTCGATTAGATGGAAAAAAGAAGAGTAAAAACATAATTAACGGGATATCATCTGTTTATCCCGTTCCTTTTTAGTGAAAAATCTCTTTTTGAAATTATTGAGCTCCTGACTATCAACACATAATAATCATTCTACTCGCCCTATCTCCACCGGCTCTTCATCAATCAAGTAAGCCTTCTCATTCACCTC
>CAZVEP010000355.1:0-1137 GCA_964625635.1 uncultured Rhodohalobacter sp.
TACCACCAGTTACTGTCTGATTCCGGTTCTGCCGATACAGTGACATTGCGCTCCTCAAGCATGGCAAAAAGTTCATCATCACCGAAAGAGGGCAGGAAGGTCACAAAATTATCATAACGGACAGTATCATCCTCCGAAATTTCGAGGGTTTGCGACTCCTTTAATGTTCCCTCAATTCTCTCTCCCTGAACATGAATGCTCTCAATATTATCCTGTTCCAGTTCCATCCTGAATTCTGTGTACTCAATTTCAGGAACGGATCCGAAAAACCCGTCCCCAGAATTGTTCATGAGCGTATACAAGAGAAACATGCCCACGATCAGATAGAACCAAAAAACAAGGTTAATGCCCTTTGATGGCTTCTGGTTGTTTAATTTATTATTGCCGGATTGGTCACCATTCGATGACGACTGATCTCCGCCGTTATTTTCTTTTTTTGATGGATTGTTCAATATTCTGGTGTTTGCGTAATCTTAATATTATAAAATAAGAAGATGCGGTCTATTGCACCCGACTCTTTCTGCTAAGACTTAAGCAGATGGTTTGATAATAGATTTATACTGAATCCAATAAGCAATAAACAGCGGTTGTGCCAAAAAAAATCCATTTTCGGCAGAAGAGTTCGGTCTGATCAGGCTTTCTTGGGTAGATGGTTTTTTTACAATTTTACTGATGACAAGCCCGGAGCCTTAAAATTGCTGACTGACAGAGAAATTACGATGTCATGTTTTGATGATCCTGGGCAGTGAACTTTCCGGATCTCTGATGGAGAAAGCCATGATAGTTGCTTATTTTGAAAGTATAGGCAAGTCCAATCAAAATGGAGATTTGGAGGCAATATGATTGTTCACAAACTCGCAGCATTTGTAGAAAGCGCATCCTATTCAAATCTGAGTGAAGAAGCGATTGACCAACTCAAGATTCGCCTGCTCGATTCGCTTGGAACCGCCATTGGAGCTGTTGAGGGGCCACCTGTTCTGGCGATCCGAACCATGCTGAATGATTTTGGCGGAAACAAAATCAGCACGCTGATCGGTGGCGGAAAAACCACGCCTGACCGAGCCGCACTCTACAACAGTAGCCTGGTTCGCTACCTCGATTTTAACGACAGCTACCTCGCAAAAGGGGAGACCTGTC
>CAZVEP010000356.1:0-1131 GCA_964625635.1 uncultured Rhodohalobacter sp.
TGAAGTTCATGGATACCAAGCCTGAGCCGGTCACCATGCCGCTCATTAAAACAAGGTCTATCAATGACGTTCCGATCGTCACCCTTACCCTCTGGAGTGATACACACGATGACTACCAGCTCAGGCGTGTGGCACAGGAACTGGACAATGAGATTAAATCGATAACCGATGTGGCTGAGACCAAAATTCACGGAGGTCGTTCCCGAACTGTAGAAGTGATTCTGGATAAACAGAAGATGGCTTCAATGATGATTGATCCCCTTCGTGTTGCTCAAACCATTCAAGCAGCAAACAGTGAATTTAAATCAGGCACATTCACACAGAATGACGAGGAGTTCCGGGTACAGACCGGAAATTTCCTGGAAACCGCAGACGATGTCGGTTCACTTGTTGTGGATGTTCGTCAGGGAGATCCCATCCTTCTCAGAGACGTAGCGGAAGTGAAGGACGGACCGGGTGAATCTGCCAACTATGTCTCCTACGTTCCGGGACCTGTATCAGCACTCGAAAAAAATATGGAAGCCGGACTCTCCTACCCTGCTGTATCTATCTCCGTGGCGAAGCGTCAGGGAGCAGATGCCATGACCATCGCTACTCAAATTGATCAAATGGTCGAAAAACTGAACGGATCGGTCATTACCTCCGATATTCAGGTAGAAACAACCCGGAATTATGGAGAGACGGCAACCGAAAAAGTGAGCACACTTTTGATTCACTTGGTGGTAGCTGTTCTGGCAGTATCATTTGTCGTCTTTCTGGCGATGGGCTGGCGCGGAGCATTGGTCGTATTCATATCCGTCCCAATTACCTTTGCGCTTACTCTCTTTTTCTACTACATGTACGATTACACCCTCAACCGCATTACCCTTTTCGCATTGGTGTTTGTGACCGGTATAGTGGTAGATAACTCCATTATTGTAGCGGAGAATATGCACCGCCACTTTAAGATGAGAAATCTGCCGTTCAAACAGGCCGCGATTTATGCCATCAACGAGGTGGGAAACCCGACGATACTTGCTACGTTTACGGTTATTGCAGCCGTCATCCCGATGGCGTTTGTATCCGGTTTGATGGGTCCCTATATGAGCCCGATCGCGATTGGTGCCACCGTGGCGATGATCCTGTCCTTGA
>CAZVEP010000357.1:0-1124 GCA_964625635.1 uncultured Rhodohalobacter sp.
GGCCGGACTGGTTATAAATAACGGGTGAGACATGAACAGGTATTTCAATACGTCCGGATAAAATAAAAAAGCCCTGAGTTTGGCAAGGCTTTGGAGTAGTTGGCTGAGCCTCTGAAAATAGATGCCTAAAGAAGGATGAGAAACCCAGGCACACAAGAGAGCTCTCTGACTTCTTTTCGCAAGGTCTTCTATTCAATTATTGAAAATTGTACGGAAACTATGTTAGATCTTTCTAGTCAGCAAGGTTGAAAAAACTTTGTAGTTCTCTATTCAATGTATTCTGGTCGATCGGTACAATCCTGCCTATTCTTTTTATAATGATAGATCTTTCTATCGTTGCGAATTTCATTCTTATCATGGATGGTTTAGGTAACCCGCTATCTTTCCATTTTTGAATAATAGTGTCACCGGTCCTGCCATATGACTTTATATTGCTGGTGATAAACTGAATTACAACATCAGGCCCGTTATTATACTGATTGGGCGATATGATAAGTGCGGGACGTTTTTTGATTGAACGGAGGTTGGTAAACGGAAATGGAACTAAAACAATGTCCCATTTTTCACAGGTCATCATATACACTATCCTCGTCATTGTCCCACTCCTCAAAGGAGGGTTCTGAAACTCTCATAAGTTTTTTCAGCTCATCCGATTGTTCATCTTCCTGGTGGAATTTGGCTACATAGTCGTCAATCAAATTTTCAACAATGCTGCTCATGGATTTCCCTTTGAGCGAAGCGATAGCTTTCAATCTTTTTTTCTTTTTTTCATCAATTCTTATACTCATTACACTCATATACACCTCCTTTTTGTAGGATATACTACAATATTACAAATAGATTGGATGTAGCTCAATATTTTTTTCGGTTCTTAACCACAGTTAGGAGTACTGCAATTAGCGGATTGCCACAAATAAAAAAGCCCTGCGTTTGGCAGGGCTTTGGAGTAGTTGGCTTTAAGGCTATGATACAGACGCTTACAGGAGTCCGGAAAAGCACCGGCCACGCTGTCAGGACTTTTCGCTTTTCACTTTTGCCCTTTCACTTTTCCTCTCCCATATACGGATATGTCCAGTCGAGCGGAGCAGCAAAGGTCTCTTTCATGGATCTCATGGAAACCCAGC
>CAZVEP010000358.1:0-1116 GCA_964625635.1 uncultured Rhodohalobacter sp.
CGCCCATGTTAAAATTGAGGCCGGTATTGCTCTGGTAGTCAAAACCGAGCCCGGCGAAATCGAGTCCCATGTTCACATTTGTGATAGGGTTTAAGTCCACGTTTCCCCAGTCTATGTTGCCATTCAGGGCCATATCAAAAGATTTCTCCCCGTTACCGACCGATGCTGTAATGACCGATGACGGTTCAAGGGTTAAGGTGCCTTTCAGCATATTGGTATAGATCGGCCCGTCGGGATCTACAGTCAGTTCAAACGTGCTTCCATTCGGTGTATTAAATCCTGTTACAAACAGCCCGGTATAATTCAATGGTGTTTGTAAAGAATCGGGATGCGTTGCCGGTATCGCCAGCTGTCCGGTGATGTATGCCTCGGTGAAGGTGTTGGTCTCGATGTTTACGGTCACCGTATCCACGCTGGCGTTGAGATCGGCTACACTCGCATCGGGATACTGATACACGTTGTGAGCAAACGCTTCGAGCGTCACTCCCTGGTGGTCGATAATCATATCCTGAACGCCCACTTCCGGCGGACCACCGGCATTGGTTTCTATTGACTCAGGCAATCCAACGATGAAATTCTTGGCGTAAAACCCGCGCCATAATGCTGTGGTATCCTGTCCGGCGTAGTTTGTTGGGAATGCAATGCCGGCCGGATTCAGCGAATCTGACATATCGTAGTTGAGGGAATTTGCCTCAATCGTCATTCCCGCTCCGTTGGTAAATTCTGCTTTATCAAGATTACCGGTTAAAAGAAGATTATTCCATGAATACCCGGTTCCGCTCAGCGTTGCAGCCACTTTATCGGTGCCATTGTCGGGCACAGGCAGCAGCCAGTCGCGTGTAAATTCATTTTCAATCTCAATTCCAAAAAGTGTAAAGCCGGTCTCGTCCCACTCAATAAAGGTACCGGGGGCCGGGTTATCGGGTTTCAAAAATGTAAAGTTGATATCGTTATTGGCGTTACCCACCGTCAGGTCATCCACAATCTCAAGCCGTCCCTGCTGAAAGCTGATTTGCATTGGATGAAATTCCAGATCTTCAATGGCAAAACCCACAAGGTCTGCATTGTTCCAGTCGGCAGGTGTTTCATAGGCAATAGATGCGTTAAACTTTGATT
>CAZVEP010000359.1:0-1107 GCA_964625635.1 uncultured Rhodohalobacter sp.
CGGCTGACGCAAAATTCATCGATTCCGAGCTCGATTCCTGGTTATTTCCGTCACCAAATGCACCATGACCCGATGCCCACGAGTGCCCCGCATAGGAATCATGAGATCTCAGAAATGGAAACATCTCATCCGACCGGTCCCAGTTATTGCTGTCTTTGATGAGCAGATTGATCATGCCGCCCCAGTTCTCCTCACTTGCCCATACCGGATCAAATTGGGCGATAATAGCGGCACTTCTGATGGCATAGCTTGAATGAAAGTGATGGTCGTTGATTTGATTATCAGCTCCGAACCCTGATGGATAGCCTGTGAGCACATCCCACTCATTGTTATAGGAGTACTCCTGTTCGCCTCCCGCGGTTAGCCACTCTTCAAGCCGGTTTTTAAGCTGAGACAGAAAGTAATCCCGCTCAACATCGGCTCCGAGCTGATCTGCAATATTCACAAGCTGCGCGAACCGACCCATCGCTTTTCCATTTTCGTAAGATGGCCCCGGGCCCAGGTTTTCCTGAGCCACTTGTTGAACCATGTTGGTCAACTCACTGCGGTTGTACTCGCCCTCATCAGGGAGCGACGGCAGGATTCCTGAAAATTTAAGGCCTGTTGAAAAATAGTTGCCCTTTAGCAGTTTCATTTCACCACGGGGTGACTGATAAGTATGGTCCGCAAGCGATTGCTGAGCATACAGCCACTGGTGCCTGTAAAGCGCCGTCAGTGTTTCATTGACGTTACCATTTACATCTTCCATCAGCTCTGTCTCATACGTGTAGCCTGTGGTAAGATCTGACGTCGATTCATCATACGCCCAGCTCACGAGGCTGTTTGTCACAAATGCATAGGCATGAGTTCTGAACAGTTCAAGGGTCTGAAGTGAGTTGTCAGGAAGTAATGCAACTGACATGTAATCCTTGCCATTCAACGTGGATTGAAACGATCCGGTTTGGGTCCATTCCGAGCCATCAGGTGCAAAAACCCCGTAATGTTTCCCATTGATCGTCATCCCGAGTACTTCTTCGTTCTGATACCAAATGGTTGGCGCTGATGCAGGCGTGATTTCTGCATAGCCGCCATTAATCCTGAAATAGACAAACGGTAGCCCATGACCTA
>CAZVEP010000360.1:0-1106 GCA_964625635.1 uncultured Rhodohalobacter sp.
AGCAAGCTACCCAAGTTTCGATTGTGGAAATACAAGAGAACAGCACGCTCAAGTATGAAAACCTGAATTATCAGGGCACGCAATTCGAAAGCTCAATCGATGTAACAGAAATGAATTTCTTCCACATCAATTACTGGACAAAGAGTACCACGCCTCTTGATATATATTTGATAAGCCCCGGACCAACAGAGACACAATTTACAATCGAGGTAGAACAGGATGGCTGGCAAAGTGTCGATATCCCTCTTTCCGAATATGCGCCATTTGTTGATTTAACAGAGGTCATACAGCTTAAAATTGAAGGTGTTGGAACTGTGTTTTTTGATAACCTTTATTTCTTTAAGGGTGACGGTGATCCGGTTGTTACAGGCCCTACGGCAGCTCCAGAACCCGTTCAAGATCCTTCTAAAGTGGTATCGTTATTCAGCAACAGCTACGACAATGTAACCGTCGATACCTGGTCTGCGCCCTGGGATAATGCTGATGTAAGTGATATTCAAATAGAAGGAAATGATGTAAAACATTATACCGGTCTTGGATTTGCCGGCATTGAATTCACCTCAGAAACCATTGATGGAACCAACCTGACTCACCTTTATTTTGATATGTGGACACCGGATCCAACCGAAAGCCCTACAAATTTTAAGGTGATACTCGTTGATTTTGGTGCTAATGGGGCATTTGGCGGTGGCGATGATGTTGAGCATGAGCTTACCTTTACTGACTCTACGACTCCAGAATTAAAAACGCGAGAATGGATTAGTTTTGATATTCCGATTGATGATTTTGAATCGATGATAACCAGAGAACATATGGCTCAACTGCTATTTATTTCGCGGAACAATATCAACGAATTCTATTTGGATAATCTGCATTTCTATGAATCAGTGAGCGTGAGTAATGAGGATATAAATGAACTACCGAAAGAGCTGAAGCTAGAGCAGAATTATCCGAATCCATTTAATCCTTCCACCAGTATTGAATTCAGTCTTCCACAAGCTGCTAATGTATCTTTGATAATTTATAACAGTCTTGGACAGCGTGTGGCAACCTTAGTGGATAGCAGGCTTTCTGCAGGTCTTCATTCCTTAACCTGGGATGCAAGC
>CAZVEP010000361.1:0-1106 GCA_964625635.1 uncultured Rhodohalobacter sp.
GCTTGCATCCCAGGTTAAGGAATGAAGACCTGCAGAAAGCCTGCTATCCACTAAGTTTGCCACACGCTGTCCAAGGCTGTTATAAATAATCAATGACACATTAGCCGACTCCGGAAGACTGAATTCAATACTGGTGGAAGGATTAAATGGATTCGGATAGTTCTGTTCTAACTTGAGCTCTTTCGGCAGTTCATTTATTTCCTCATTACTCACACTCACGGATTCATAGAAATATAAGTTATCAAGATAGAATTCGTCGATGTTGTTAATTGAAATAAATAGCAGTTGAGCCATATGTTCCCGGGTAATCATAGATTCAAAATCATCAATCGGTATATCGAAGCTGATCCATTCTCCTGTTTTTAATTTTGGAGTTGTAGAGTCAGTAAACGTAAGATCATGTTCAACATCGTCGCCGCCACTCCATACTCCATTAGAACCAAAATCGACCAGTCTAACATTTAAATTATTGGGGCTTACAGTTGGGTCCGGCGTCCAGATATCAAAATGAAGATGAGTCAGGTTTGTCCCGTCAATGGTTTCAGAGATAAATTCAATTCCGGCAAATTCAAGATTGGTATAATGTTTTACATCGTTTCCATATATTGAAATATCAGCTACATCAGCATCATCCCAGGGTGCAGACCAGGTGTCGACGGTAACATTGTCGTAGCTGTTGCTGAATAACGATACCACATTGGAAGCGTCATGAACGGGTTCTGGAGCTGCTGTAGGGCCTGTAACAACCGGATTACCGTCCCCCTCAAAGAAATAAAGGTTATCAAAAAACACAGTTCCAACACCTTCAATTTTAAGCTGTATGACCTCTGTTAAATCAACAAATGGCGCATATTCTGAAAGAGGGATATCGACACTTTGCCAACCATCCTGTTCTACCTCGATTATAAATTCTGTCTCAGTTGGTCCGGGGCTTATCAGATATAATTCAAGAGGCGTGGTACTCTTTGTCCAGTAATTGATGTGGAAGAAGTCCATGACTGTTACATCGATTGAGCTTTCGAATTGCGTGCCCTGATAATTCAGGTTTTCGTACTTGAGCGTGCTGTTCTCTTGTATTTCCACAATCGAAACTTGGGTAGCTTGCT
>CAZVEP010000362.1:0-1101 GCA_964625635.1 uncultured Rhodohalobacter sp.
CTATGATATTATCCCGGCTTTCCCCATATTATCTCAAATTAACAGGTGAGACTTTAGGTAGATCCTGATTACAATGCCGGGATCCATACAAACAACGTGGGAGATATGATTGTGTGGTGAGGATATCAAAAACCTTTAAAAAAATGCACAGCATATCATGAAAGTAAACGCCTACGCTGCCACTGAAGAAAAAGCAAAACTAACGCCCTATTCGTACGAATTAGGTGAGATCGGTTCTGAACAGGTTGATATTAAAGTGTCGTACTGCGGCATCTGCCACTCTGATTTAAGCATGATCAATAATGAATGGGGAATGTCTCAGTATCCCCTGGTGCCCGGCCATGAAGTAATCGGGGAAGTGATAGCTGCGGGAAACGCGGTAAAAAATGTAAAGGTGGGAGATAAAGTAGGCCTGGGGTGGATGTCATCATCATGTATGAGCTGCGAGCAGTGCATGGATGGCGCACACCATCTCTGCCCCGAAAGTGAGGCAACAATTGTAGGACGAAATGGCGGCTTTGCCGACGTGGTTCGCGGGCACTGGTCGTGGGCCATTCCGCTGCCAAAGGATATTGATATGAGCAAAGCCGGCCCATTGCTTTGTGGCGGCATTACGGTCTTCAACCCTATCATACTGGCCGGCGTTAAACCAACGGACAAAGTGGGCGTCATTGGAATCGGTGGCCTGGGTCATATGGCCCTGAAATTTTTGAAGCACTGGGGATGTGACGTCGTTGCGTTCAGCTCTAACCCGGCCAAAAAAGAGTCGATATTGGCAATGGGAGCAAGCAGGGTGGTTGATTCGACATCTCCAGAGGAATTGGAAGGCATCGCCGGACAGCTGAATTTCATTCTAAACACTACAAACGTCACGCTTGACTGGAACTCTTACCTGACCGCCCTAGCACCAAAAGGAACGTTTCACACGGTTGGTGCCGTGCTGGAGCCCATGGCTATTCCTGCATTTAGCCTGATTATGGGAGAAAAATCCGTGGGTGGAAGTCCGATCGGCAGCCCTGCTCTTACGAAAACAATGCTGGATTTTTGTGTACGGCACAACATCTATCCTGACGTCGAAGAATTTCCCATGGATAAGGTAAA
>CAZVEP010000363.1:0-1098 GCA_964625635.1 uncultured Rhodohalobacter sp.
CCTTTGGTATAAATAATAGAGTCATTTTTGACTAAACCAATAGAAAGTCCCGGAACGTTGTATTCGATCATCTTGGCAATAACAATGGAATCTACTTTCCCATAAAACCCATTTGAAGAGTCCTGAAGCTCGAGGTTTTGTTCAAATGAATCGGAACACGAAAAGAAAAATGCAAACAATAAAATTGAGACTATAAATAATATTTTTTTCATCAAAACAATGCCAACTATGGTTTAGTAATAGTTATGTTTATATGAAGAAAGTGTTTTAAAATTAAGTTTTCAGTACTATTACGGTTTGGCAATTATCTTGCAGTACGGGATTTCTAACCAATATGGATGACCAGCTTACTTATGAATCAAATAAGGGAACCAATGAGTCGTTGATACATTCTAAGAATATTAAATTATGAGTAGCAGGTATATTGTTGTTTCTGAAGAGGTTCAATATGTCTTTGTCGATAAGTAAATTTTTATACTCATCTGCACTTTTTTCATCTTTGGGATATTTTGAATTAGCCTCCTCTATAGCTTGATCTTCAATATTTTGCACGTCTTTGCATAAATTGATTTTTTTAGCAGCATCAACCTCCATGGAAAAAAAGTCTCCCACTATTTTTACCTGATTCATTTTGAGATATCTGACTTTTCCTGAAAACATTTGAATACCGACCCAATCATCTTTCAATCTTTCTAATTCGAATACATCGCCTTGTTGAGCCAAAATAAATGAAGATTCTGTAGATTCGGGCTGCAAGTGTATTTCTGCATTTTCAGTTTCAACCCTAACAATATCCTGGGAAATACCAATAGTTGTGCATACGAACGTATATGAGACTACCAGTAACAGACTAGCTATAACTTTGTAGATATTCATGTTTATACTCTCGAAATTTTTAATTTATGATTGCAATAACGGCCTTCGGGATAGGCGGTGCAATGTACTCTCCGAAATGGTTAATGAATACAATAGTAGCTGAAATCTTCTAGTCAAGCAAGGTTGTAGCGAATTGCGGCCGCTCGATGCCGTGGTTACAGAGCGCTTATAACTTAAGAATGGAGTGACTAACGGTTATGTATAAACTTAGTAAGGAAATTG
>CAZVEP010000364.1:0-1098 GCA_964625635.1 uncultured Rhodohalobacter sp.
AACAGATATTTGAAATGGATACAGACGATCATAAATCGAAATTTTCCGACTGGATCAGGAGTCCGCAAACCATGATTGCCCTCTCCGCTGTGGTTTTAAGCGTGTGCGGGCTGTTCATCTCCATCTACGAAACATCCCTGATCCGCGAGCAGCAGCGGGCCTCAGTCTGGCCAAATGTTCAGGTTACTCCGTCGTTTAAAAGCGATACACTCAAGATATTTGTACAGAACACAGGGGTCGGTCCCGCCCGCATCATGAATGCCTCTTTGACGTACAAGGACAACTTAATTCAAAACTGGGATCATCTGAAAAGTGCATTTGACTACGAGGAAAAAGATATCTCGGATATTCAGTCGCTGGTCAGTGGTGAGGTCGTGCCCCCTTCAACTGAAAAAGAGTTGATTTACAGAGTTGCATCCACTGCTACAAACCAAAACAGAGACCTGGTGTACCAGATGAGCACGTCGATCTCAAATATGGACATTGATTTAGAGGTGTGCTACTGCTCGGTATATGATGAATGCTGGACCACCAGATTATCTTATGTAGAAAAACGATTTCGTGGTGAGCAGGTACCCACCAGGGAAGAGCGGCGAGTCTCAAGCTGCTCAGCTTTTGAACAAAGCGGCATTTAAGTACCGGCGGCTTGGTTCTGCCTCATCTGAAACGAATTTCATTCATCTGAAGAGGTCAGTAAATGCTGATCTTTAGCAGACTCATATACGTGCCTGGTACAAACCCTAACCTGGTCAACTAAAAGTGATGACTTGTTGGTATGATTAATCAACGCGAACAGATAAAAGAAACTGGATATAACGAGCCTTTAAGCAGGTGTCCCGGTTAAAGTCAAAAAAGCGAGTAGTCGCTTAATGAAAAAGGTATATTTTCTTGACTTTAATTTTCATACGTGCCTTGGGCAGCATACTTTCTTCTTTTAGTCCCGCCATAGCGGTGTGCCGGTCTACCTGTCCCTTTGGGAAAAGTATGAGGCTTAAATACTTTGCGGTGCGGAGTCGAAACATCTCTTCTTTCACAGATCCGTCTTGAACAACGCTCCTTTCAGACTAATGCCAATTACATGGAGATCTCTCCACTCCC
>CAZVEP010000365.1:0-1096 GCA_964625635.1 uncultured Rhodohalobacter sp.
TCCCATACTCCTTCACCGTATCCACAAACGCCCGGGCGTGATCTACCGGAATATTGGGCAGAATGCCGTGGCCGAGGTTGGCGATATATTTTTGAGTGCCAAAACGGTCAATCATTCGTTTGGTAAGTTTTTTGATTTCGGGAATAGGAGAGAGCAGACGTGTGGGATCAAAGTTGCCCTGCAGTGTAATTTCGTTACGCGTTTTTTCGCGTGCAAATTCGGGACTGATGGTCCAGTCGATGCCTAATGCTGATGCGCCGCTTTTATAGCTAAGTCGTTCAAGTGCATACCATGACCCTTTTGCAAAGAGAATGACCGGAACGCCTTTCACAGCTTTGGTGATTTCCATAAGATAGGGGAGTGCCCACTCGTTAAAATCGTCGGGGCTGAGCAACCCGCTCCATGAATCAAACAGCTGAATGGCTTGTGCGCCTGCGTCCACCTGTGCATTCAGATAGTCGATAGTGGCTTTGGTTAACTCTTTCATGACATGCCTGGCAGCATCGGGATGCTGAAACAGAAACGACTTTGCCTTATCAAAATTTTTGGAGCCTTCGCCCTGAACCATATAGCAAAAGAGGGTCCATGGGGCACCGCCAAAGCCAATGAGCGGAACGCGGCCGTTCAGTTCATGGCGGGTCAGCGTAATTGCTTTCATCACGTGGTCGAGCTTTTGAGGAACGTCTTCTGCCAGGATGGAAAATGCATCATCTTCCGTTTTGATATTATTTTCCAGAACCGGCCCTTTACCCTTCACAAGATCCACATCGATCCCAAGCGCCTGTGGAATCGTAAGAATATCAGAGAAAATGATGGCGGCATCAGGCTCCAGCTCATCGATGGGCTGAAGTGTTATCTCACAGGCCAGTTCCGGCGTCTCAACACGCTCGAAAAACGTATATTTTTTTCGAAGCGTCATGTACTGGGGCAGATATCGCCCGGCCTGTCGCATCATCCATACCGGCGGACGCTCTACCTCTTCACCTTTCAGTGCACGGAGAAACAGGTCGTTTTTAAGTTCTGGGAAGTTGTGGGGCATTGATTGAGATTATGTTATTAAAAAATTAATCTGAAATACTCCCCTCTTGAGAGGGGA
>CAZVEP010000366.1:0-1093 GCA_964625635.1 uncultured Rhodohalobacter sp.
GAGCTGCCGTTCTATCATCTCCTCTTTTTGATATAATATCTCACTCATCTTTTTAATATTTAATTTTCAATTTAAGCCCTCTTACCTGATCAACAAAAGCGTATTAACAATCGTTTAATAGCATATGGCTTATGAAGTTACGGACACAAGTGTGAGTCTTTTCAAACGAATATCCGAATAAATACTGCTTTAATATTTTAATCGAATGCCGGTCTTCTGAAAAATGCAGGATTCGTGCGTGCAAGAAGGGATGATGCCAGGCTTACGTGGTTAATATTCTGATGGTCGAGGTAAGCGGAGTACTCCCTGTTTTTTCTTTGGCTCCAGAAACCTTCAATATCATCTGCAAGGGTCACATATTCGTCAAACTTTTCTGTGTCCAGATTGCTTTCGGTAAGTTTCCCGCGATAGCTGTCTATCACCCGTAACCCAAGAGAGAGGCCGCACTCCCGGAAAGCAAGGCGGAATTTAGCCGATGATGTAAGGCCTGCCTGATTTGAAAAAGCATCCAGTCCCTTCAGGGCGTCGTTGTACAATTTATGCGGGCTCACAGACTCCGGCAGATCTGTGTGTTTGTCGAGCTCAGCAGAGCGAACGGTATTCAGTAAAAGACCGCCCAGACCCAGCGAATCTGTCGTCTGCCAGTTTTTCCCTTCACATAACGCCTCAAGACTCTCCAGGTAGCCTTTAAAATCATGCTCGTCTGAGGCCATTATTTTGCATTCAAGGGCCGTGAGATATCCATCCAGCGGATCATGTGCACCCATGGATAAAACCTGGGGATAGGAGAGGTCAATACTCATTTTCCAGTATAGCTGCTGCCTGTTGCCAGTTTGATTCAAAAAGTGCCTGCCGGCAAGACTCAGTTCTGCTGCATGTTTTATATAGTCTTGATTATCCAGATAATCTGCCGCCTGCAGCAGAGCATTGATCCAGCGCGTGTGGTAATGGTAATACTGGCCATCTCTGTCCCATTCTTTATTTAAATCAAATGGTTCTGATTCTTTCCGTTCCGGCTGGCTCTTTCCAATTCTGAGACCATTAACGGTCGGATGCTTTTGGCCCTCTTTTTCGGGTAGTGAACTGATCCATC
>CAZVEP010000367.1:0-1091 GCA_964625635.1 uncultured Rhodohalobacter sp.
CTGTCGGAGTCGAATAATAATTAACAGGCTGGCAGCACAAGCCAAGAGCCGTTAGGTTGCTTTAAGAACCATTTATGAAATTTATTTTAGTTTATTCATTAGTGCCGTTACTGCTGATTGGAATCTCTATTTATGTTTTGGATAGATTTACAAATTTCAATTCAATTCTGAAGACACTTCTTGGATTATTTCCTGTATTGATTTACGTTATTTTCATTGTAGAAAAAACGCAACTTTGGCAGCCATCAGCAGGTTTACCTGCTTTATTTTTTACGTTCGCGGTTTTTTTAGGAGCATTTATTGTTTTTCTTATATCGTTGTTCTTTTTAGTAAATGAAAAAATTAAAAAAAGGACTTCAATAATTTTACTTGTTATATCAATTATAGCGCCATTATTGGTCATCACTGTTACATTGACATCAAATTGGTTCCATATCTCTCAATATTATTCAGTGTATTGTTTCAGTTCGGAAGGAAAAGAATTTTCTTTACACTTAGACAGTGCGGACTCATCCTCAAGTATAGTTGAGATTATTGGATCGGGTGCTGAGTCATTATATTTTGATGGCTCTTATACTCAGCAACAAGATTCAATTATTGTATCTGGTGAAAAGGTAATTAATTACAATACCTTGGAAGACCAAACATACATTATTTCCCAAAATGAGTTTTATGGCTTTTCTTCTGACTCAACTTCAATTTTTATCGAAAAATGTCGGTGAGCAACCTAACAAAGTGGCTCAAGCGGACGAGTTAGCGTTTTGCGTCCTATTAAAAACTTACAGGTTCGCCGCTTAGCCACAGGACCGTTATACCCACTTTCAATAAATCTAATTTCTTCCGGTTTTCATCGTTAATAAGTACATTCATGTAAATAAAACATTTTTCCTATGATCACCGATTTAAAAGAGATTGAAAATTCTGCGCTGAATCTAAACAATAAAGATAAAGTGCGTTTGGCTGATAAATTACTGCAAAGCATTCATGGCAAGATAGACTCTGAGATTTAGCAGGCTTGGATTGATGAAGTCCAAATGAGAAAAGAGTCACTTAAATCAGGCGAAGCTTCCCTTCATTCTGCATCGGATGTC
>CAZVEP010000368.1:0-1086 GCA_964625635.1 uncultured Rhodohalobacter sp.
AGGCTGATGGTAACCATCATTGATTCTGAAGCATCATCGGATCGTGTGTAATTTGTTTTGAGGGGGAATTCCTGTGTCACGGCGACAAAAGAGCCATCATCCGGGATATTGAGGGACTCAATCATGACTTCATCGGTGAGTTCTGTAACCTCTCGCGAATCGATAGTCACCATGGCCAGAACCGACTGCTCATTTTGCATCCACACCCGATCCCAGGCCAGGAAATCATTTTCAGAATTCTGTATCACTATCGGTCCATCGTTGATGGCCGTATACATAGAGTCGGCTTTGGTGCGCCATCCATCGGCTCTTAAAGACAGGATCAATCCTGTTCCATCCGGCGTCCAGTTGAGGTCGGTATTGGAGGCGATCTCCAGATCAGTCTTTGGATTAAATTCCCGCAGGCGATCCCGGTTGGCATCATACATCCGGAGGGTTACCCGCTGGTCGTCCATCATGATAACCGCCAGAGTTTTGTTATCAGGTGACCATGCCGAATTTTGTATCACGGTGGGCCCGTCAGTCACTTCGTTTTGCTCACCGCTCTCCGTATTGAGTACATACAGGCGGGATGTGCGCTGCTGCACATAGGTAGGATCGCCAAAACTGAAATGATCGATCCCCAACCGGTCCCGTGAGGACGAGGAGGAGACGGCAACAAACTGCCCGTCATCGGTGACGCCGGTTATATTGGTATTTTCTACTTCCAGCATCTCATCCGGAGTAAAGGGTTTAAGCTCTTGTGCTGCGGCTGGCTGATGGATGAGCAACAGAATTCCTGCAAGCAGGATAGAGAAGATGAGTCGAAACATAGTGACGTACCCCTGAAGTTAAGAATATGAAATGGTTAGAGAGTAAGTACGCGCCTTCCGGCGAAGTATGCAAGGATGGATTTTAAGGTGCGGAGTGATAAGTTACATTGGCGGCGTGGGAAAGCATCTTTCATGCATCTGCGTTGGATGTGCCGCCCTTATTATAAAAACGCTCCCTGTCATATCGAGCTCCTAATTTTGTCCAAAAACAGGGCAACACTGTTTAAAAGGTGACAGAATAAATCTCCCTTTGAGGGGAGTACGGCTTTAGCCG
>CAZVEP010000369.1:0-1085 GCA_964625635.1 uncultured Rhodohalobacter sp.
GGTATGGGACTTATATTTAGCAACCAGATTCGCCGCTTACACGCAGGACCGTTATACAGCTAATGTAAGATCATGAAATCTGAAAAATTGTTATCTATTGAACAAGCAATCAGGCGAGGTTTATTATTTGTAAATATCCCTGTTTTTCTAATCATAGCCTTACCTGTGATAATTAGCATAATAATTCCGGAGAGCTGGAATATTAATGCAATTGTTGGAATAGCAATAATACCTTCAATTATTTTGGCTTGGGTATGGTGGTCATGGGCGCTTCCTAAATGGAGATTGTGGGCAGTTAAAAAAGTCGATGATATAGAGTTGTTATTTGACAAAGCTATTGAGGCTCAACTGATGTGGCCTGTGGGGCATTTTTTTCAGAAAACTGAACTCACCTCTGCTAAACAAAAAAGAGAGCTAAGGAAAACTATGTTTGAGAAAATGGATGCATCTGATAAATATGTTCTTCAGATTATCAACCAAATGACTCGTTGAAATCACAGTATACAAAAAGCGTAATACATAGTTTTTGTCCCCATACTTTCATTGCTATTCAATTATGAAAATCTATCGAAAAGTATTGGCGGGTATTGTGATAATTTTCCTCTCTTCTTTACTGATTACGGATAGATATATCAGTATTTCACTATCTAACATGACGTACGATGGCTTACATGATGTTAAAATTGTTGTAAATGGTAATGATCCAGTACACACAAAAATTGGTAAGTCCATGCTTCCATGGGCCTTCTATGATTTTAAAACACCAATAGGATTCAGGAAAATAATTATTGAAAGTGAAGACTTGAATATTAGTAAAGAGATCGAAGTTTTTTCTCTTTACAGAAATTATATAGACGTAGAGTTTTCAAAAGGATTTAACGGGGATACTACACTAATCGTCAGAAAATCGTGGTCTAGATTAGCCTATGAATGAAATGGATTCTATCTGTATAACAAAACGTTTCGTGCTGACCGGTTTGGCATTTTTCCCTACATTCAGGTGAATCGTCCGGCAGCACAAACGCAGAATCGTTATATGGCTTTGTTCTAAATATCCAAATCTTCGATCGGACTCTTTACATCTT
>CAZVEP010000370.1:0-1084 GCA_964625635.1 uncultured Rhodohalobacter sp.
GATGAATGGGCAATGGGGGTAATTCGAGGCCTGCAAATAGGACGCTCCTAACCGGGTTGGTGGATCAGATGAGCTGGTACATGGGAGATAAAATGAGCTCTTAAGTGTATAGATTCAATTATTATTTTTGAGCGGATTTAAACCCAGAATGATTCCGCAGGAATCCCCTGGTTATAGACCAAAATACCGCAAGCATCCGATCGGCTCCTGAGGAGCATCCCGAAACAAAAAGCTATTTAAAGAAATAATGCAAGGATTTATCAAATCATGTCTCATACAATCAATAAAAGATTAAATAATGAGAGAAAATTTTAAATCGATGGCTGACACATTTTACCAGGTCTATTTACAATTTGTTTTCGCGGTACGGAATCGGAGAAAATTAATTCCCAAATCAAGAAAAGACGAGTTGCACAAATATATCACAGGGTTGGTTCAAAACCGGGGTTCAAAAATGATTGCTGTTCATTGCATGCCGGATCATGCCCACATATTTGTGGGGTTCAGACCCGGCAGTATGAAAATTTCTGATTTCGTTAAAGAAATAAAGTTGGCCAGTAATACATTTATAAACAATAATCGTTTATGTGAGGGACATTTTCAGTGGCAGAATGGTTATGGTGTGTTTTCTTATTCGCATTCACACATAGACAGAGTTGCAAAGTATGTGTTAAATCAGGAAGTGCATCACAGGGTGAAATCATTTCAAAGCGAATATTTGGAGTTTCTTGAGCGTTTTAATGTGCCATATAATGAGAAATACTTGTTCGACTTTTTTGAATGAGAAAACCTGTGAATGCAAGGGTAATAAAATCAATCATTTTTGTGTGTGTCTGTGTAAAATAATTGGATATCCATCTTGGAATCGTAAAGAACGGGGCGCTCCTCTGGAGTGGGTTTGGATATAGACTGGTTTCATGGCTATAAAAGGGACGCCCCTGCTGCGGCGGATGAATGGGCAATGGGGTGATTCAAGGTCTGCCTATAAATTGGGTCCATCTGCAGGAGCATGTCAGTAGGCAATGAGGCTAATTCGAGGCCTGCAAATAGGACGCTCCTAACCGGAGCAGGTGGATCAGATGAG
>CAZVEP010000371.1:0-1082 GCA_964625635.1 uncultured Rhodohalobacter sp.
TGTTTGAGCAGCTGAGGGAACTCGGAGCAGATCTTTGGGGAACAGGATTTGGACTGTGTGATAAAACCAGCGATAAAGATTCCTTCTGGTTCGCCAATGAAAATGGCGTTTTTCCTCCGGTAGCTATTCCGAATACTACGGATCCGGCTCATAGTAAGATGTACGAAGGATGGAAAGCCGGGAAAGACTTCCTGGCTCTTGAGGCTTCAGGAAAGAAGCTTAAAAGCCATTATGACTATATGCTCTCCCTGCAGGAGGTGAAGCCGTTTTTCCAAAAAATTCTCGATGAAGGACTTTCCTTGCCGGAGTGGCAGCAATGGAATGCCGCTTATTTCAAGCATGGTTATCTGTTGATCATAACCCTGGAGCCCTACCCTGATCCCGATATTCTTGTACGATTTGCCGGGGTATTTGATCAGACCTATACCCGATTCCTGGATCTTAAGAACGCCGAAGCCCAGGCAAAAGAAGCCAATATACAGCTGGCACTTGAAAGAGTGAGAGCAAAAACCATGGCGATGAAGACCCAGGGTGATCTTCTTGGCATCATTGAACTGTTTGGCGAACAACTGAATGCCGTTGATGTAAGGTTTGACGATGTTACTATCATTGATGGACCTATTACAAAAAACAGAGACTGGGAATTGTGGAGTTTTGTGCCAGAAGCAGAAAATCTGTCTCATAAAATTTTAATCCCCTATATAGATACACCGTATTTCACTAAAACAGCAGAAGCTGTGGAGGAATACGAAAAAACAGGGAATCCCATACAGGTTAAATCTTTTACAAAAAAAGAAAAGGATGAATTTATTGATCACTATCGGAAATATGCCCCTGATGTGATTGATGAGGTCTCGGATTTAGTGTATGCAAATCCCGGTTCGGTCATCGTAGATGCTTTTTTAGAAGAAGTCACCGTATCGTTGGTAAGATGGGATCTGGAACTCTACACAGATGAAGAGCTTGAGATTTTTGAGCGCTTTGCCAAAGAGTTCAGGAGAACCTATATCCGTTTTCTTGACATCATAAAAGCAGAGGAGCAGGCCCGTGAATCGGAAATCCAGTTGGCACTCGAAAGGGTT
>CAZVEP010000372.1:0-1079 GCA_964625635.1 uncultured Rhodohalobacter sp.
ACAACGGAGTTTATAAAACAGGCTGGTCATACTATGGACGAACCATTGGAAATCCGCTCTTTCTACCCGGAAACGATAACCTCGGTATTGAAAACAACCGAATTGTCGGCCATCATTTAGGTGTACTATTTGAACAAAAAGCAGTTACATGGCAATTAAAAACCACCTACAGCCGAAACTATGGTACCTGGAGAGAACCATATGCCCCCGGTCGGCGTCAGATCTCTTACCTGATTGGCGCCCAAATTCCCGTTATCGTTGAGGCATTGCCAAGCCTTATTCTATCCACTGAAATCGCTATAGACCGGGGAGATCTTTTCGGCAGTCAAACTGGGGTTTTAGCCGGAGTGAAGGTTATTCTATAGAAGAAGCCCTGCGAAAGTTGAATTTCAGTAAGCTTATTTCCGGCTTTATCTCGCTTTGTGAGGTGACGTAATGAATTGCAAAAAAAAGTATTGAAGTTGTTTAACTATCCGGCCTCTGATTTGTACAGGTGGTGTTTGCTCATTTTAACACGCATGCGATGGGTGTAAAAACATACCGGCCGAATCTTTTATTACGGTGACTAAGTGGTGCGGACCTTTGTTTTTACATCGCAAAGTGTTCAAATGAGCCCACCGGAGCAAATCTTTAGCCGGCGGATTTTGGATACTTTTGACCGTTCAAAAGTATCAGGGAAATTTGTAAAGCTCATAATTTGTTCGCTTGAAATTGAATTTCGCTCAGATCTTATGGTTGAACCAAAAAGTTATGGGACATATTGGTTTTTGTAAATGCTTAGGTCTGTAATTTGAGTTATACACATAATCAACACAAAGCATTATTTCCTTCTTTCAAAATCTCAATCTTCTCTTTAGCTTCTGCTTGCAATAACTATCATTTATAAATCTATTGTTCATTGACGCTGAGAGATTTACTTCACGTTCAGTTTTTTCTGCTTTTTCTGTCTTTCCTGTTTGTAACATCATTGTTCTTGCCTCAATATGTGCACGCTCAAAACTATAGCAGCGTTTCAAGAAAAGCGACCCTTATGGGTTGGGAAACAGATCTTCGGCTCTTTATAAAAGATCGGGCCAACA
>CAZVEP010000373.1:0-1077 GCA_964625635.1 uncultured Rhodohalobacter sp.
CCGATAACCCAAGATCAAATTTTCTTGTCCAACCCAAATTCCCTGGTCATCCGTCCTCAGTCTTCGTTCAAAACCAATTCAGGGATAGATCAAATCACGCAGCTCATCTGTCATATCATAAGATATACCACGGGCGGATGTTGTGTTATATGTAATTAGCGATCCGTCGTGTATGACAAATGAAGACACAGAATGCGGTAACTGAATAGAATGCAAATACGACTGATTCTCCAGGTCGTATATATCGAGCCAAAAGTCAGCCGTCGATGCATCATATTCCTCATCATCAATTTCATCACCTCTGTATAAAGTCTCAACGATTAATCTTGACGTACCGGGTATAACAGTTGGCGTGCCCATAGTATATTGTGATGTAGGGGCCACAACACGCCTTCTGTTACCATCCAATTGTTCTTCAGAACGAGCAATTGTCTCAAAATGAGGTGTCTCAATTTCACCTATTAGCGAACCGTCAGTGACACTAAAAACATAGATGATTCCAACATTCATAGGAACAAATAGAAGATATTGCTCGGTAAGCTCAATCCAACCATCAAACGCGAATGGATCATCTTGTGCTTCCTCAATTTCACCAAATTTAAATTGTTCATTTCCATCGCTATCAAAAACAGAAAACAACTGTTCTGTCATCAGCCACTTCACTACCGCGATGGAATCGTTAGCGGCAACGCGCGTGGGCCTTCTTTCCACCTTTATTTCCAATACATCGTCGCTATTGTCTAATGGAAACCGGTTTAGCCTTAAACTTTGCATATCTGCTGTCCAAAGATGCTCGTCAGTCGGTGAAATATCACTTATATTTTGGAACTCTCCCGGCCCCATCCCCTGACCATTGCCGATATTTTTACTATAGGTCCCATCAGAGTTGAACATTTTAACGTAATAGTCGCCAAAATCCGATATAAAAAAATACTCCTTATTCGAATCCATTGATATCCCGTTGTAAACCATTTCATTCAGCTCATCAATCACTGAATTGTCCTGATACTCTACATCATAAACTTTTCGGTTATGTGCAGACGTGTACTCGGTTTCTGGTGTTATTTGCTGTGATCC
>CAZVEP010000374.1:0-1077 GCA_964625635.1 uncultured Rhodohalobacter sp.
GCACAGATTGGAGATACTATCACGCTTACTTGTGTGCTTAAAGATAGTTTAGCTGAAAATTTAATGTTCGTTTGAGGAATACCAGGAATTAGTAATTCTATTCCGACGAGTAAAAACAAATATAGTTTTGCAGTAGAACTTGAACCAGGTGATTATAGTGGTAGAGTTACTGTCAGAGATACGACACAAAGCGGAGTTAGTCCAACTGAGTTTTTTCAAATTACAGTAGTCGAATAGTGAGTGATCAAAAAATAACGTTTCGGTGGCTAAGCGGCGAGCCAAACAATTTTAATTAAGTCTGTAAATGCAAACTCGTCCGCTTGAGCCACTTGTTATTGGGCGATTGATTACTTTTCGAAACCATACCAGTTGAAAAATGAGATTCTATAAATACTTTTTTTGTGACGATAAGTTTTTCTTGTTCACTAAATTCATTTTATCCTTTTGTGTACGCCAGCTTCTTTCAATTTATACTTCTCTTGTCCTTGATTGGCGAAGAATACAGTTAAGTTATCTGCCCAAAAAGTAGGTTCTTTATCTCTTAACTCAAGAGCGGAAATCCAAATTGTCTGATTATTATTAAATGTCAGTTCCCATGTTTGCGGCAAGGTGATTCTCATTTTCTTTGAATTTGTAAGCCTATTATTTTTGTAGTGATATTCTATAGCGTCTTCAATATCCCAAAAAACAGTTATTTCGGTAATTTCTTCTCCCAATAAAGCGGTCCAATTTGGGTTATCAGACACCTTTATTGTCTTGAAATTCTCGATAGTGCTCAATTCATCGAGCCTATTAAGTCCTATACCATAGCAATAGAATTCATTATCCCACATGATCTGAATCAAATCTTGATTATCGAGTTTCAAAACTACTCTCATGTCAATTGAATGCGTATCAGGATATAATTCCCAATATTCAAGGTCATCTTTGTAGTCAAGCTCTTCATAATAGATATCCTTTATTTTGCGACCTATGAGCAAACTTTTAATTGACTTATAGTATTCCTTTTCTTTGTCAGTCATATTTGGCTTGCGCTCGAAAGAGTAATAGGATCGACGCTTTTGAAATATTGGTATT
>CAZVEP010000375.1:0-1073 GCA_964625635.1 uncultured Rhodohalobacter sp.
ACTGATAGCCCCCCAATTTTGCCCAAAAAGCTGGGCCACACCATTTTGAAGGTGATAGGGAATCCAAGTTCCTGCTCTCTAAATATTATTTACGAGAATTGTGTCCGGCCTTGATGGGTGGAGGGATTGCATTGTTTGCACCACAGCACGGGAGAAATCGCTTTGAGCGCTCACAGCGTGAGTATTCTCACAGTGTACCCGTGCGGGCAAACTGTGCCCGGAAGCCATCACAGCCGGGAGTTTTTGGTTACTTTTGACGGTTCAAAAGTAACAGGCTTAAGGATGTTGCTGAGAATCTGAAACTGTTAAAGCAACTCACCAAGTAATCTGTCACCGGTAGTTGACTTGAAACCTATGTCCATACTCAACTCTAATATGAGTAATTGATGCATTGCATGGGTTTACTGTCGTGTAAGAGAACGTTGTGTGCAAGAAATCATATAACTGAACCTCAATTCTTATGTCTTTAAGACCGCACCGCCCATTTTTTGGGCTGGCAAAAAGCTTAACAGGGAGGATGTTTGTCTTAAGGCGGGAAATCGGCTGTATCTTGCTCAGTATATGACATCGGTTTCAAGTACCCTGAGTTTTCTGGTCTGAATATATTACTCCGACACTGCTTGGAAAAAGGAGACTCAAAGGAATGATGATTTAAAAAAAGCCATACCCAAAAAATGAACAGCAGAAATAGCTGTTTTGTTGTGGTGGAATGAATAAAAAAGCTGTCAACATCGTCTGGTTTAAACGGGACTTACGCCTGTCTGACCACTTACCACTTAAAAAAGCATCACAATCTGATCTGCCATGCCTGCTGGTTTATATCTATGAGCCCTCACTGATTGAAGACCCGCACTACGATGTTCGTCACTGGCGGTTTGTTTGGGAATCTCTTGTTCAAATGCAAAACAATTTAAGTGAATACGATTTAGAGTTGCTGATAGCGCACCAGGAAGCGGAATCCTTCTTTGAATCGTTTTCATCTTTTTATGATATACAGACTGTATTTAGTCATGAAGAAACAGGCATCGGTCTGACCTATAAACGCGATCTGAAGATGAAGGATTGGTTTGGAT
>CAZVEP010000376.1:0-1072 GCA_964625635.1 uncultured Rhodohalobacter sp.
CTATCTCATAGAGAGGGGGCAGGGGGTGAGTTAGGTAGAAAAAAGCTTAGCGAATTATCTATTCAATGAGTCCTAAGATCAGTAAATCATTAAATCATCGAAAATTCCAGTAACCGATACTCTAATAACCTATAATCTAAACACTTAAAAAAGGAAATACCCGGTAATGGATAATGCAAGATTCTGAGGTTTGAATGTAAAATTGTCTGCATCACCTGAATCTATAACGGAAAAATGAACACGTCCTTCAAGGCCAATTTTAGTTCCATATCCGTGTTCAAAACCTACTCCCAGCAATGTGCCGATGTCAAAATCGGAATACTGGTCTATTACATCATTTGAAAACGTACCCGAGAATTCAATACCAATAGGAGCACCGGTATTTTCCCCACTGAACTGAGCATCCAAAAGATAACCGCCATATACTCCTGTTGTGATGTGATAGGTAGTTCGGGATTTATGACGGCCATATACAGTCACGTCCGGCGGGACTGTGGTAATCTGGAGCAGCAGTGGCATTTGGACATACAGAAGCTCAGTTTGACTATCAGTTTGGAAGTTGAAGCCCCTGAGTTCAAAACCCTCACTATAGCTTGCGCCAAAACGAGCAAGTGATGGTTCGGCCTGGAATCGCAAACGATCTGTCAATTTTTGCCTTACAATGAAACCGGCATTAAAACTGGTTGTAAAGTTCGGTGTGAAGTCCAGATCAATATCCCCTGATACAAATCTAAAGTTTTTGAGATGGGTTGATGACCCAATGCTGGCAGTGATTCCAAATGATAAGTCGGAAGGTTGTTTTTGCTGAGCGAAGGAATCATTAAAAAAAGATAAAAGTGTCGCAAAAATGATGACAGTGAAAAAATGTTTTAGAATCTGCATTTTAAATCTGAGGTTGTCTGGGTTATTCAGTTTATATAAACCGATTTATGAAAATGGCTTCGTGCTATCAGACCCATTCAATTTAGCTAATAGTAAATTTGCTTTCATTGAAATTATCAAATGTAACGATAAATATATATAGGTTAATGTTATCGGATAATATTCATGAATAGTTTAGCTGTTATAGGTG
>CAZVEP010000377.1:0-1071 GCA_964625635.1 uncultured Rhodohalobacter sp.
TCTTTCGGAAATTTCTCTACAAACTGCAGGCAGTGCTGCTTTTCATTCACTTTCTTTTCGGTTGATGGATCCGCAGCCGCGCCGGTGTAAATTCCCATGTGTTTATGGTATTCTCCGCGGGTCCGCAGATCTGATGACAAAAATCCTTTGCCTGCCTCTTCCGTCGGTTCAAGAATTACGGCACCGGCGCCGTCAGCAAAAAGCGTGACTGTTTTTTTGTCCTGTAAATTCAAAAACCGGCTCATGCCGTAAGCGCCCATTACCATTACTTTTTTGTAGCGCTCCTCAGCCGCAATCAGGCTGTTGGCCAGTGTGAGCGCGGTTGGGAAACCGGCACAGGCGGTGTTGGTGTCGAACGAGGTGGCGTTGGTCATTCCCATTTTGTTCTGGACCACGGACGCCGTTGAGGGCGAAATAAAATCGGGCGTATCGGTTGCGATAATCAGCAGGTCAATGTCATCGGGTGACAGGTTTGCCATCTCAAGGGCTCGGTTTCCTGCCTCCACACAGAGATCGCTGGTAGTTTGTTCGTCGGTCATCCAGCGGCGCTCTTTAATCGTCAGATTTTCGCGGAGCCAGGTGTCAACGTCTTCACCTAAAAGCTCGTTGAACCACTCATTTTTCAGAACGCGCTCAGGCGCGTACGATCCGGATGCTAAAATTCGGGCATGCCTCATTAAAATACCAGGCCCCCGTCCACTTTCAGTACGGTTCCGGTGATAAATGCGGCACTATCTGACGCCAAAAAGAGATACGCATTTGCGATATCTTCAGGCTCGCCTAGACGGCCAAGCGGTGTGTTCCCTTTCAGCTGATCCAAAACCTTGTCAGGCACCGTTTCAACCATGCTCGTGTTAATAAAGCCCGGGGCAACGGCATTCACGCGGATGCCCTTTCTTCCAAGCTCTTTCGCCCAGGTCTTGCTCATGCCGATTACGCCGGACTTGGTGGCAACGTAGTTACTTTGACCAAAATTACCGTTATGTGCCACAACGGAGCTGGCATTCAGAATCACGCCGCTGCCCTGTTCGGCCATAATGGACGCGGCCGCTTTTCCGCAGTTGAACACGC
>CAZVEP010000378.1:0-1070 GCA_964625635.1 uncultured Rhodohalobacter sp.
CCAATATTGCCGAATAGGCGTGCATGCCCGTGCTGATATCGGCAATGGATATTCCAACTTTAGCCCGCATCTCACCATCGCCGGTCACATCAATCAAACCCGACTCAGCCTGAACAAGATTGTCATATGCTTTCATTTCTGCGTATTCACCCTCTTCTCCATATCCGCTGATGTCACAGGTAATCAGTTTTGGATATTTTTCCCGAAGTGATTCGCTTCCAAAACCCAATTTCCTCATAGCGCCGGGCTTCAGGTTTTGTATCAATACGTCTGCTTTTTCTACAAGGCTTGAAAACAGTTCTTGCCCTTCAGCCGATTTTAAGTTGATCCGAACCGACTCCTTACCGCGATTCACCCATGCAAAATAGGTGCTTTCTCCTTTGACAGATGTATCATAGTCCCTGGCAAAATCGCCCGATTCACGTTCAACTTTAATCACTCGTGCGCCGGCATCGGCCAGGCGACAACTTGCAAGCGGAGCCGAAAGCGCCTGTTCAACGGATACGATTGTCACACCTTTAAGAGGCTGAAATTTCATGAAGTAGTTCTCACTTTTCGTTCAGATATAAAAAAAGCCGAACTCCAAAATTGAAGCCGGCTCTATCAAAATCAGATTATTGATCCTGCTTCGGACCTTCTCCCTGATCTCCACCCTGCCCCTGCGCTTGTGATGGATCCACAAACTGCAGCTGGTTACTGAGTGAAGTTTGAAGCTCGTCCACATCATCATCGCTGAGTACTTCGGAAATTTGCTCTACGCCTACTTTTTTCAGCAGATTATAAACCATTCTGTTGAACAGCATCTGGTGAGCTGCCGACGATAGCTGCATCAGCTGCTCCTGCGGAACTTGAGCTCCCTGAAGTTTAATCTTGTTAAAGATCGGTTCGAGCAGTTTTTCAATCTTTTTATTGAGCTGCTTTTCGAGCTCTTTTGCGTCTTTATTCTCTTTGCTTGTTACTTCCTTTCCTGAAGGATCTACAATTTTCATAAAATAATTTTTTCAGTTTACATTCTGTTTCTCATTACAACACAAAGGATAAGCATATCAATCCAAAATGGCGATTTTGAT
>CAZVEP010000379.1:0-1064 GCA_964625635.1 uncultured Rhodohalobacter sp.
AGCCAGCTTCGCCGGTCAGCAGGAATCGTATCTGAATATATCAGGCAAAAAAGCCTTACTGGAAGCGTGTAAAAAATGCTATGCCTCGCTGTTTACAGACCGCGCCATCTCCTATCGGGATGAACAGGGTTTTGACCATATGAATGTTGCTCTTTCCGTTGGGATTCAGAAAATGGTTCGGTCGGATCTTGCCGGTGCCGGTGTCCTCTTTACGCTTGATACTGATTCCGGCTTTCCGGATGTGGTTCTCATAAATGCTGCATGGGGGCTCGGAGAAAACGTCGTTCAGGGAACCGTCAACCCGGATCAGTATACCGTATTTAAGCCCTTCCTGGATAACCATGACATCAATTCAATCATAGGCAAGCAGCTGGGAGACAAAAAAATTAAAGCGCTCTATTCAGATGATGAGGAAGAGCCCGTTAAAAACGCAGATACAACAGATAAAGAACGCCGATCATATGTTCTGTCAGAAGAAGAGATCCTTCGGCTGGCTAGATGGGGGAAAACAATCGAAGAACATTACGGTAAACCAATGGATATTGAATGGGCTAAAGACGGAGAGCTGGACGAGATATTTATCGTTCAGGCACGACCCGAAACCGTTCATTCGCAGAAAGAAACCACTGCCTCTCTGAAATCCTACAATCTCAAGGAGGAAGGCAAGACGTTGCTGAAAGGCCTGGGAATTGGCCACGGTATCGGCACAGGAAAGGTTCAGATTATTGAGAGTGCAGATGATATTGAGCAGTTCGAAGAGAACTCTGTTCTGGTCACTGAAATGACAGATCCCGACTGGGTTCCGGTTATGAAGCGTGCTTCAGCCATCGTTACAAATCTTGGCGGACGCACCTCACACGCAGCAATCGTGAGCAGGGAATTGGGTATTCCCGCCATTGTGGGCACGGGCAGTGCGACACAGGAACTGGAAAATGGAAAAGAAGTAACCGCGACCTGCCTTGATGGAGATGAAGGGTTTGTATACGACGGGATTCTGGAGTATGAAGAAGAGGATCTTGACCTGGCGGATGTTCCCGAGACGAAAACACAGATTATGATGAATG
>CAZVEP010000380.1:0-1064 GCA_964625635.1 uncultured Rhodohalobacter sp.
CAACCCACATTTTCCCCTCCCCTTTAAATCAGTTATACTACCTCATCTATTTATTTTAATTCAATGTGAGTGATTTGAGCGAACCCAAAAATAAAGTCCTGACCCTTACCCTGAATCCATCGGTGGATATCAGTACCGAAACCGATGAGGTGATCATTGATGAAAAAACACGATGTAACCAGCCGAAGCACGATCCCGGCGGCGGCGGGATTAATGTGGCCCGGGTGATCTCGCGCCTGGGATGCTGTTCCGAGGCGCTGTTTATTGCCGGCGGCTACACCGGCGATAAGCTGATCGCCATGCTGGGAGAAGAGTCCATTCACTGCCACGCGGTACGGTCGCCGCAGCTCACCCGCCAGAATATCGCCATCATCGATCACAGCATCGAAAAACAGTACCGCTTTGTGCTTCCGGGCCTGGTGCCCGACGACCAGATCTGGCAGGACGCCCTTGATATCGTAAGAGATGAAGCGGAGCAGTACGACTACATTGTCGGGAGCGGAAGCCTGCCCGACGGCGTTCCGAAAGACTTTTACAGCCGGGTGGCTAAAATAGCGGCAGATGCGGGCAAAAAGTTTGTGCTCGACACCTCGGGCGAGGCCCTGATGAAGGGCGTGCAGAACGGCGCCTTTTTCATCAAACCCAATAACGAAGAGTTTAAAAACCTGAAAGAGCTTTATGGCGTAACAGACGACAAAGAGCTGCTGGAAAAACTGTTCAGCAACGGCATTGAAAACGTCATCCAGACTTTTGGAAAGGATAAAACGGTACTTCATACCCCTGAAAAGTCAGTCAGCTTTACCCCGCCAGCCATCACCCCAAAAAGCGCCATCGGGGCCGGTGACAGTTTTGTGGGCGGCATGATCACGGGCCTTATTAACGGCTTCACCATGGACAAAGCGATCTGCTACGGCATCTCCGCCGCCGCCAGCACCCTCCAAAGCGACGGCACCGATTTGTGTGAAAAAGATGAGGTGGAGAGGATTTTTACTGAGAATTATGGGTGAAGTGAGGTTTGAGTTATGAGTTATGAGTTTTTAGTGGTGAGTTTTGAGTGGTGAGTT
>CAZVEP010000381.1:0-1057 GCA_964625635.1 uncultured Rhodohalobacter sp.
CACCCCTGACAATGAAAGACTCGTGTTACTCGCTTTCTTGAGTCTGTCCCCTCTCTAGAGGGGAGGTTTATAAACAGAAATCACTTTGAAATTGGTAGCTTCACGGCCGCCGCAAACCCACCTGTCCCCGACCCCGACCCAGGCGTGGGCACCAAAAGACTGATCATTTTCCCGGTTTACACCGATGTACAACCGGCTGGGAAGGCCGCGCCGCTGTAGCATCCGGGTGGCGGCCAGTGACTGAACCAGGCAGGTTGGCGTCCAGCGTGAGCGGCGCATCACAGCCCTTATGATACGCCCGATCCATTCTGCCTGTGTTTTCTGTTCATCGGTGATGCTGATGTCGTCATCAGTGCCTCCCGCTTCCTGAAACCCAGATAAGATTTTATGGCCATCACGTCTCATGATTCTGAGGCGTGCCAGCATGAGCTCTGAGAAAGCCTCAGCTACAACAGGCAGTGCAAACAGGGTGTCCCGGGCGTTCATTGGGAATGAATTTTTATCAGGCCTATCTCTTCCAGTTCTTCTAAAAAGGGGATTACATCCTCAATGCACTGTTCTTCTAAAAAATCATATTTCTCCGTGATTTCTAAACACAGATCGTTCATCGTTATGGGAATTTCCAACAGCTCCCATATGAATAAAGCGGTTCCCTTCAGCAGCTGGTACTCACCCCGTTCTGTATCTATAAATACAGCTTCATTTTCCAAAGCCGTTGCGGGGCGTTCACCCAGGCGTTCAAGTCTTTCCAAGCCGGTATATGATTTCATATCTCCTCATCGCCGGACCCTCCCGACGCTAATTGTTTTGCCAACATTTCTACTCTGTCCAGGCCGGCGGGCCTCTTGATTCGCATAACAATAATTTTTCTTGAGAGTTCCGCGATCGTCTCCATGACGGGGGCTTTCATGGATTCAGGCATTAGATCAATGTAGTAAAGGTTATCGCTAATCGCACGAAGTGAATCCCCGCCGCTTAAACGGCCAAATGTTTTTACCTCGGGATCGTCTTCAAGACAGATCAAAAGATGTACTTTTTCAGGTTTATCCTCTATGTG
>CAZVEP010000382.1:0-1044 GCA_964625635.1 uncultured Rhodohalobacter sp.
AATTTTCCACAAAAAAGACGGGTGCAAAGTTTGGTCTTGGACTGGGGTTATCCATTTCTGAGGATATTGTGGAGCATCACGGTGGAGAGATCAAAGCGGAAAACGCTGAAGAGGGAGGGGCAAGGTTTACGGTAACTCTACCGGTGAAAACCGATCAGCAGAGTTTATAAGAGTGAGGGTACGTCAGATCTACTTTTCTTAGCCGTCAGTTCGAGCAGCGTCGAGAACTTTTTGAATAAATGATAGTTCTTCTATGCCATGGGAATACATATAGGTGAAATAAAGAAATAATGAGACAAAGGCGGTATAACTGTCAAATGCATTGTAACCTTGAAGGATTTTTAAATGAATTTGTAACAAATAAAAACCTTGCTTGTCCTTAAAGTTGAATAATCTTCTAACGAAGATAGCTTTAGCGTTAAACCGGACTTAACAAATGGAGGTATTCACTTTGGTATTGACCTTAACAAAAATAGTCTTATACTCTAATAGACGGTGAAAACAGGGATGAAACACCGATTAGAGGCAATTAGAAGAGTTTAAAAAACTCTCTGCAAATTTAGAAAAGCTTAACTGCATCATACTCTGAAAGTTGCCATCTTGGTTACAGAGCGACAGACAAAACGGATTGATCAAATAAATTTGTAACAATCCAAACAGTCGTTACTCTTTATCACTGTAATTCACTCAAACGAATTAAGAACTTACAAATAACAATAACCAAACATCGAAACCTATTTCCACGAAGGAAATTATTCGAAACTCAATTTAACTTAACACAAACAAACAGGTAAAATACCATGGGTCAACAACAATTATTACTCGTCATTCTCGTAACAATCATCGTGGGTATCGCGACGGTTGTGGCTATTAACACATTTGGATCCGCTGCGGATTCTGCAACCTTGGATGCAGTTCGTCAAGATATGGCTTCTATAGCTGCTTCTGCACAGGGCTACTATATGAAACCGGCGATGCTTGGTGGAGGTAGTAGAGATTTTGAAGGTATTACATTTAGTGATATTACTTTCTCAGGTACTATTA
>CAZVEP010000383.1:0-1038 GCA_964625635.1 uncultured Rhodohalobacter sp.
AACTTTTATGGTAAACGGCATTCGCCAATACTTCTTCAATGGCTGCATAGGGATAGTTGTAGAATCGGTTGGCCTCCGCTTGACCCTCTACTTTTCTAACCTCCTCATGGATCACATTGGTTTGGATGTAATCAAGCGCATTCTGGAGTTGTTTATGGATCGGGCCTTTGAAAATCTTCTCAGAAAAACTATCTCCCACCTCATCCCGGTAGATCACCACATCTATCTGAGTACTTGGAAAAAACTGTTCCGGTTTTTCATTGAACAGAAGCAGTCCTGCATTCACCGGCTTCAACATTTCATCCAGCCTTTTTACAATCTGCATCTGCAAGCATAAATCTTCAAAGGGGATCGAATCTGCTTGTTCGAATAGTGGACTCTGAACGTTCTGAAGAAACTCTTTGATCAGCGATAAACTCAAGTCACGAAGGGATGCGTGGTGATTGATGCGGTCATCAAAGGGAACTCTCGCTGCCATTTCGTGAAGGGTCTGCAGTTCATTCGAATTAGCGCGTACAGTTGAACTATAACGCCTTACCCAATGTGCACGGCCTTTGTTTTTCTTCGACAAGGATATAGGTGCTGTATAAGGACGATGATCACCGCCCGGACAGTGAAGCACGAACACATATTTTTTCTGGATTTGGGTAATATCCGAAATCCCAAAAATAGGCCGATTGAATAAGGTTACTCAGCTCCACCAGCTTTTTTTGAATATAATCCAGTTCATTTTTCTTCAGGCCCGTGGGTGGCAGCTGTGGTATGCCGTCTTTCTCTTCCACACCTACCACAATATACCCACCACCCAGGTTATTGATATCATTCGCAAAGGCACACATTGTATGGACTACACTTTCCGGATTCCAACTGGACTTATATTCTATCCGGCCGGTTTCTACTACCTGGCCTTTGATCAGTTTTTTTATGTTGATTGGGAGGAGCATATTAGAGCACTTAACTTATAGTTCATTAGCTTGAGTACTATTTTCTTTAAAACCCGAATCAGGCCGTACGTGCCTGTTTTTGCACTTGGAGTGA
>CAZVEP010000384.1:0-1035 GCA_964625635.1 uncultured Rhodohalobacter sp.
TCTCATTGCCATGCCAGTCTATCATTCTTAATCTTTCATCCATTATCTAATATCTACCCAAGCGCCTCCATGGCGGCTTCATACCCTTCCTGAATCAGCTTTTGAGACTTACCGGTATCCGCTTTATTATAGGCCGTGAGCTGGGGCTGGATCAATGTGGTTTGATCACTTTTGAGCTGTTGCTGAATCATGTTGTTCAGGCCAATGTCAAATGTGTTGTTAAGCACATCTATGATATCTTCCGGACATTTATAATTCCGGTTTGTTGTTAAATCCACGGCAATCACATCTTCAGCACCCATGTCTCTCAACGGACTCACCGGAACATTTTCACACAGAACACCATCTACCAGCATATCATCATTCCAATCCACGGGAGTGAATATACCGGGCAGACAGGTACTGGCCATTACGGCTTTATGAAGCGGGCCCTCAGTTAAAACCACTTTTTTTCCCGTACAAATATTCGTGGCAATCATACAGAGGGGAATTTTTGATTTTTCAATCGTCACTTTACCAAGCTGATCTATTACTTTTTTACCCAGGCGTTCATTACTCAACAGTCCCAGTTTTGACAATTTAATTCCTGTAACGTCCAGCCAGTCAAGCTCCAGCCCAATCTGTTCAATTTCTTTAATGGACGTGCCGAATGCGTAATGTGCTGCAACAAATGCACCGATGCTGGTCCCGGATATATATTCTGGTCTTATATCGAGCTCTTCAAACGCTTTTAGCACACCTATATGAGCCGCACCGTATGCCGCGCCTCCACCCAATGCGACTCCTAGTTTTCTATATTTTTTTCCCATTTTCATCTTCTGAGTTGAAAAATCTGTTTGACCTAACTGAGTTAATTGTAGCAAAGTAAGCTATATGATATGTGTTTTTTATGAAAGACTTTTGTTTTGCCTCGACAATTGGAACTTTGTTGAAATCTAATTAGTTTAACATTAAACTAATTGAAAAGAATCAAACATAAATATTATGAACACGCATCAAAAAGGAATTCACCACATTACCGCATTGGCGGGTGAT
>CAZVEP010000385.1:0-1033 GCA_964625635.1 uncultured Rhodohalobacter sp.
CACGAAGGGTTCCCCGTATTTAACAACCGAACCGACATTTAACTCATCGATATCACTGCCAGCTTGCTGCCGGGCATCCCTGTCGTAGACGTTTGCAAAAAACCGATCGATGAATATATCCGCCTTTACATCCAGTGCGCCGGGTGTGTCTGTGGCCGGAAGCAGGGTATCCACAAAAGCAGAGATAAAGCGCGCCTGATCATTCGTCAGAAATTGTGGCTGCCAGTTTAAGCGATCTACTCTCGTACACGATTGTAATATTGATAACAGAGAAGGCCCCGCCAGGACGCCTCCGACCAGTAATGCTGTATTTTTTAACGCATCTCTTCTGTTCATAAAATCAGAGATTATTTTTTTTGAGTTCAGATACCGCATGGTTTGCAGCCCGTGCAGTCAGGGCCATGTACGTGAGTGAGGGGTTCACGCAGGATGAAGAGGTCATACAGGCGCCGTCGGTCACAAATACATTTTTGCACGCATGAAGTTGATTTGTGCCATTTAAAACGGAGGTTTTGGGATCTCGTCCCATGCGGGCAGTCCCCATTTCGTGGATTCCGTATCCCATCTCGTGGTTGTTGTCAAAATCCTCCACATTTTTTAACCCGATATTATCGAGCATCTCCTTGGCATCTTCCCGGATCTGTCTGTTCAGGGCCAGTTCATTTTCCTTCCACTCCGCATCAATTGCAAGGGTAGGCTGCCCCCATTTATCCAGGTTTTCATTGTCCAGGTACACTTTGTTTTCATGATAAGGCAGACATTCAGCAAACCCCGTGATAAAAAATTCCCAGGGTCCGGGTTTCATTAACCTGTCTTTAAACTCCCCTCCAAAATCTTCTTCGTTGGAGCCTCTGCCCCAGCCGGATCGGCCGGCCCCGCCCTGGAAACCAAACCCGCGGACAAATTTGTCCGATTGGGGCTGTCCCTCCAGATTGACGTATCGGGGAATATAAATGCCATTGGGCCGCCGCCCTTTGTAATATTGATCCTGATAATCATCAGACTCGCCCATGGCCCCGATTCTATAGGTATG
>CAZVEP010000386.1:0-1032 GCA_964625635.1 uncultured Rhodohalobacter sp.
GCTACGGCTCTTTTTTCATTACCATACCGACCAGATAATCAGGAATGAACGCTTCCCTCACGGCAATGAATTGCGAAAAAGCATCTTCATCCATATCCAGGATAACCTGAAGTACCGGCCGTGCCAGAAATGGAAAGACCATCATCGCCATAATGTTTACAAATAGTTGTTCAGGCGGCAGATTTACCGTGTTCCCCTTTTCCCGCTCTTCTTTTATCTGTTTCAAAAACGGCTGAACTCTTTTGCCAATCTCATGAGCAATAAATTTCTTGAGCCGGCCGGGATCTTTATTCATTTCATGAATCACAAAAAGCGGTATATCCGGATTGGCCTTGATCAGCTCAAGGTATTTCGTGGAAAATTTCCGGAGCTTCTCCTCAAGAGGCATCTCTTCATTAAGCAGTGAGGCCACCTGCGGCATCAGCTTGATGATGGATAGCTCATATACCTTTTCAAACAGCTTCTCCTTTGAACGGTAGTAGTAGTGCAGCATCGACTTATTGATATCTGCCTTATCTGCGATCTCCTGCATACGGGCGCCTTCCAGCCCTTTGCTCTGAAATATCTCCCGGGCAGCATCAAATATTTTCTGTTCCGTAGATGATGATGACTCTTCTGTTTGATCTTCTTTTACCATAACAACATTTGATTCAGGTTATTCATGACCAAAATATAAAAGTTTAGAACAATTATTAACTGTTTGGTTGAATTATTTAGTTAATGTGATTCATCAATACCAGAGACGGCAATTATACGTGACCCATAAATCAATGTGCAGCATTGGTTTAATTATATAAAAAAGATCAAAAGCGCCTTCATTTTGTTGTCAACCATTTGGTTGAACTGTATGTTTAATGTTCGTAAACTATAGCTGAACACGAAATAATTCTAATAAAATGAATAAAGTCTTATCAAGTGCAGCCCTGCTTTTACTGCTCACTATGGCAGTCTCTTGCGGAAATGAAGCCCCAAAAAACCCTGCAGAAAATAAAATGGAAGCAGCTGCCGAAGCGATCAACACCGCACAGATTC
>CAZVEP010000387.1:0-1029 GCA_964625635.1 uncultured Rhodohalobacter sp.
TAATTTAGATAGTCATGGCAAAGGAGACATTTCAACGTACCAAGCCGCACGTGAATATCGGTACGATCGGTCACGTGGATCATGGGAAGACAACCTTAACGGCAGCAATCACAACTGTGATGGCGAAGACCTATGGTGGTGTTGCCAAGCAGTTTGCAGATATTGATAATGCACCTGAGGAGCGAGAGCGTGGAATTACGATCGCCACCGCCCACGTGGAGTATGAAACCGAAGACCGCCACTACGCACACGTGGACTGCCCGGGTCACGCCGACTATGTGAAGAACATGGTGACAGGCGCCGCGCAGATGGACGGTGCTATTTTGGTAGTGGCTGCCACAGACGGGCCGATGCCGCAGACGCGCGAGCATATTTTGCTTGCCCGCCAGGTGGGTGTGCCGCAGATCGTGGTCTTTATGAACAAGGTGGACCTTGTGGATGATGAAGAGCTTCTGGAACTGGTGGAGCTTGAAATCCGTGAGCTGCTGAGCTCCTATGAATTTGACGGGGACAATATCCCTGTGGTGCAGGGAAGTGCCCTGGGCGCCCTCAATGGCGAAGAAGAGTATGAGAATTCTATTGTAGAGCTGATGGACGCCGTGGATGACACGATCCCAACGCCTGAGCGCGATGTGGACAAGCCGTTCCTGATGCCGGTAGAGGATGTGTTCTCTATCACCGGGCGTGGAACAGTGGCAACGGGCCGAATTGAGCGTGGCGTGATTGAGCTGAACGACGAAGTGGAGATTGTAGGGATTGTTGAGCAGCCCATGAAGAGTGTGGTCACGGGCATTGAGATGTTCCGTCGCCTGCTGGATCGCGGGGAAGCCGGCGATAACGCAGGGATTCTGCTCCGTGGGATCAACAAAGAGCAGCTGGAGCGCGGCATGGTGTTATGCAAGCCGGGCACCATCACCCCGCATAAAGAGTTTGAATGCGAGGTATATGTACTGAGCAAAGATGAGGGAGGGCGACACACGCCGTTCTTCAAAGGATATCGTCCGCAGTTTTATTTCCGGACTACCGACG
>CAZVEP010000388.1:0-1029 GCA_964625635.1 uncultured Rhodohalobacter sp.
CGCTCTATTTTCTGATGACCTGTTCCATGGTAGGGCTGTCGATTCTCATGCATGAGTCGAACCACAACCTCCTGTTCAAAAACAGAACCCTGAACCGGTGGGTAGGATTTCTTTGCGGCCTCCCCTCGCTCGTGGCCGTTTCTGCCTACCGTACACTACACCTTGCCCATCACGCCCATACAGGCACGCACGACGACCCTGACAGCATGGAGGAGTCGGTACCCAAATCGATGCCGATGGTCTTCTTTTTCTATATATTTCTGTTCATCGGTGCCTATCTCTACCTTGGCCACCTGGTGAAAACCAGTATCAGCCTGGCCAATCCGAAAATGAAGCGCCAGATCATTACAGAGTACCTGCTTATCCTGGCGACGTTTACTGCCCTTTTTTGGATCCTGCCATTCACCGTTATGCTGCACTTATGGCTGATTCCGCTCTTGATCGCCGCACAGCTAACCAACGTCCGCGGCCTTGCAGAGCACTCACTCACTACTCATGAAAATGTGTTCACGGAAACACGCACGGTTACAAGCAATCCATTTGTCTCGTTCATGATGAATAATCTCAACTATCATCTTGATCACCACCTGTTTCCGGGAGTGCCGTGGTACAACCTCCAGCGGCTGCATGCCATCCTAAAGGATGAATACAAAGCCGCCGGATCATCCATCTACACATCTTATACTGCTTTCCTGATCGATTTCTTTAAAGTAACCGCTGCCGGGTACATACCTAATGTGCGCCTTATCCCTGAACATCTGCGAGAAGATGTGTGCGGATAAAGTAGTCTGAGCTGAATCGATCTGATGAATTTTCTCAACGACCAGCTGTATGTCAGGCCATCAACCCGCTTACAATCAACTAATATGCGGTTGCGTTGATCGCACATCGTAGAATGGCTTTTTAGGGGGGTAGAAACCAGCCCTTTTCGGGGCTGTCTGTATCTGAGCAATTTAGAATAATCACTTTTTGACGCCCATCAGGACCGAAAGCGCCCCCTACAGGAGTGCCGCCTTATCAACAGCACAG
>CAZVEP010000389.1:0-1029 GCA_964625635.1 uncultured Rhodohalobacter sp.
TGTGAGCTCTGCACCTGACGTTTCAAATGGGGTTGCAGGAACACAAGAAGGTGCTCCGAAATAAAATTTGAGGGGCACTTTTTCGCCATTATCGATCATGTAATTGATTCCGTCCAAGCCACATACATTGGCAATTTCATGTGGATCTGAGACAGTAGCAACCGTACCGTGACGAACGGCTAGTCGTGCAAATTCCGAGGGCACAAGCATAGAGCTTTCAATGTGAATGTGTGAATCTACAAAGCCGGGAGCAATGATACGATGAGATGCCTTTTCAGCCGGAATTTCCATAACCGATAAGATGATGCCGTTATGAAATGTGATCTTCCCGGTAAATGATCGGCGGTTGATGGGGTCAAGGATGGTTCCTGTAAGTTCTTGCATAATATTGGGTTAAAAACTTCTTGTTTCTGATGGGGTCAAATATAAATGTAGATCCTGATAACACAAAGGTTTCTGATGGAAGATGGTAATAAGAAATAAGGACTTATCGATGATCAGTTAAATAGTACAATAGTGAAAAAAAATTTAAGAAGATTTTGAGCCTACCGATAAATGTTGCAGGAAGACATAAAACAGCTAATTATTAAAATAATTTCATAATTAGTCTGCCATTTCTTCCACTGTATGTTAAAGACAATTAATGTTTTAAACGTATAGAGCCGATAAAGTAGAAATGTTAGAATTGCTTCTTTATTTACTTAAAGAGGTGAAAAAAGATAGGATTAACTACTTCGTACATACGAAGACGTCAGTTTTTTATTGATCACTCTTAGAATAAAATTAGAAAAAGTTAATCTAATCTGTAACAATTCAAACATCGGTTTCTCTTGTAGATTGAAGCAATCTATGAATTAAAGAATTGCAAATAATTTGCGATTTAAACTAATAATAAAACAACAATTCGGAGTACATCATGGGTCAACAACAACTCTTACTCGTAATCTTGGTAACTATTATCGTTGGTATTGCCACGGTAGTAGCAATTAATACATTCGGATCAGCCGCCGATCAGGCGAACATTGATGC
>CAZVEP010000390.1:0-1029 GCA_964625635.1 uncultured Rhodohalobacter sp.
TTCATCTCCACGGCGGCAGTAGGCGGGCCATCCTCAAACTCAAAAAACGACCGGTAGATCGGATGATCATTGGGAATTTTCTTCAGTGCATTAACCCCAAACATCTCGGCCATCTGCTCTTCAAATGATTTCGCAAAGAGACCGTCTACATCATGGTTGCAGTCATCAGCAAAGATAAAACCGCCATTGTATACGAGCTTTTCAAAATTCTCCCTTTCACGGGATGAAAACTGAACGAGTCTGTGGCCGGTGATATAGCAAAACGGTGATTCCAGGATTCGATCACTTGCCAGCGGAACAACTTTCTCATCCTGATCGATAGAAAGTGTGGTGTATTCAACAAGTGAATGAAGCAGGTTTGAGGGCATCCGTTCATCCACAAACCAATTCCCCGAATCATAGCGAATCCGGGTAAAGAAGAAATCCGGGTTCGAACCTGCTGCCCGGCCAGAACCAAAAAGAACATTCGGCGCAAGGGAAAGCCCTGCTCCAAGTGCCGCACTTTTTTTAAGAAAGTCTTTTCGATTCATAACTGCAGATTGGGATCAGCTAGCAGTGGGAGGTTTGTTCCAGGATAGTCAACAGTTTGCATGTCCAGAAAATTACATGATATCAAGAAACACATACAGAGCAGGAGATAAGGCTGTTCATAAAGTATGGTTACCGCAATTCAACCTAAATTATCTAGCAAAGTCATAAAAAGTTTGAGTTAAGATTACTTCGTGTTGCTTCGGGACTTCGTGTCCTCGTGGCTAAAATCGATAGTTATCGCCACGAAGGCACAAAAACCTGAAGCTTCACGAAGTACGCCTTTGTTTCAAGACGTCCAACTATCAAATCCATTTTTTTGGCAACCTCATAGCTAAATGGTTTTCTCAATTAATTCACGCTATAGAAAATACCATTTTCTGAAGGTCTTATAAATTAAACCGCGTCAGACAGACTGCTAAACGTAAAGTCGCGAATTTTCATCGGCGGTATCATGCTGCCATCAGTGCGCATGGGTTTGCCCATCTCTTCGATGTTGTT
>CAZVEP010000391.1:0-1029 GCA_964625635.1 uncultured Rhodohalobacter sp.
GAAATTCTGCCGGAAGTGATATTTTCGATGGCGGATGACCGCGATTTGAATGTTTATATCGAAAGCCAGGGCGTGGTGGAAGCGATCAGGGAAATTATTATCCTGCCAAGGATAGGCGGATTTGTTGAGGCAACAACGCTGGAGGACGGAGCACGGGTTCAGCAGGGGGATCTCCTGCTTCAGTTTGATGATGAAGAGTGGCAGTATCAGCTTGAGGAAGCACAAAATGAATATGAATCAGCACTTGCGGCCTATACAATAGAAAGCAATCAGCGAAGTTCCAGAAATAGTGGAGCTGCTGGCAATACTGACACAATGGATGACGACCGGATGGTACGTATAACTACAGGCCTTGCTGCTGCAGAAACAGCATTGGACAGAGCCAGGCTTGATTTGTCTTATACCACTGTCAGGGCACCGTTTTCAGGTCATTTGTCTGTACCCGAACGCATTTCAATAGGCGCATATCTGCAAGCTGGTAATGAAGTGGGGCGATTGATTGATGATAGTGTGGTAAGGGTCCGCCTGGATGTATTAGAATCAGAGCTTTTGCGTCTTGAAGAAGGCATGAACGCCGAGCTGGTTTCCCAATCCGGTGCAAGAAAAACGGGTGTAGTCAGGGCAATCAGTCCGGTAGTGGACTCTGAGTCGAAAACGGGTAAAGTGGTAATTGAAGTTGATAATGCCAATCGAAGTTTTCGTCCGGGCATGACCGTTGAGGGCCGCATTCAGATCGAATCTCATTCAGGCATCGCCCGTGTGCCGCGATCAGCGATCCTTGAACGCGATGGCGGCCGGACACTGGTTTTCAAACTTAACGGCGACACCGTAGAGTGGGTCTATGTAGAACCCGAAATCGAAACCTCCGACTGGGCAATTATCAACAATGAAGACATCAGCCCCGGCGATACCCTAGCCGTTGGACGGCACTTTGCGATCAGTCATCTGCAGAAAGTGAGGCCTAGAATGGCGGGTGAGATTGTGGAGGAGGAGGGAGTGGATTAGGGAAAAGGCAGAAGGGAAAAGTGA
>CAZVEP010000392.1:0-1028 GCA_964625635.1 uncultured Rhodohalobacter sp.
TCTCGTTAAGATAGGAGCAAAAGGTGCGAAAGCACTTTAGACGTGAGACGTGAGAAATTTTTAAACATCTACAAGTTTTAATTAAAAAATAAGCCATGAAACTCCTGACTTTACCCGAACGACTTGGATTGGTAAGCTACCGTAATCAGGCGAAATCTGAGATTAAACCACACATTAAGGTTGAAACAGATATTTGCAACTCAACCTGTCCACACCACTGCACCACCTATGTTTGTCCTGCCAACTGCTATACCAAAGATGAAAATGGCAAAGTCCATTTTCAGGTGGAAGACTGTATAGAATGTGGAACGTGTATGTATGCGTGCGATCAGGGAGCGGTAAGCTGGGAATTTCCCGATCCTGAAATTGGTCGTGGCGTGACGTGGAATTTTGGTTAAAACAACCTCAATCTTATAAAAAAAGGCTCTCCGAAAATTAATCCGGAGAGCCTTTTTTAATTCTTAACTATCGATTTTGTTAATCGAGTTTAATTTCAAGTCTGGTTCCTTCGTTTACTATATCAACTTCTTTTTCAACAGTTCCATGAGACTCTGAATTTACAGAAACTGTTTGCGTACCAACACTTACCTCATGTAGAACAAAGGTTCCGTCAGAAGTTGTAGTAGTACGAAGATCATCTGCCATAAAATGCAGCTCAGCATTGGCAACACGATCATAGTCTGCTGTAATAACTACTCCGGCAACATTAGTAATCTCTTCAGATGTCAGACTTCCCGGAGATGAACATCCAACTCCTACAAAAAGTAATAGTGCAATTAGAAGAGACGATTTTTTAGTAAACATAATTGGTTCAGTATTTAATTTAGTATTGCATTCATTATTAATAACAGTTTTCAGATCACATTGTTCCATTCTTTTAAGATTCATTAGCAATTGAGCCTCAACCACTTTGACAGACAAGCTATCTCATCATAAAATAGACCTTTCGTTCACGTAAAAATTTGAAACCGTATAAATGAAAACAGGCAAAAAATCGTTACCTTTTGGAAGCGGTACCAAAAAAATAA
>CAZVEP010000393.1:0-1021 GCA_964625635.1 uncultured Rhodohalobacter sp.
CTGACTACGAATCAGGCGGTTACAAGTTCGAATCTTGTCGGGTGTACTACTACTTAAACCCTTGTAAGGCAAATTGATGCAACCTTACAGGGGTTTTTTTATGCAATTTAGTTATCCCGCATCTTTTTCAGGAAAGCTTTATTCCTGGAATACACAGATTGTTGTGACAACATTTGTCACAACATCACCTTACAAGAGAAAAGACAGCTATCAGATAGACCTCCCGATAAGAGTTGTCGTAAGAAGCGAAGCATGTTTATTTTTTCAGTTGGTTTATTACGTTGTCGGCTACCTTCAGCATATCGGATTGTATTTGCTCCCGAATCAATAAGGTGGCATGACGTCTTGTAAGCAATGGCGGGAAATTGGGATCACCGGAAATCATATCATACACCTTTTCAATATCAGCTTCTTCACCGGCTGGCAACTCACAATCCCCGAAAATCTGCAGATCAAGACCTCTGATTTCAAAACACTCTTTCCAGATATACTTCTGTATAGTTACCGGAATAAGACTTCTGCTATAATCGCGGTACGCTTGCGTGCCTCCCACAAGTTGATTCAACTGCAGGGGGTTATCGATATAATAGCTGGAAAGGAGATTCTGGATGTCACTTTCACCCAGATATCCAAGCAACCCGGAGTTCTGTATTTCATTGTAGGTTGCGTCGGCCGGCATAAAGGGCCAGGTTTGGCTGGTATGGAAAACCGCCAGGAGATACTCCCACTTTTCGTATACATCAGAGGCCTTTTTCAATTCAGTCTCCTCGTTTGCCTGTGTTGCAAAGTCCATCACGGTTTTGAAGAATGTTATCCTGTAATTAAGCCTCTCCTTATCATTCGAGATATCATTGATCAATCGTTCAGTGAGCTGTTCAGCTTCAGCTACATCATTTCTCTCTTCATTCCAGTTATTCACCTGCAGGGCAATCAAAATCCCGATCACTACCAGCAGAATCTCTCCGATGGCGTACAGCAGATACTTTGTAAAAGAGCCGGAATCAATCAGTTTCTGGCGAAT
>CAZVEP010000394.1:0-1016 GCA_964625635.1 uncultured Rhodohalobacter sp.
TTTGATGAAGAAGCCAAAGATTGGGATACTCCTGAAAGTCAAGAACGCGCAAGAAGTATTGCGAATGTTATTAGTTCACAGGTCCCACTTTCTAACAACATGTCTGCTTTCGAGTATGGCTGTGGAACTGGGCAGCTTAGTTTCGAACTCCGGAAAAAAATAGGTCCCATCACTTTAGCTGATAGTTCGACAGGAATGCTAGGAGTCCTGCGGGACAAAATAAGAACGAGATCAGCTGATAATATGAAATCAGTCAAACTTGATCTGACAAGCGATCCGTTACCCGACAAGCGTTTTGATTTAGTTTATACTATGATGACTCTCCACCACATTCCAGATACACGACTAATCCTCAACAAATTTTATGAGTTGCTAAATCCTGGTGGATACCTTTGTCTAGCTGATCTTGATAAAGAAGATGGCTCCTTTCATGGTCATGATGTTGATGACGTTCATAAAGGTTTTGATCGAAAACAGTTAGCAAGTTTGGCGGAGGAACTGGGCTTTACAAAAATTAATTTTTCCACAGCCTACAAAATGGAACAAGAGATAAATGAAAACGGTGAAACTAAACTATTTCCCATTTTCCTAATGGTTGCCCAAAAAACTTAAATGCAACTTTTCATCTCCTTAGAATCAAAGCATAGAATACTTAATTAAGTTTAAACGTTTAGCCCGCGCATTAGCGGACATGCCTCGCCCGAAGCCCAATCAACCGAATTTTTTCAAGATATTAAATATCAATACTTTATATCATCGTAATTAGCATATCGACCACCCCGGCTTGGCATTTTCAATTTTAAATATATATAATCTTTGAAAATCAATGCTATTTAACGGGGGAGTTACCATGCGCGAAAAACTACTATTTCTAATCTTAATTCTGTGCTTTTTAAATAGACCTACCTCAGCTCAATATATTCAGGAGTGGGGAGAAGTATCACCTGAACAGTGGGAGATCAACTCGTTTGAAAATGATGAAAACGCTCACTCAATTATTCTTTTCGATCTTGGTG
>CAZVEP010000395.1:0-1015 GCA_964625635.1 uncultured Rhodohalobacter sp.
GCCATTGATGACAAACCATCAGCTCGCCCAAGCTCACTCGAATGAGCACACAACTTCATAGATGCCGCCATGAGTAGCCTCATGAATGGGGAAGAGATGGACGTGAAAACAAACACGCCTTACGGCTGTACCGTAAAGTATGGTTCCGGCTCATAATTGATGTCGTTCTAATTTCTTTCAGATATAAAAAAAACCCGCAGGATGTCAGTTCTGCGGGTTTTTTTATTAATAAACTATCCAAGTTGTTTTACGGATCAGGGGTAAATTCGATTTCAAGTTTAAAGTTACCTGAAGTTATAGCAGCTTGGTCCCATACATGTATTCTGTATTCTACACTTGGGCTAATTCGACCCTCCCAAATATATAGTTCAGGTCCCTCAGGTGACGTATCTTCAAATTCAGGTGTAATTAGTCTGACAGGATCTCTAGTAGTATTTAAACGAATTTTTAAATTGCCAGAGTCATCAATGCTGTTAGATTCTGTTGGTAAGAGTGAAATTTTTAAATTACCATTGGAATATTCTGTAAAATCAAAACGATCGATATCACCATTTACTCGTAATTCGCCTTCAACCGTGTTTGTTCCATTCGTAATAGTTGGCAAAGTTTCAGGCCATTCTAAATTTACTATACTTAGATCTATAGGTATCGAACTTTCACTGTTATTTTCTTCGGTTATTAATAAGTAATTACCACGATCGTCGAGTGTAGTTGGGTAATCGCTTTGTGAACCATTGAAAAGTATTCTTGGTCTTCTATTTTTTGGATCAAGGATGTATACTGGTTGATCTATGTCATCAAACCCAACAGCTGAAATAGATATCTCATTGCGAGGTATTTCATTCTGGAAAGAGTATGTTTTAGACTCATTCGGCTGTAGAGTAGTGGACAAGACAGTGTCGAATGCAATAAATCCGCCATTGTAACTATTTAGATTTACTGCATATGCGATTCTGCCAAATGATTCCTGAATACGTTCGCGATTAGTTACAATCACCGTGTATTCCTGGTTTGT
>CAZVEP010000396.1:0-1006 GCA_964625635.1 uncultured Rhodohalobacter sp.
GACGGTCGAGCAGGTAATCTTTTTCATAGATGTATTTCTCTTTCTCGGGAAGCTGTTGAGTAACGCCCATAGCTTTGCCGCGTGGTATAATAGTGACTTTATGCAGCGGGTCAGAATTTTGCAGAGATGCTGCTACAATAGCGTGGCCTGCCTCATGATATGCCAGCATTTTCTTCTCCCTGTCACTGATGCGAACCCCCTCTTTCTTGAGCCCCATCATCACTTTGTCCCGCGCTTTTTCAATGTCGTCCATCGTAATAGTTCGCCGTTCATCACGCCCGGCATTAAACGATGCCTCATTGAGCAGGTTTTCAAGGTCGGCCCCTGTGAATCCCGGTGTGCCCCTTGCAACCTTGCCGAAATCCACATCATCGCCTATGGATTTATTTCGGGCATGTATCTTCAATATCTCTTCCCGGGCTCCCTGTGTTGGTAAATCAACACTAATCTGCCGGTCGAACCGTCCCGGGCGAAGAAGAGCTTTATCAAGTATATCGGGACGATTGGTTGCCCCGATGACAACCACATTATCATTTTGTTCAAACCCGTCGAGCTCGGACAAGAGCTGGTTAAGCGTCTGCTCCCGCTCATCGTGACCTCCGCCAAGACCTGCACCCCGCTTCCGGCCGATGGAGTCAATTTCATCAACAAAGATGATGCTGGGTGATTTTTCCTTCGCATTTTTAAACATCTCGCGAACCCGCTTGGCACCCACACCTACAAACATCTCCATAAAATCAGAACCTGTAATCGTAAAGAATGGGACATCAGCCTCTCCGGCAACGGCACGTGCCAGAAGCGTTTTACCCGTTCCGGGTGGGCCCAGCAGCAGTATGCCTTTTGGAAGGTTTGCTCCAAGCTTTTCAAATCTTTCGGGATTTCTAAGGAATTCGATAATTTCGCTGAGCTCTTTTTTGGCACCCTCAACTCCGGCCACGTCATCAAAAGTGGTGCGGTCGTCGCTTTCTTCCTGCAGTTTGGCTTTACTTTTACCAATATTGAAAAA
>CAZVEP010000397.1:0-1005 GCA_964625635.1 uncultured Rhodohalobacter sp.
TTTACCACGAGGGCGCTAAGGCACGAAGTACACAAAGTTATTTCATCTTTTACTGTAAGGCGTTCTGTATAGTAAGTTCATACAGTTATCAAGAGTAAGAAATCAACCAGGGTATCATGAATAAAAATGATCAGCACCAACTAAAAATTAAATCCACACTATCACGCGAAGAGGAAGACATTGGACGCGCTGTCGTTCACGCTGCATTTTATGTGCACAAAACGTTAGGTCCGGGACTGCTTGAGCGGGTTTATGAGGTTTGTTTTTGTCATGTTTTATCAAAAAATGGCTATAACGTACAAAGGCAGATTGATATACCCATAACTTTTGAAGATAAAACATTTGATGAGGGGCTGAGACTTGATGTCATGGTGAATGACCTTGTGGTTTGCGAACTCAAAGCTTTGGAAAATGTGCATCCGGTATGGCAGGCACAATTATTGAGCCAGATGAAACTGACTGGAAAAAATCTCGGGTATCTAATTAATTTCAATGTTCCCTTGATAAAAGATGGAATTAAAAGGATGATTCTTTAATCAACAATTCTACTCTTCGTGCTCCATCGAGTCATCGTGGCTTCGTGGCCATCCATCTGATTTCTGAACAGCTACAACATACCGCTTTTTACCACGAAGGCTCAAAGACGCAAAGTACACAAAGAGATACTAACCCTTACATACAGCAATACCCTTCGTGCTTCTTCGGGTCCTCGTGACTTCGTGGCAAATCACCCGGCACCCGGAAATGCACCAGACCTTTTTTTCTACCACGAAGGCGCCAAGACTCGAAGTTCACGAAGAACTACTCATCCTTAAAAGCATCCAATCTCTTCTTGTTACTTCGAGTCATCGTGGCTTCGTGGCCAACCATCCGGCACCCAGAAGTGCACTAAGCCCACTTTTCCACCTCGAAACCGTTAATACGCAAAGATCAAAATTAAGAATTGCCGCAACAGAGTTGGATTTTTGTCGTAGCTTATTACTTTTAAATATCATCCGATATTCC
>CAZVEP010000398.1:0-1001 GCA_964625635.1 uncultured Rhodohalobacter sp.
AACAGAGTTGGATTTTTGTCGTAGCTTATTACTTTTAAATATCATCCGATATTCCACATCCAACACCACTGAGTAATGGCCAAAGAGAATTACAGCGAAAAAGAAGTTGCCAGGATTTTTAAACGGGCAGCCGAGCTTGAATCGAAACAATCGAACGACTTTGATGCTGTTGAAGGAGGGCCGGGGCTCAGCCTCGATGAACTTTCACAGATAGCCGTAGATGCCGGCCTCGATCCGGAAAATGTCCGCAAAGCAGCCGGCGAACTGTCTCCATCAGGCCAGCAAAAAACGGACTCTCAAACATCAACAGTAAAAGAAAACGAAGTCATTGCCGAGCAGTGGGTTGATGGAGATTTCACAGATGATCTTGCCGACTTAGTAATTGCCGATCTAAACCATCGCTATAACGCCACTCACGAAAAAGTGAGCTGGATGGATAACATTATGAACGATGCCTCGCTAGATACCGATCAGCAGAGTAAAGTGAAGCGAACCGGGAAAAGTCTTGAATGGCAAAAGCTAAGTGAAATGGGGACTGAAGATATTCGGGTGCTTATTCAGCCAAGAGACGATAAAATCAGGATTCGGGTAGCAAAGAAAAACATATATGGCACAAGCTTTGAAAACACAGATTCTGTTACCGGATTTCTACCCTACATCCCCTTTATCGCTGCAGTCGTTACTCTATTTGCACTGCCCATAAACTATTTTGTCAATTCCATAGTTGCGATAGCTGTCTTTTTTGCGGCTAAAGTTTTGATTTCAAAAAACTCGGATTGGATTAAGAAGAAATTTGCAGATTCAAAATCGAGCACTGAGGAAAAATACCGCACTGAAGTTGAATCAGTCGCCCGCGATCTCGCCGGGCTGATCGGCCAGCCTCAGAAGAAATCACAAGCTGAGGCTGCACCAGAAAAAGAAATGTCGTCAACTTCCCTGGGTGATATCGAAATAGAGGATCCAGAGGATGAAACTGATCGTGAATCAAATTCAGCCAGGTC